>NZ_JADBQK010000022.1:0-222610 GCF_014895885.1 Enterobacter cloacae complex sp. P17RS
AAACGACTCTATACCAATGAGTACTGGCTAGTAAATAAAGATCAAAATTTATGGATAGGATTTTTTGAAGGTAAAAAGATAAAAGTACCTAAAGGAGTATATTTAAATATATCAGATGAAAGTTATCAAGCCCAGCAAGTCGTTCGAATAAAAGAAAATAGAAAAATATCGCAGTTCTTAATGTCATCAGGAATGGATGAGTATCCAGATATATGTCTTAATAAGAATGATAAGATAATGAAAGACGAAAAATTCTATACATATTTTTATTCAGGTTGCACATATGACTCTCTTCAGAGAAACTCAATCAAACATGATGGGCATTATGATATTTTACTTTTCGATAAAAGATTTAATACATTAGTTAAACTGGATTCAATTCCTTATTCAATCCCTGAAGGTCTTAAATATATGAGTGAATCTTTGGTATCAAAAAATGGATACTATAGGTTTGATTCGGCGCAGGGGGCATTTAAGATAACAGGAAAGGATCAGATCGTTATTGTTGATCCTGACACAGGCAACGTTGTACCCAAGGTACCAAAAACAGATGATAATGGGAGAACCATTTTGATGAATGGAAAGCCAGTAATGGTTGATGACCCAGATAGTTATAACCCTGTAATTTTAAAAAGACTTCCTGATGTTACTGTTGCCAATTGATATATTAAATTGGATAAATCAGAATATGAGAAAAATTATTTGTGTAGGTGATAAAACATCTCATGGTGGATCTGTCTTAACGGGCTCATCTCAGATAACCATTGATGGTAAATCTGTGGCACGCAAGTCTGATTTGGTTTCATGTCCAACACACGGTATAAATAGTATAAATGAGGGAGATGAAAAACATTGCGATAACGGGTTAGCTGTTGCGTTAGAAGGGCATCGCTGTTCATGTGGCGCTATTCTTATTTCCGCCGGTTCGCGTGTTTTAAAGGAGTGAATTTATGCCAGTAAATATTTTTGATATTCCTTCGGAGGAAAAAATATCCAAAACAGCATTATCATTATGGGTTGAAATTGGAATTTGCGTTTGCATACTTGCTGTATATGTATGTGTTTTTTTGATCTATTTTCCTGAGTTTTTATCAAAAAATAGTTATGCTTTTTGGTCTGAGTTATTGCTGGTACCATTACTCTTCTGCGGGGCTGTGTTTTTCTTCAGAATTATATTATGGAATAATAAGAATATCGAAGCAATTAACTGGAATAGAACTCGCCAGGATTATTATCAGGAGTTGCTTCAAAAAGGAAGGGCCTATCTTGATGTCATTGAGTTGCAGGTCAGATTGCCCGATTTAAATGGTAATGTGACTAATAGCATAGAGGGGAAGTTATTGCCTGTGCGCTATGCACCAAAGTTAACGCATATGTCCAGATATCTTACTTTTAATTCTCCAATACCTGAATTAATTAGCATTTATCAAATGCAGGAGAGAAATGCTATTTTATTTAGTAAAATAATCGGGGGTATTATTAACGATATCCATATGCATTTAAGTCTTTTGCCTAAGTATGCCAGGGTAAAAGTGGTGTGTGTTCTTAATGATAATTTAAAACCTCTCATAAAAAAGATTTGGCAGGAACGGCTTGATAGTATATATCTGGGGGCGAATATTGAGTTTAGTAAAAACTTATCAGAATCCATTGATAACTGGTTGGATAGATCTTCTGATGAATATATAGTTCTTATTGCTGCCAATTTTCATGGCGCAGAATTACTTGACGATGAAATCGACAATAAATCTGAATCTGTGGTTTTTTTGTTTGGAAGATTGAGAAATGATGGTGAGACTGGTGACCACTCATCTTTAGGGGCTTTTTTTCGTCCTGAATGTGATTGGGCAGGAATAGATAAATCCCTCCTCTGGGGAAGGGTTAATGAAGGGCGAGGGCTATCTGGTGTTATATATTCTGGGTTGAATGAAGAAGAGTTAAAAAAAATGGTGTTAAAAACAACAGATGTAATGTCGGAAAGTGCACTTTCGTCGTATATGTACGTTGATTCAGACAACTATTTATGTAAGTGCCCGCCTCTTACCGAGTTTTTGCAATTGAGTTATGTAAATGAGCATCTCCCCCCAGGGCAGTATTTATTGATAAGTAAAAATAATGATATTTTGAATTCCCATTTATTTAACTCGGCTGCCAGTGTTTAGAGGTTTATTATAATATGAAAAAAATCTTTATTAAATTTTCTGGCGTTTTTTTTGTTATAATCATTGCTATTATTTTGCTTCTAATTTATTACCTGTGGGGATCATCCCTGGGATGGATGGAACCAGCAGAAAAATTTCGCGTACTCTGTACCATTCTCGCAGTTCCTGTTTTCCTCTCTTTGTTGCTAGTCAGTCGCTACTCACTTGTTGCGTTTGGGTCAAGATTGCGTTTTTTCCGTAAGTTAAATGATAAACAGAGTACTCAGTCAAACAATAATAGTGCTCATTTGAAACAAGTAGACATAAGTAAAAAAATAATAACCGAAGTACAACAAGCTCTGCGCCATACTTACGGTCATTTCTGGCATAGCAAAATTCGTATCTTGCTTGTAACTGGCAACGCTGCCGATGTCGAACATCTCACCCCCAAGCTCCCCCGTGAACTCTGGCAGGAAGATCGCGGCACGTTGCTGCTGTGGGGCGGTGACCTCAACACCCCAGCCGACAGCGTCTGGCTGACCGCACTGCGCAAACTGCGCCGCCGTCCGGTAGATGGTCTGGTGTGGGTCACCTCAGCCTTTGACCAGCTTTCAGCGCCAGGGCTGGAGCAGCCGCTGCCGGTACCGTCTGAAAGCACCATGGATTCTCTGTCTCATGCCATCTGCGCACGTATGGAAGCGCTTGGCTGGAAACTCCCCCTGTATGTCTGGTCCCTACACACGCGCGGCGGTAAACCAGAAGGTCGCATTACCCAGGCGACTGGTTGTTTGTTACCTGCAGGCTGTCGTGCCGAGGGGCTGGCAGAACAACTCTCCACCCTGACGGCAGATTTGACTTCACAGGGTCTGCAGCAGACCTGTAGTGAAGTGAAACATAACTTCCTACTGTCCCTTGCCGACCAACTCATTCGTGAGCCGGAAAGCATGACCGCACCGCTGTCGGTGATGCTCAATCCGTACCGCCCGCTGCCGCTGGCCGGTGTGGTGTTCAGTCAGCCTTCAGCCGGTGCAGAACGCGCCGTGCCGCACCACTGGGGCATGGATAAGCGCTGGGATGTTCTGCCTGAATCAGTCCGGACGCTTCCTGCCGGGCTGCGTCCTCGCAAGCCCGGTATTCCATGGCGCAAGGTAATGGCATCTGCAGCTGCGCTCACGATGGTGAGCTGGGCTATGTGGATGAGCATCGCGTATGTCACCAACCGCAGCCAGATTGACGGTGCGAATGCTCAGGCCGAACTTGCCGCTCGACAGAATCAGCCCCTGGAGCAGCGTCTGCAAGCGCTGTCTGAACTTCAGAAAACGCTGGCCCGTCTGCAGTACCGTTCTGAGCATGGTGTGCCGTGGTACGAAAAGGCCGGGCTGAGCCAGAACAATGCGCTGCTGGCGGCACTCTGGCCACACTATCAGGACAGCGCGTTGCCGCTGTTGCGCGATGCGGCTGCAGACCATCTGCAGAAGCAGGTCAGTGCCTTTAACGCGCTGCCTCCGGATAGCCCGCTGCGCGAGCAGAGGGCAAAAGCGACCTATGACCAACTGAAACTTTACCTGATGCTGGCGCGTCCTGAGCATATGGATGGTGCCTGGTTTAGCACGGTGCTGCTTCAGGACTGGCCGAAGCGTGACGGCGTGAAAGACGGTATCTGGCTAGGCGTGGCTCCGTCGCTGCTGTCGTTTTATGGTGCACAACTGGTCACACATCCTGAGTGGAAACTGCGAGCTGATGAAAACATGGTCAGCCAGGCGCGTTCCCTGCTGGTTCGCCTGATGGGCGTGCGTAATAGCGAATCGACCCTGTACCAGAAAATGCTTTCACAGGTGGCACATCTGTATGTCGATATGCGTCTCGAGGACATGACCGGCGATACTGATGCTGCCCGCCTGTTCAGCACCACCGAGATCGTGCCAGGTATGTTTACCCGCCAGGCATGGGAGCAGGCCGTCCAGCCTGCCATCGAAAAGGTGGTGAAGGCGCGCCGGGACGAGCTCGACTGGGTGTTGACGGACAGCAAACGTCCGGTCAGTAAGCAGGATGAAATCTCACCGGAAGCACTTAAAAATCGCCTGACGGAGCGTTATTTTGCCGATTTTGGCGGCGCCTGGCTGGAATTCCTCAACAGCCTGCGCTGGAACCAGGCCACCACGCTGTCGGATTCCATTGACCAGCTGACTCTGATGGCCGACGTGCGCCAGTCACCTCTGGTGGCGCTGATGAATACCCTTAATGTGCAGGGGCGTACCGGACAGACCGGGGAGGCGATTTCGGATTCACTGGTGAAATCAGCGAAAAATCTGCTGGGCGGTGACAATACGGATGTCATTGACCAGAGTGCCGGCGTTCACGGCCCGCTGGATGCAACCTTTGGTCCGGTGCTGGCGCTGATGGATAAAAGCAACACCGTTGCGCAGTCGCTGAGCTTGCAGTCGTACCTGACCCGCGTGACGCAGGTTCGGCTGCGCTTGCAGCAGGTGACTAATGCTGCCGACCCTCAGGCCATGACCCAGACCCTTGCTCAGACCGTATTCCAGGGCAAGGCCGTGGATCTGACTGAAACCCGCGACTACGGCAGCCTGATTGCTGCCGGTCTGGGGCAGGAGTGGAGCGGTTTTGGTCGTTCGGTCTTTGTGATTCCGATGGAACAGGCCTGGCAGCAGGTGCTGGCTCCGGCGGCCGCTAGCCTAAATGCCCAGTGGCAACAGGCTGTAGTGGCTGAGTGGAACAGTGCCTTCGGTGGGCGCTATCCATTTAACAATTCCAGCAGTGATGTATCCCTGCCGCTGCTGGCTAAATACCTTAATGTCGATTCCGGGCGTATTGCGCAGTTCCTGCAAAACCGCCTCAAAGGCGTGTTGCACAAAGAAGGAAACCACTGGGTGCCGGACAGCATCAACTCGCAGGGGCTGGCCTTTAACCCAGAGTTTCTCAATGCCATCAACACCCTGAGTCATATCTCGGATGTCGCCTTCACCGAAGGCAATGCCGGGATGAACTTCGAACTGCGTCCGGGTACTGCCGATGGCGTGATGCAAACCACCATGATTATCGACAACCAGAAGCTGATATACGTTAACCAGATGCCAGTCTGGAAGCGCTTCGCCTGGCCTGCGGATACTGAGGCCCCTGGTGCGAACCTGAGCTGGATAAGCACCCAGGCAGGCACCCGTCAGTATGCGGATATTCCAGGCGCCTGGGGATGGATCCGACTGCTCGACAAAGCTGCCGTCAGTGCTTATCCGGGCGTGGGTAGCAGCTACAGCCTGAGCTGGCTGGCTCAGGACGGTCGTACACTCAATTACACCCTGCGTACCGAAGCGGGAGAGGGCCCGCTGGCGCTGCTGAAGCTGCGTAATTTCCGCCTGCCAGAGACCATCTTCAGCACGACAGGCCTGGAAGCATCAGACCAGGCCGAAAGCGCAAGCAATGATACAGAGAACGTATATTGATGAGCACGCTCAATGCTTTACTCAGCGCCTGCCAGACTGAGCAGGAGCCACTCCTTGCGGCCACCCGTGAGCGGGTTAGGCTCTGGGATAGCTGGCTGCAGCCGCTGTCCGGTCCATCACCTCAGGGTGACGACCCGGGTTATGACGATGACTTTCAGCAGATGCGCGAGGAGGTAAACAAACTCTCAGGTGCGGATACCGAACTTATTTGCCAGCTTGCAGAGAAGCTTCTGACCACGACCGCCAAAGATATCCGTGTGGCCACCTACTACTGCTGGGCAAAGCTGCACCGCGAAGGTGAGCAGGGGCTCGCTGAAGGACTTGAACTGCTGTGCGGCCTGCTGGAGCGCTTTGGTACACAACTGCATCCACAGCGTGATCGCAGCCGTAAGGCGGCACTGGAATGGCTGGCGGGATCGCGAATGACTGATTCTCTTTCCCTGTACCCCGAAGTGGTCAGGATCGATGCGATACGTACCACCGGGGCACTGCTGCTGATAGAGCAACTGACGGAAAATGAGCCGGATGAAATTCGACCGGAACTCAATACGCTGTATGGTGCTCTTGAAAGCCGCTTGCAGAAAGCGGGTGGTGTGGATGCGGTTGTGCCTCAGAACGCCAGTGCCTTCGAACCCCCTGCGAGTGCCAGCCACTACGATGCCCCGGTCATCGGACGTATCACCTCCGGTCAGGATTTGCTGGCGCAGGCCCGCGTGCTCGCTGAATATCTGCGTGAACAGCCGGACGGCTGGCTGTCAGCACACCATCTGATGAAGAGCCTGCGTCACGATACCCTGCGGGCAATTCCGGCCCCGGATGCGCAGGGCCGCACCCGCATCGAACCGCCAAGAGCAGACCAGCGCGCGTTACTTAAACGCCTCTACCTACAGCAGAACTGGGCTGAAATGCTGGAAACGGCGGACAACGCGTTTTCTCGTGGTGCCAATCACCTGTGGCTGGATTTGCAGTGGTATATCCATCAGGCGCTGACGAAATCCGGTCAGGACACGCTGGCCGGTATTATCGCGGCTGACCTGAAAGGGCTGCTGACCCGTCTGTCCGGGCTCGAAACACTGGCCTTCAGTGACGGCACACCATTTGCGGATGACGTGACACTGAACTGGATCCAGCAGAGCGTGCTGGATTCGACAGGCGGGTGGGGCAATGACACTCCTTCCGCACAGATGTCCCCAGGCAACGATGACATTCTGGCGCTGGAGCCGGAAGCAGTGGCACTGGCCGACAGTGAAGGCCCGGATGCGGCACTGAGCTGGTTGCAGGCCCGTCCCGGCATCACTACCGTACGCCAGCAGTGGCTGCTGCGCCTGCTGATGGGGCGTATCGCGGAGCAGTACGGCAAAAATGAGCTGGCGGTGCATCTGTTTGCGGAGCTGGGCGAGCGGGCCGGTGAAGTCACCCTTACGAACTGGGAGCCTGAGCTATTGTTTGAGGTACAGACCCGTCATCTGAAACTCCTGCGGCTGAAAGCCAGTCGCAGTGAGGCTGATAAGACTCGCCTTACACCGGTAATGGACCAGTTACTTGCCGGGTTGATCGCAGTTGATCCTGCCCGTGCCGCCGTGCTTTGCGGATGATAATTAGTCATACCTTCAGGAAAGAAATCAGAATAAAGGGAAATTAAAAAATGAAACGTCTTAGAATATTTACTTGTTTAGGTGTGATGTTCTTGCTTTCAGGTTGTACAGCACTGCTGTGGGGAGGAAATAAGGTCGCCGAGCCAAAAACAGAGAGACATATTCAGATTCAGGACAGTGTAACCGGTGTATTTCAGTATAAAAACCTTGCTGTTTCTGTTGTTCAGGGAAGCAAAAAAACTACTGTTAACGTTCCCTCTGAAGGTGTTGCCTTTGTAGGTGAAAAATATATATACATTCTGACCCGGGGGGCTGATGAACTTCTGTCCTTTAATAAACTTGCAACTCAAATTCCCCTGATATCAGGTCGGGAAGAGAATACCCTTAAGTTTCTGATAAACAAACCATCAGGCAGCGACAGCGTGCTTCAGTTCAGCGATGCTCTTCCTGTCGAAGTCAATGAACCCTCCAGGATGCTTTCAAAAGAAGAGTTAGAGACTATTCAGCATGCAGGCTTCCGGAGCAACGGTGTCCGGTATGTCAGGGACGTATATATCACGGGAGTGATTATTCCCAAAGTGAGCCTTAATTATAATTTTGATAAGACTGAATCTTTGGGGAGAACGTACAGCGTTCAGTTTTATTCGCTGGAGTCTGGAACCGATTTTCATCCCGTAAATCTGGCGACCAATATTGTCGTTACCCCGTTAGCACTCACTGCTGATATTGTTTTTTTCCCGATATCATTAAGTCTGCTTCAGCTCATTAATGGCCCTTCACCATTCGGACATTAATCAAACAGGTGTTTTATGGAAGATTTAACCCTGCGCTATTTTGATGCAGAAATGCGCTACCTGCGTGAAGCCGCAAAAGAGTTCGCGCAGACCCATCCCGATCGTGCAGCGATGCTCGACCTGGATAAAGCCGGGACTCCCGATCCGTATGTTGAACGGCTGTTCGAAGGATTTGCCTTCTCAATGGGGCGGCTTCGCGAAAAGATTGACGACGATCTGCCGGAGCTGACTGAAGGACTGGTCAGTATGCTCTGGCCACATTACCTTCGGACCATTCCGTCACTCTCGGTGGTCGCGTTCACGCCTGCGCTTCAGACCGTTAAGATGGCAGAGGTGATGCCCGCGGGGCTGGAAGTGTACTCCCGCCCGGTGGGGCCGAAAAACACGGTCTGCCGTTACCGCACAACCCGCGATGTGATGCTCAACCCGCTGAATATCTCTCGGGTGACCATGACCACTGAGCCGGACGGGCGCTCGTTACTGAGAATGCGCTTTGCCTGCAGCACACAGGCGGACTGGTCCCATGCGGACCTCAGTGACCTGAGCCTCTATCTCGGGGCGGATGCACCGGTCAGCAGCCAGCTGCACCTTATGCTGACCAAACGGCAGGCCGCACTCTATATGCGCCTGCCTGGTCAGACTGACCGTATCCGGCTTGACGGATATTTCTCACCGGGCGGCTTTCGTGACGAAGACTGCCTGTGGCCGAAAGGCGATACCGCGTTCAGCGGCTACCAGCTTCTGTTGGAGTATTTCACCTTCCGCGACAAGTTTATGTTTGTCCACCTTAACGGCCTTGAGGGCATCACGCCGCCAGCGGGGGCCGAGTATTTTGATATTGAAGTGGTGTTCACTACGCCATGGCCATCTGACCTGCCGGTCACTGATGATGCGGTTCGCCTTCACTGCGTGCCGGTGATTAACCTGTTTACGCTGGAGGCTGACCCGCTGACCATTACCGGGCTTGAAAGCGAATACCTGCTGCGTCCAAAACGTCTGCAGGACGGACATACCGAGATTTATTCGGTGGATTCAGTCACTGGCTCAAACCGCACCAATGACGCGGAGTATGTGCCGTTTAGCAGCTTCAGGCACAAGGGCGGGATGATGCGCCGTCATGCTCCCCCCCGTTACTACCATACCCGCGTGAAGCGCAGCGTGACCGGGCTGTATGACACCTGGCTTATCCTTGGCGGGCACCAGTGGGAAGAGGACCGCCTGTTTGAACGTGAAGCCGTGTCGCTGCAAATCACCGGCACCAACGGCCAGCTGCCGCGCCGTGCGCTCCAGAGCACGCTGCTTGACCGCTGTGAGCAGGTGATGAGTACGCAACTTTCAGTACGTAACCTCTGCAAACCAACGCTGCCAGTCTATCCGCCTTCTGAAGACCGTTTTCACTGGCGGGTGCTGAGCCACCTGGGATCCGGATTCCTGAACATGATGAGTACTGCCGAAGTGCTGCGCGGCACGCTTGCCCTGTATAACTGGCAGGAAGATGAAATGAACACCCGGCGTCTGGAGGCGATTCAGCATGTAAAACATCATCGCCTTCAACGTTTTGAACAGGGCTATCTGCTGCGGGGGCTGGATATCGAAGTCACCCTCGACAGCAATGGTTTTACCGGTGAGGGTGATATTCACCTGTTCGGTGAAATGCTCAACCGATTCTTTGCGTTGTATGCCGATATGAACCAGTTCAACCAGCTCACCCTCATTGTTCAGCCAGAAGGAAAATGTATCCGGTGGAAAGAGAATCACAGTCCGCGTCTGCCAGGCTGATAGCGCAACTGGGCGACCGGCTGCCGTACATGAACTTTTATCGTTTTTGCCAGCTGCTGGAGCAGAGCCAGCCGGATAAACCGGTCACCGGTAGCACCTGGCAGGTGCGACATGAGCCGGTACGCTTCCGTCCCCATTCGGGGATGGGGTTCCCGGCCTCTGAAATCAAAGGGGCAGAGCTACCGGAACATCCGCACCTTCCACCCACAATCCGTACCACCTTTATGGGGCTCTACGGCGTGGAGTCTCCGCTGCCGACGCACTATATCGATGACATCGCTCAGCGACGGGAAGGGTACGAAGCTAACGCGGACTTCCTCGATATCTTCAACCACCGGCTGATTGCTCAGTACTACCGTATCTGGCGTAAATATTCATACCCGGCGACTTTCGAAGAAGGCGGCAAGGACAAAACCTCGCAGTACCTGCTGGGACTGGCCGGGCTCGGGATTAACGGCTGCACGGACAGTATCGCGACCCCGGCTTCGCGCTTTCTGGCACTGCTGCCGGTCATGTTACTGCCGGGGCGTACCGCAGAAGGCATGGCCTCGCTGGTGCGCCTGCTGGCACCCAACACGCAGGCGAAAATCTGGCACCATGACAAACGCCGTGTGCCGCTGAAGAAGCCACTGACCATGAGCGTCAGCCAGCCCGTCACCCTGACAAATCGACCGGTGATGGGCAACTATGCCACCGACGTGAACAGCCAGGTGCTGATGCGTCTGACCACCACTGACCCGGCAGAAGTGCAGGGCTGGTTACCGGGCGGGGAGCTTCACGCGGACCTGATGGCGCTCCTGCACGTGTATCTTGGCTCTCGCCTGGAAGTCCGCCTGCAGCTGTGTGTCGATCGTAGCCTGCTGCCTGACGCGACAATGAGCACTCAACCCAAAGCGGGTGCAGTGCAACTGGGCCGCACCGCCGTGATGCGACCGCTGAATGCGGCTAAGACTGCATCACACCCAAAAACAATAACCATCAATCTTGGCCGCTACGAGCGCGTACAGGAAAATATTCACCGCAGGGAGACTGATGAAGATGGCGATTACCGCTGGTAAATTTCCTCTGGTTACGCTGGCTACAGGCATTACGCTGATGCTGGTAGGCTGTGGACTTACTCAGAGTGTTACGGACGGCACTGTCGCCGTGACTAAATCAATTTTTTATAAGCAGGTGAAGATCCTGCATCTGGATATACGTGCCCGTGAAGCCGTGAACAGCAATGCTGGTGGTGTAGCTCTGTCGACGATTGTGCGTATTTATCAGCTTAAAGATCGCAAAACTTTTGACAGCACGGACTACCCGTCATTGTTTAAAGACGACAGCCAGGCTGTCAAGGCAGACCTGGTGGCGGAGAAAGATATACGGCTGCAACCGGGTGGTGCTGTCATGGTCGATATGCCAATGGAAAAGGATGCGCAGTATGTGGCAGTGGCCGGGATGTTTATGTCACCGGACCAGGAGAACAACACCTGGCGTGTGGTAATGAGCCGCGATGAGCTTGATCCTGAGAAGGCCCGGGTGATTGAAGCGGGCAACAATCGACTGACTCTGCAGGCGCTGAAAGATGAGTGAATCATCTCGTCCTTCTCTGTATGAAGTACTTTATGGCAATTTCACCGGCGGTCTCGACCTGCATCAGGTCAGCGAGCAGAACCAGGTCATTTTGTCCGTACTCGATAACATGCAGCGCGTTCTCAACTGTCGCGCCGGCACGCTGGCGCATCTGCCTGACTACGGCCTGCCGGATATGACCAAAATCCTGCAGGGCATGCCGGGAACGGCTCATGAGCTTATGGGCACATTATCTGCCGTCCTGCTCAAATACGAACCGCGCTTGAAAAAAATAACCGTTGTTCTGCTGGAACAGAACATCCCCGGCGAACTGCGCTATGCCATTGACGCTGAACTTAAAGGGATTGGTCTGGTGCGCTACGGGACTGAATTTATGCCCGAAGGGCGGGTCCTGTTAAGGCATCTCAGACAACAACAGTATCTCGACACAACTCTCCATTTGTAAGGTCCGATAACATCATGTCCGTAAAATTACAGTTCCTGAAGAAGTTGCAGGCGCGACAAGCTGCACCTGTTCCTGCAATCAGCAAGAGTCAGGCTGATATTGCAGAGTTTCGCCAGCGAATGGCTCAGCTGCAGGATGAAATGGACGCGTGGCTGACGGATACGGGACTGAATGTGGAGCCACTAACGGTATCCGTTCCGGATCTGCTGGTAGAGGGCGGAGCTTTTGAGATTTCCGGTATTGTTCTGCGTTATGACTGCCGGGCGGTAAAATTTATGCCGATCTTTCTGTATGGACAGGGAGTCGCCGGTTGTGTCGAGGTGACTTTCTGTTCCGGGGATAAGGTGATTTCTCAAGGACGCCTGTTCATGCGGGTGGGGAGCGCAAATGGCTGGATCTTTACTCCCCCAGATACCTCATCCCGATCCGGACAACTATTGGACGAAGGTGTGTTTTTCGGTCTGATTTTAGCGCTGCTGCCATAGCGATAACATTCATTCCTTTTATGCGTCATTGCATTTTTAATCGCCAAATAGCCTTAGAGATCAATTGACAAAATTAACCACACGGATATGCAGGCCCATCCAGGATGACCACACACACAACGCTAAAAACCGGCGGCGACCCGCGCACGCTGCCAGATTACGCTAACCTCCGCGATGAACTCAGCAAGCTGACGCATCCTGCTCGCCCGGATGTGAACTGGCAGTATGTCGAAAGACGCTGTCTCTCTCTGTTTGAACAGAACGGCGTGGAGTTGCAGACCGCGGCCTGGTACACCCTTGCCCGGACTCACCTGTCGGGGTTAGCTGGCCTGAACGAAGGGCTGGCGATTCTGGAGGCCCTGATTAGCCATCAGTGGGACGTTTTCTGGCCGAAGACGCTACACGCTCGTATGGAAATTCTTAGCGGCCTGAGCCAGCGACTGCAGCAGCGCATGCGTATGCTCCCACTCAACAACAGCCATCTTAGTGAGCTTTATCGTGTTGAAGCGTTGCTTACCCGCCTGAGTGCGGTCCTTCAGCGCCTTGAACTGAAACACCTAAGCCAGTTCGATACGTTACGAATGATGATACGTTCGAATGCTGAACGGCTGGAAAGCAGTAATGACGCATCAGATCTGAATGCACTCATGCTGCCCGATCGCGAATTACCTCAGGAGAGGGCAGACCCGATTGACGAAGTGAAATGGGTCTATGTTGTGCAACCGGAAAACCAGCCTAATGCAGAGGGGCTTACGACAGCGCATGGATCGGCCAGACCATGGAAGCCCTTTGTCGCCGGGATGTGTTCTATGCTGGTGGTCTGCGTCGCCGTAGCGTGGGGAGGGGGCTTTCTCTCCAGACCCGATCCCTTAACGACTCAGGCCATTGCCTCGCTGGCGCCGTTACCTGAAGTGCTTACACCTGTTCAGCAAGACGCGTTAACGCAGCGAGGAACGTTACCGTCTACGTTTATCTCAGATACGCAGCAGCAGCTTGCACGGCTGGATAAACTGTCTCCTGACTGGAATATTTCCTACAGCCTACAGCTGTTAAAGCAGCTCCAGACATTACGGCCCGAAGAGGCTAAAGCGCTGATAATACAGTGGCAAAAAAAGTTTAACGCGACGGCGTTGCCTGTAGACGCAATGAACAGCTGGTATCAGGGGATGATGACGCTTCAGCAACTGAGTGATCGGCTGAGTAGTCTGGATGAGCAAAAAGGAAAATATATAACCGTGAGTGAGCTTAAATCCGTGGTTTTTTCGACTATACAGTCATTTAACCATGCGATACCCGCTGAAGAGCAGCTCAGGCGCCTGTCGCAGTATCCTGCAGGAAGTGCGCTCCCTGAAGCAGAAAAGACCCAACTTGAGCTTCACCTAAAGCAACTGGCAACGCGTTATGCTCAAATAAAGCAGGATGCTTCTGCTCAATGAGTTTTTGCAGCGAACAGACTAATTCGGGTTAAAAACAGAGGAAGATAAAAGTGTCCCCTGCAGGAATCGAACCTGCAACTAGCCCTTAGGAGGGGCTCGTTATATCCATTTAACTAAGGGGACGAGGCGGCACGAGTATAGCGTTATTTACACTTTGCGTTAAGCGCGTTGCCGCCTGACTGCTCAAAGAGTCACCATTCAGGTTGATTTTTTTGCTGCTTTATCCTTTTCTGCCTGCGCCTTAAGCTCGGCTTTGCGTTTATTCGACATGTCGTTACGGATTTGGGCATGGCTTAACAGCGCGAAGATAAACGTTCCACCGCAGATATTCCCCGCCAGCGTCGGAATGGCGAACGGCCAGAAAAAATCGCTCCAGTGAAGCGTACCGTTAAAGACCAGGTAAAGTATCTCAACGGTACCGACCACGATATGCGTGGTATCCGCCAGCGCAATTAGCCAGGTCATCAGTATGATCACCACGATTTTAGCGCTACCGGCAGAAGGGAACATCCACACCATTGTGGCGATAATCCACCCAGAGATAATGGCATTTGAAAACATTTCGACTGGCGTGTTTTTCATCACATCCATACCGATCTTCACAAATGCGTCCCGGGTGGGTTCATCAAATATCGGCATATATTCAAATGCCCAGGCCGCGATGCCCGTGCCGATGATATTTCCCAGCAGAACCACGCTCCAGAGCCTCATCAATAAACCAAAATTGCCGAGGGTAGGGTTTTGCATCACCGGCAGTACGGCGGTCACCGTGTTCTCAGTAAATAGCTGCTGGCGGGCCATGATGACGATAATAAAGCCGAAGGTGTAGCCGAGGTTCTCCAGTAAAAATCCGCCGGGAACGCCCTCCAGCTGCACATGAAATATCCCTTTAGCAAGCAGCGAGGCGCCCATTGACAATCCAGCCGCGATAGCTGACCAGAAGAGGGCCATGGCATCGCGCTCCATCTCCTTTTCGCCGTCCTGGCGTATATGTTCGTGAATTGCCATCGCGCGGGAGGGGAGGCGCTCCTCATCAATCTCTATCTCCTCACCGCGCGCTTTCTCCTCGCTTTCAATTTCATGTTCCTCATTACTTTCGCCAATTTTGTCTTCACCCACTTCTTTCATATCTGCTCCCGGAGGTTGATCTTTCTTTTAAGCGTAGCGGCTTTTATCGGGATGCCTGTGGGGATGCTCTTAAATTGGCGGGAATGACAACAAAGGTGATACATCTTGTTCAAAGACATTATAAAATTGCCAGCGAAACGAATTCCAAAAGTCAGGCTATGCTGAGATCAGAGTCACGGTGATTACTGCCCGTAACTGTACTCATAGACATCGGTAAACGTGCTGTTACAATCACTTGCACGTTTTCAGACGGAGCGCCAGATGCTCCGTTACGGATGGCAATCAACGATAGCCATACTGAACAGGGAGATATTTATGAAACTTCGGCTGTCGGCGCTTGCGCTGGGCGCGACGATGCTTGTGGGCTGCGCCAGCTCCGGGGAGCAAACGGGACGCTCCGATCCTCTCGAAGGATTTAACCGCTCTATGTATAGCTTCAACTACAACGTGCTGGACCCGTATGTGGTTCGCCCGGTGGCAGTAGCATGGCGCGATTACGTTCCACAGCCCGCGCGTAACGGGTTAAGCAATTTTACCAGCAACCTCGAAGAGCCTGCGGTGATGGTCAACTATTTCCTGCAGGGCGATCCGTATCAGGGGATGGTGCACTTTACGCGCTTCTTCCTGAACTCCCTGCTGGGTATGGGTGGTTTTATCGATGTTGCAGGTATGGCAAACCCGAAACTGCAGCGTGAACAGCCGCACCGTTTCGGCAGTACGCTGGGGCATTATGGTGTCGGTTACGGTCCTTACGTCCATCTGCCGTTCTATGGCAGCTTCACCGTGCGTGATGATGGCGGCGATATGGTCGATACGCTGTATCCGGTTCTGTCGTGGCTGACCTGGCCGCTGTCGGTGGGTAAATGGACGGTGGAAGGGATTGAAACCCGTGCGCAACTGCTTGATTCAGACGGTCTGCTGCGCCAGTCGTCCGATCCATACATTATGGTGCGTGAAGCGTACTTCCAGAATCATGACTTTATCGCCAACGGCGGCAAGCTGAAGCCGGAAGATAATCCAAACGCGAAGGCTATTGAAAACGAACTCAAAGATATTGATTCGGAATAAATAAAAAAGGTGAGCAACGCTCACCTTTTTTGATCCCTGCGCGATTAGAACGCGTAGTTGAAGTTAGTACCGAACAGCCAGGCTTTACCTTCAGAGGTAAATTCGTACGGGCCTTCCTTGAAGGTCACTTTCTGGCCATGCATATAAGATACGCCCGCATCGACAGAAGCATTCTCGTTGAACGCGTAGGTTGCACCAGCACTCACCCAGAAGCGGTCCTGATCCGGAATGGAAATGGAGCGCTTATCAGCCGGTACCGGGCTGTCATCGAATGCGATACCGGTACGGAATGTCCAGTTATCATCCATATAATAGGTGGTACCCAACGCAATGCGATAGGCGTCGTGGAAGCTCTCGTCCTTATAGAACAGCGTTTGACCGTTGGTGCCGGTCGCTTTCAGTTCCTGGAACTGGCTCCAGCTGGTATAGGCCAGGCTATAGTGAATAGCCCACTGTGGCGCTACGCGGTTGTAACCCGAGACTTCCCACATTTCTGGCAGATGCAGTGACAGTGAGCCAGGGACAGTTTGACCGGAAGTCCCCCACGGGATAGTGGTACCCGCACCAGGGACCAGGCTGTTGACCGGCGTCAGGATGCCGCTCTTGTAATCACCGTCGAAGTCAATTTTTACTTCGGAACGATAGGTCAGGCCCCAGCGGTTGTTTTTGTCCAGCTCGTACAGAATACCGGCGTTCCAGCCATAGCCCCACTCATCGCCCTTCAGGCTGGCAATTTTGTTGCTGTTTTTCGGCAGGCGAGCCGTTTGTTCACCGGCGTAACGCTCAATTTTTGCATCGGCGTAGACGGCATCAAAGCCCAGACCGAAGCTCCAGCTGTCGTTCAGACGATAAGCACCGCTCAGGTTCAGGTTTAGCGTTGTCAGGTCTGTTTTACCGCCGTATTCGCCTGCCGGGTAGTTGTTATTGAACTCGGTAGCAAGGCCATAGTTAGACGTGACGGATGCGCCCCAGCCAAATTGTTCATTGATTGGTGCAACGAAGTGCAGGTTAGGTACCCACGCCGTTGGCGCAATGTTATCTGCTTTCAGGCTCGCACCAGAAGGTGACGTGCCGGAAATGTTGACATCAGGATCGATATACACCGCACCAGCAGAGAAGGTCGGGCGATCGAACATCATGATTAATGCAGGGTTACGGCTTGCGTTACCCGCATCATCAGCGATTGCACCTTCCCCTGAATACGCGCGGCCAAGGCCAGAGGAAGAAAATTCGTTTAGCTGAAAGCCCGCTGACCAGGCGGAAGTAGAGACGATTGCCACTGCGACTGCCAGCGCAGTCTTGTTGAACAGGGTTTTCTGGCTCATGACCATAACCTCATTGAGTTATTTTTATTCAATAATTGTTACATACCGTAACAGGAGCGCGAAGTGTAGGGTCTGAGGTATGACAGACAAATCAGACCAGTGGCCAGAGTATAGGTCCGACCAGCCTGAATGTTGCAAGTTTGTTTATTAATATTTTCAAACATGTTTCTTGAAACGAGATCTGGTTGGCAAAATTGTGACCATCGCGGCTCACCCAAAAGGGTGGTTTTTGTTTTAGATCATTTTTTAGTGTGATATCGGTCACTTATCCGATTTTGCGCCATTAACGGCTGGAGAGAGCCAGCGCTGGGGCGTAAAATATCAGCATCGTGTTTATCTCGCGCGCTGCGCGAATACAGAGGAAATTGAGCTATGAGTAAATGCAGTGCTGATGAAACCCCGGTTTGCTGCTGTATGGATGTTGGCACCATCATGGACAACACCGATTGCACCGCGTCTTACAGCCGTGTGTTCACCAACCGCGCCGAAGCCGAAGAAACGCTGGCCGCGCTGAGCAAGCGCGCGCGTGATGTGGAGTCCGATCCGTGTGAAATCAAATCTACCTTCACGGAAGTGGACGGCGGCGTGAAGCTGGATATCGACTTTGTGTTTGCCTGCGAAGCTGAAACGCTGATTTTCCAGCTCGGTCTGCGTTAATCCTTTTTGCCCGGCGGCGCTTCGCTTGCACGGGCCTACGATCGTGTAGGCCGGGTAAGGCACCGTCGCCACCCGGCAACAAACCGCACAATTGCCTCTGCCATGCAGGGGCATTTTCTTTTTCTTCTCTGTGTTTTACCTCGCATTTTTAAGCTTCCCCGATTGGCTGAATGTAAAAAAATGGTTAAGACTGTTATCAGGTCAGACCACTTTATAGTCATGTAAAATTTTTCACAGGGGAAGGTTATGAGTCAGGCATTACCGCTAATCACCCGACAAGGTGACCGCATTGCCATTGTCAGCGGTCTGCGTACGCCGTTTGCGCGTCAGGCGACGGCGTTTCACGGTATACCGGCTGTCGATCTGGGGAAAATGGTAGTGGGGGAGATGCTGGCTCGCAGCGAAATTCCGCCTGAGGTCATCGAACAACTGGTCTTCGGCCAGGTGGTACAGATGCCTGAAGCCCCTAACATTGCGCGTGAGATTGTTCTCGGTACCGGCATGAACGTTCATACCGATGCCTACAGCGTTAGCCGCGCGTGCGCGACCAGCTTCCAGGCGGTAGCAAACGTGGCGGAAAGTCTGATGGCGGGCACCATTCGCGCCGGGATCGCAGGTGGCGCCGATTCTTCCTCCGTACTGCCGATTGGCGTCAGTAAAAAGCTGGCCCGCATTCTGGTGGATGCTAATAAAGCCCGCACCACCGGTGCGAAGCTCAAACTCTTCTCGCGTTTACGCCTGCGCGATCTCATGCCCGTGCCACCTGCCGTCGCGGAATACTCGACTGGCCTGCGAATGGGCGATACCGCCGAGCAGATGGCAAAAACCTACGGCATCACCCGCGAGCAGCAGGATGCGCTGGCGCATCGCTCGCATCAGCTGGCAGCGAAAGCCTGGTCGGAGGGCAAACTCACCGACGAGGTCATGACCGCCTACACGCCTCCCTATCGAGAGCCTCTTACTGAAGACAATAATATTCGTGGCACCTCGACGCTGGCGGATTACGCCAAACTGCGCCCGGCGTTTGACCGCAAGCACGGCACCGTGACGGCGGCCAATAGTACGCCACTGACCGATGGTGCTGCTGCGGTGATCCTGATGACGGAGTCGCGTGCAAAAGAGCTGGGCATCACGCCGCTGGGCTATTTGCGCAGCTATGCCTTTACCGCCATTGATGTCTGGCAGGACATGCTGTTAGGTCCGGCGTGGTCCACGCCGCTGGCGCTGGATCGTGCGGGGCTAACGCTGGCGGATTTAACCCTGATTGATATGCACGAAGCCTTTGCCGCGCAAACCCTGGCAAACGTGCAGCTGCTGGCAAGCGAGCGTTTTGCACGCGATGTGCTGGGCCGCGCCCATGCCACCGGCGAAGTGGATCAGAGCAAGTTCAACGTGCTGGGTGGGTCGATCGCCTACGGCCATCCGTTTGCGGCCACGGGCGCGCGAATGATCACCCAGACACTACACGAACTCCGTCGCCGCGGCGGCGGGTTTGGTCTCGTCACCGCCTGCGCGGCGGGCGGCCTTGGTGCAGCAATGGTTCTGGAGGCTGAATAATGGATATGCCATCTGCATTTAATCTGACGGTTCGCCTCGATAACGTCGCGGTTATCACTATTGATGTGCCTGATGAAAAGATGAATACCCTGAAGGCTGAATTCGGCACTCAGGTTCGCGCCATGCTCAAGCAGATCCGCGAAAATAAAGCGATTCGTGGTCTGGTCTTTATCTCGGCTAAGCCGGATAACTTTATTGCCGGGGCCGATATCAATATGATCGCCCGAGCGAAAAGCGCGCAGGAAGCTGAAGATCTGGCGCGTCAGGGACAGCAGGTGATGGCTGAAATCAACGCTCTGCCGATTCCGGTTATTGCCGCGATCCACGGTGCCTGCCTGGGCGGCGGGCTGGAGCTGGCGCTGGCCTGTCACAGCCGTATCTGCACTGAAGATCCGAAAACCGTTTTAGGGTTGCCAGAAGTGCAGTTAGGCCTGCTGCCGGGATCGGGTGGAACACAGCGTCTGCCGCGTCTGGTTGGGGTTAGCACCGCCCTGGAGATGATCTTAACCGGCAAGCAGCTACGCCCCCGTCAGGCACTGAAAGTGGGGTTGGTTGACGACGTCGTTCCGCACACCATTCTACTGGACGCTGCCGTTGAGCTGGCGCTGAAGGGACGTCAGACAAAACGTCCCCTCCCTGTACGCGAGCGCGTGCTGGCAGGGCCACTGGGGCGCGCGCTCCTGTTCAACATGGTAGGCAAAAAAACCGAGCAAAAAACCAAAGGCAACTACCCGGCGGCAAAGCGCATTCTGGAAGTGATGGAAACCGGGTTGTCGCAGGGAAGCAGCAGCGGCTATGCCGCTGAGGCCAAAGCCTTTGGTGAACTGGCGATGACGCCGCAGTCGCAGGCGCTGCGCAGCATCTTCTTCGCCAGTACTGAGGTGAAAAAAGATCCTGGCAGCGAGGCAGAGCCTGCGCCGCTGCGCGCCGTTGGCGTGCTGGGCGGTGGGCTGATGGGCGGCGGAATCGCGTTTGTTACCGCCAGCAAAGGCAAATTGCCCGTGCGCATCAAAGACATCAGCGCAAAGGGCATCAACCACGCGCTGCAGTACAGCTGGCAGAACCTTGATCGGAAGGTCAAACGCCGCCATATCAAGGCAAGCGAGCGTGATAAAACCTTGGCGACGATCTCCGGCACGACGGATTACAGCGGTTTTGCACACCGGGACCTGGTGATTGAAGCCGTATTCGAAGACCTGGCGCTTAAGCAGCAGATGGTGGCTGACGTAGAGCAGCATTGCGCGCCGCACACTATTTTTGCCTCAAACACCTCGTCTTTACCGATTGGCGATATCGCGGCGAAAGCTGCTCGTCCGGAGCAGGTCATTGGTCTGCACTTTTTCAGTCCGGTCGAAAAAATGCCGCTGGTGGAGGTGATCCCGCACGCCACGACCAGCCCGCAGACCATCGCTACCGTGGTGAAGCTGGCGAAAAAACAGGGTAAAACCCCGATTGTGGTCGCGGACAAGGCTGGCTTCTACGTCAACCGTATTCTGGCACCCTATATCAACGAAGCGATGCGGCTGCTGACGGAAGGGGAGAAAATCGAGCACGTCGACGAGGCGCTCGTAAAGTTTGGCTTCCCCGTCGGTCCAATCCAACTTTTGGATGAGGTGGGAATAGACACCGGCACTAAAATTATACCTGTGCTGGAAGCGGCTTATGGCGATCGTTTTACCCCGCCTGCAAACATTGTTTCTGCAATTTTGAAGGACGATCGCAAAGGCAGAAAAAATGAACGCGGTTTCTATCTTTACGGCGCGAAAGGGCGTAAAAGCAAGAAACAGGTCGACCCTTCGGTTTATGGGCTTATTTCGGCCACCGGTCAGGGAAGACTGTCTGCCGTTCAGTGCGCAGAACGTTGCGTCATGATGATGCTCAATGAAGCGGCGCGCTGCTTTGGTGAACAGGTGATCAAGAGCGCACGCGATGGCGACATCGGCGCGGTATTTGGTATTGGTTTCCCGCCGTTCCTTGGCGGCCCGTTCCGTTACATGGATACGCTCGGTGCGGGTGAAGTGGTTGTCATTTTGCAACGTCTGGCCTCGCAATACGGTCCGCGGTTTACACCGTGTGACGAATTATTGCAGATGGCGGAGCGGGGCCAGACATTCTGGCCTGCAAGGGAAACTGATTTCGTAAACTGAAGTCAAAGAAGGGTAAATCCTGAGGTGAATGAACCTGTTCTGGCGATTTTGTAAACAGAGATTGACTATACTTACGCCATTGAGGTAAAAAACAGCGTTTCATTCACCGAATGGATCAGGCACAATGCCCGGCCATCGGGTTTTCTACCTCAGAGCATTAATCGCGGGTAGTTAACGCCGGTGATTCTGGTTAACAAAAGCGGTGCAATATGCAAGTTTTTATCATGCGTCACGGCGACGCGGCACTCGATGCCGCCAGTGACTCAGTACGTCCTTTAACCGTCTGTGGCTGTGACGAATCCCGTCAAATGGCGACGTGGCTTAAAGGTCAAAAAGTGGACATTGAACGCGTTCTGGTGAGTCCGTTCCTGCGTGCAGAACAGACGCTGGACGTGGTAGGGGAGTGTATGAACCTGCCATCCAGCGTGGACGTTCTCCCTGAGCTGACGCCATGCGGCGATGTCGGTCTTGTCAGCGCTTACCTTCAGGCGCTGTGCAATGAAGGTGTCGCTTCCGCACTGGTCATTTCCCACCTGCCGCTGGTCGGCTATCTGGTATCTGAGCTGTGCCCGGGCGAAACGCCGCCAATGTTCACCACTTCCGCCATTGCCAACGTCACTCTCGACGAAACCGGCAAAGGGGTCTTCAACTGGCAAATGAGCCCGTGCAACCTGAAGATGGCAAAAGCCATCTGACGTGACGTGTGACAGGGCGGGGTACTACGTGTTTCCCGCCCTTCTGTCAGGGCAACTCTGGCGGCTGCCACTCCTCAACTTCAATCAACACCAGCAATGCGGCATCGCCGCCGTACTCTTTCGGTGCCTGATGAAACGCCATCACGTGCGGGTGCTGAGCCAGCCACAGCGGCGTCTGTTGCTTCAGAATGTGCTTACCGTGGCCGTGCATCACGCAGGCGCAAAAAACGTGTTCGCGGCGACAGGCGGCAATCAACGCCCCCAGCTCCTGTTTCGCCTGCATCTGCGTTAAGCCGTGCAGATCGAGAAACAGCTCCGGCGAATAATCTCCGCGTCGTAACTTTTTCAGCTCAAAATGGCTGACGTCTTCGCGCACGTACTTCACAGCCCCTTGCGTATTGAGCAGCGGCTGAAATTCATCTGAAAAATAGTGGCTGTTATCCGCCTGCTCCTGTAGCAGCCGTTTGACCGGAACTTCGCTGATTTTTTTACGCTGCGGACGGTGGACAATCGTGTCCTGCGCGATTTTACGCGTCCCGGTCATCAGCTGGCGGAAGAGAGCCTGATCCTCCTCGCTGAGCGATGTTTTCTTTTTCATTCGTCATTCTCATCTCGTATTTCTGATAGTGTACCCGACTAAACGCATTTTTTAACCTCAAGCGGTACGCGTCATTGCTGATTTATCGCCGTCTTCATGGCAAACTAGCCGCCGAAAATTATGCGAGCATGCCCTGGAGGAAAGAGTGGATAAAATATTTGTCGATGAAGCAGTAAACGAGCTGCATACCATACAGGACATGTTGCGCTGGTCGGTTAGCCGCTTCAGCGCCGCTAATATCTGGTACGGTCACGGTACCGATAACCCGTGGGACGAGGCCGTTCAGCTGGTGCTGCCGTCTCTTTACCTGCCGCTGGACATTCCGGAAGACATGCGCACCGCGCGCCTGACCTCCAGCGAAAAACACCGCATCGTTGAGCGCGTGATACGTCGCGTAAACGAACGCATTCCGGTGGCTTACCTGACCAACAAAGCCTGGTTCTGCGGCCACGAGTTTTACGTCGATGAACGCGTGCTGGTGCCGCGCTCGCCGATTGGTGAGCTGATCAACAACCACTTTGAAGGCCTGATTAACCATCAGCCGCAGCACATTCTCGATATGTGCACCGGCAGCGGCTGCATCGCTATTGCCTGCGCCTACGCTTTCCCTGAAGCGGAAGTGGACGCCGTCGATATCTCCACCGACGCGCTGGCCGTGACCGAACACAATATCGAAGAGCACGGCCTGATCCATCACGTCACGCCAATCCGCTCTGACCTGTTCCGCGACCTGCCGACGCTGCAGTACGATCTGATCGTCACTAACCCGCCGTACGTCGATGCAGAAGACATGTCCGATCTGCCGAACGAATATCGTCACGAGCCGGAGCTGGGCCTGGCGTCAGGCTCTGACGGCCTGAAGCTGACCCGCCGCATTCTGGCCTGCGCGCCGGATTACCTGACCGATGACGGCGTTCTGATTTGTGAAGTGGGCAACAGCATGGTACATCTGATAGAGCAGTACCCGGATGTGCCGTTCACCTGGCTTGAGTTCGACAACGGCGGTGACGGCGTCTTTATGCTGACCAAAGCGCAGCTGCTCGACGCGCGCGAACACTTCAGCATCTATAAAGATTAATCCAGCGGGCTTCGGCCCGTTTCACAACGCTCAAACACAAACAACAACATCGGAGCCGTGATGGCAGGAAACAGTATTGGACAGTTATTCCGCGTGACCACCTTTGGCGAGTCGCACGGGCTGGCGCTGGGCTGTATCGTTGATGGCGTACCGCCAGGCATCGAACTGACCGAAGCAGATTTACAGCACGACCTTGACCGCCGTCGTCCGGGCACCTCTCGCTACACCACGCAGCGTCGCGAGCCGGACCAGGTCAAAATTCTCTCCGGCGTTTTTGAAGGCCGCACCACCGGCACCAGCATTGGTCTGCTGATTGAAAACACCGATCAGCGCTCTCAGGACTACGGTGCTATCAAGGACGTGTTCCGCCCGGGCCATGCCGACTACACCTACGAGCAAAAGTACGGCTTTCGCGACTATCGCGGCGGCGGACGCTCTTCCGCGCGTGAAACCGCGATGCGCGTGGCCGCTGGCGCTATTGCAAAAAAGTATTTGCAGCAGAAATTTGGCATCGTCATTCGCGGCTGTCTGACCCAGATGGGCGACATTCCGCTGGCGATCAAGGACTGGGATCAGGTCGAGCAAAACCCGTTCTTCTGCGCCGATGCGGATAAGCTTGACGCCCTGGACGAACTGATGCGCGGCCTGAAAAAAGAGGGCGACTCCATTGGCGCGAAAGTCACCGTGGTGGCAGATGGCGTCCCGGCTGGCTGGGGCGAGCCGGTATTTGACCGTCTCGACGCCGATATCGCCCACGCGCTGATGAGCATCAACGCGGTGAAGGGCGTCGAGATTGGCGACGGCTTCGACGTGGTGGCGCTTCGCGGCAGCCAGAACCGCGACGAAATCACGAAAGCCGGCTTCCAGAGCAACCATGCGGGCGGCATTCTCGGCGGTATCAGCAGTGGACAGCAGATTATTGCCAACATCGCGCTGAAGCCGACCTCAAGCATCACCGTGCCGGGCCACACGATTAACCGCTCAGGCGAAGAAGTTGAGATGATCACCAAAGGTCGTCACGATCCGTGCGTGGGGATCCGCGCGGTGCCGATCGCGGAAGCGATGCTGGCGATCGTGCTGATGGATCACTTCCTGCGCCAGCGCGCGCAGAACGCGGACGTGACGACCACCATTCCACGCTGGTAAACATGAAAAAAACCGCAATTGCTCTGCTGGCGCTGCTGGCCAGTGGAGCCAGTCTGGCCGCCACGCCGTGGCAAAAAATCACCCATCCGGTGGCGGGAAGCGCGCAGTCCATCGGCGCCTTCTCTAACGGCTGTATCGTGGGCGCGCAGGAGCTGCCGCTGCAATCAGATACCTATCAGGTGATGCGTACCGACCAGCGTCGTTACTTCGGCCACCCTGCTCTGGTGCTGTTCATTCAGCGACTGGGGAACCAGGTGCATAACCTGGGGCTGGGGACGATGCTGATTGGCGATATGGGGATGCCTGCCGGTGGTCGCTTTAACGGCGGGCACGCCAGCCACCAGACCGGACTGGATGTCGACATCTTCCTGCAGCTGCCGAAAACGCGCTGGACGTCTGCGCAGCTGCTGAAGCCGCAGGCGCTGGATCTGGTGTCGCGCGACGGCAAAAGCGTGGTGCCATCACTGTGGTCACGGGATATTTCGAGCCTGATCAAGCTGGCGGCGAAAGATAACGACGTCACGCGGATTTTCGTCAACCCGGCGATCAAGCAGCAGCTTTGCCTGGATGCGGGGACGGATCGCGACTGGCTGCGCAAAGTGCGCCCGTGGTTCCAGCATCGTGCGCATATGCACGTTCGTCTGCGCTGCCCGGCGAACAGCCTGGAATGTGAAGATCAGCCGCTACCGCCGCCAGGCGATGGCTGTGGTTACGAACTGCAAAGCTGGTTTGAGCCGGCAAAACCTGGAACCTCTAAGCCTGAGAAGAAGACACCGCCTCCGTTGCCGCCTTCCTGCCAGGCGCTACTGGATGAGCATGTACTTTAATGGATAATTTCGTCGATCTGTTTATGGTGTCACCGCTGCTGCTGGTGGTGCTGTTCTTTGTGGCCATGTTGGCCGGTTTTATCGATGCACTCGCGGGCGGCGGCGGGCTGTTAACCGTGCCCGCGCTGCTGGCGGCGGGCATGAGCCCGGCGCAGGCGCTTGCCACCAATAAGCTGCAGGCCTGCGGCGGCTCGCTTTCGGCGTCGCTCTATTTTATCCGCCGCAAGGTGGTGAATCTCGCCGACCAGAAGCTCAATATCCTGATGACCTTTATCGGCTCAACGTCGGGCGCGCTGCTGGTGCAGCACGTGCAGTCGGATATTTTGCGCCAGATCCTGCCGATTCTGGTTATCTGCATTGGTCTCTATTTCCTGCTGATGCCTAAGCTCGGCGAGGAAGACCGGGCGCGGCGGCTGCACGGCCTGCCGTTTGCGCTGATTGCCGGTGGCTGCGTCGGCTTTTACGACGGTTTCTTTGGCCCGGGCGCAGGCTCGTTTTACGCGCTGGCGTTCGTGACGCTGGCCGGCTTTAACCTCGCTAAATCCACCGCCCACGCTAAGGTGCTGAATGCGACCTCGAACGTCGGCGGCCTGCTGCTGTTTATCATTGGCGGCAAGGTTATCTGGGCAACCGGGTTTGTGATGATGGCAGGGCAGTTTTTGGGCGCGCGCGCAGGCTCGCGTCTGGTATTAAGCAAAGGGCAAAAGCTGATCCGCCCGATGATTGTTGTCGTCTCGGCGGTGATGAGCGCCAAACTTCTTTATGACAGCCATGGACAGGAGATCCTCACCTGGTTGGGGATGAACTAATGAACAGTACGCATAAATACGAACAGCTGATTGAGATCTTCGATAGCTGTTTTGCTGATGATTTTAATACCCGTCTGATTAAAGGCGACGACGAACCGATCTATCTTCCTGCTGATGCAGAGGTTCCGTACAACCGCATCGTCTTTGCCCACGGCTTTTACGCCAGCGGTTTGCACGAGATTTCGCACTGGTGCATCGCGGGGAAAGCGCGTCGCGAGCTGGTGGACTTCGGTTACTGGTACTGTCCGGACGGGCGCGACGCCGCCACCCAGGGCCAGTTTGAAGATGTGGAAGTGAAGCCGCAGGCGCTGGAATGGCTGTTCTGCGTGGCGGCGGGCTTCCCGTTCAACGTGAGCTGTGACAACCTTGAAGGCGACTTCGAGCCAGACCGTATCGTCTTCCAGCGCCGCGTGCATGCGCAGGTGATGGAGTATCTTGAGAAGGGCATCCCGGAACGTCCGGCGCGCCTGATCAGGGCTTTACAGAATTATTACCACACGCCGGAGATCACGGCGGAATGCTTCCCTTGGCCGGAAGATCTTTAACAGAGGAAAGAAGATGATCGCAGAATTTGAATCACGCATTCTGGCGTTAATTGATGACATGGTGGAACACGCCAGTGATGATGAGCTGTTCGCCAGCGGTTATCTGCGTGGTCACCTGACGCTGGCGGTAGCCGAGCTGGAAGCAGGTGACGATCACTCTGCCGACGCCGTTCACGCTGAAGTCACGCGCAGCCTGGAAAAAGCCATTCTGGCCGGGGAGCTCTCTCCGCGCGACCAGTCTCTGGTGCTGGGCATGTGGAACAATTTATTCCAGCAGGCTAAACGCTAAGCCGCTGCCCACTTTTCCCTCTCCCCTTTGGGGAGAGGGGATTTGACCGCACCCTACTTAACCATTTTCCCCTTCAGCAGTTTCCGTACCCACAGTCGATTCGGGTTCAGCCCCGCAAGCGTGGTTCTGTCCAGCGGAACAGGCTCATTACTCATTTGCGCGGCTAACGTTTCAGCCAGCAGCGGCGCGGAGCACAATCCTCGCGATCCTAATCCGCCCAGCATGAACAGTTCCGGATAAACCGGGGCACTTACCGCCGTTTCCTTGTTTTCTGCCAGATCCTGATAGAGTTCAAGCGTGGCTTCATAGTCCGGCACGTTTCCCGCCATCGGCAGATGATCGCGGGTCGCACAGCGCACGCCGCAGCGCGCTTCGCCCTCGCTCACGTCAACCTCTTTCGCCCACGCCGCGTCCGGGAAGCAGTCAATCAGGCGCTGGCGGTTTTGCTGCTGATCCGCTTCGCTGTAGCGCATATCCGCTTCGCCACGATGGTAGCTGGCGCCGATGCAGTGATGTCCGTTAGACGGATTTTGTGGCGTCAGATAGCCGTCATAGCACAGCACCTGGCGCAGCTTGCTCAGTTCGGGCGCGGTCGGGATATGGCTTACCTGGCCGCCGACCGGATAAACCGGCAACGTCTCGGTCTGGATATACTGGCTGATGTTATGTCCGTTTGCCAGCACAACGCTGGCATGGTGTGCCGCTTTGCCATCAGCAAAATGCAGAGTCCACCGTTCTGACCGGCTAAGCGATTCAACCTTATGAGCATAATGCACCCTCAGCCCGCGTGACTGCGCCAGGCTAATCGCCGCCGCGGTCAGTTCAGCCGGGCACAGCCAGCCGCCGAGCGGATATTGAATGCCGCCACAGCCGGTTTCCACGCCCGCGGTGTCTGCCACCTCTTGCGCACTGACCGCGCGGGCAATCTCCTCCGGCAGACCCAGCGACAGCATCTGCGCGATTTTTTGCTGGCTCTTCTCATCCCAGCCGAGCTGCGTGACGCCGCACCAGTCATGGTCGAATGCCACTGGCAGCGCGTCGTACAGGCGACGGGCGAAGGTAAACGCTGCCGGGAAAAACTGGAACAGGGCCGGGTCGTGCGCGCTTAAAAGCGGGTAAAGCGCGCCCTGGCGGTTGCCGGACGCGCAGCTGGCTGGTGCCTCGTCAGCGCAGTAGAGCGTCACCTGCCAGCCCCGGTGCAGCAGCGCGAGAGAGAGCAGGGCGCTGGCGATCCCTCCGCCAACGATCGCCACTTCGCGCGATGCGCTGGCGCTGCGCGCAAACCAGGGAGTCCGAGCGGGAATGTCCAGCGTCCGTTCCATCGTGCCGACCAGCATGTCGCGCTTGCGGCCAAAGCCTTTGGTCTTCTGCATGGTAAAGCCCGCGTCCTGCAGGCCGCGGCGAACAAAGCCGGCCGAAGTAAAGGTGGCGAGCGTTGCGCCGGGACGCGCCAGCCGGGCCATCGCGCTAAACAGATGCTGGCTCCACATGTCCGGGTTCTTGGCGGGCGCAAAGCCGTCAAGGAACCACGCGTCCACCGTCTGGTTCATCGCGTCGTCGAGCGTATCGGTCAGGTCGTTAATGTCGCCCAGCCATAAATCCAGCGTCACCCTTCCGCCGTCCAGAATCAGACGGTGGCAGCCGCCGATATGCGGCGGCCACTGCGCCTGAAGCTGCTCCGCCCAGGCTGCAAGCTCCGGCCAGCGCTGGTGGGCGAGCCGCAGATCGTGCGCGGTAAGCGGAAATTTTTCAAAACTGATGAAATGTAATCTTTGTAGCGTAGCCTCGGGGTGCGCAGCGTGAAATTGGTCAAACGCCTGCCAGAGGGTTAAAAAATTGAGCCCGGTGCCGAATCCGCTTTCCGCAACAACGAACAGGCTGCGCGGGTGCGCAGGGAAGCGGGCGCTGAGCTGGTTTCCCTCGAGGAAAACATAGCGGGTTTCTTCGAGTCCGTTATCATTAGAAAAGTAGACGTCATCAAAATCTCGGGAAACAGGTGTACCCTCAGCGTTGAATTCGAGGTTGGCGGGTTGTATAGCGTTTTGTTTCACGTAAGTTACTCGTCTGACAGGCAGTGGCACGATCTTAACGATGTGAGTCCATCGGTGCAAATTTCCGCAGAAAATGTCTGATCGGACTTGTTCGGCGTACAAGTGTACGCTATTGTGCGACTCGAAACTTTTTATAGTGCGACTTACAGAGGTATTGAATGAAACGTGCAGTGATTACTGGCCTGGGCATTGTTTCCAGCATCGGTAATAACCAGCAGGAAGTCCTGGCATCTCTGCGTGAAGGACGCTCCGGGATCACTTTCTCTGAAGAGTTTAAAGATTCAGGTATGCGTAGCCACGTATGGGGTAACGTCAAACTGGACACCACCGGTTTGATTGACCGCAAAGTGGTTCGTTTCATGAACGATGCCTCTATTTATGCTTATCTCTCCATGCAGGAAGCGATCAAAGATTCCGGCCTGAGCGAAGAGGTTTATCAGAACAACCCGCGCGTGGGCCTGATTGCCGGTTCCGGCGGTTCCTCTAAAGCGCAGGTATTCGGTGCTGACGCAATGCGTAGCCCGCGTGGTCTGAAAGCGGTAGGTCCGTACGTGGTCACGAAAGCTATGGGTTCTGCGGTTTCCGCGTGCCTGGCGACCCCGTTCAAAATCCACGGTGTGAACTACTCCATCAGCTCCGCGTGTGCGACTTCCGCACACTGTATCGGTAACGCTGTTGAGCAGATCCAGCTGGGTAAACAGGACATCGTATTTGCTGGCGGCGGCGAAGAGCTGGGCTGGGAAATGGCCTGTGAGTTCGACGCGATGGGCGCACTGTCCACCAAGTACAACGAAACCCCAGACAAAGCCTCCCGTACTTATGACGCGCACCGTGACGGTTTCGTCATCGCGGGCGGCGGCGGAATGGTTGTGGTTGAAGAGCTGGAGCACGCGCTGGCGCGCGGCGCGCACATCTACGCTGAGATCGTGGGCTACGGCGCAACGTCCGACGGCGCCGACATGGTTGCGCCATCCGGCGAAGGCGCGGTGCGCTGCATGAAGATGGCGATGCACGGCGTTGATACCCCAATCGACTACCTGAACTCCCACGGTACCTCCACGCCGGTAGGTGACGTGAAAGAGCTGGGTGCGATCCGCGAAGTGTTCGGCGACAACAGCCCGGCTATCTCTGCCACCAAAGCCATGACCGGTCACTCTCTGGGTGCGGCGGGCGTGCAGGAAGCGATCTACTCTCTGCTGATGCTGGAAAACGGCTTTATCGCCCCAAGCATTAACATCGACGAGATGGACGAGCAGGCGGCTGGCCTGAACATCGTGACCAAACCAACGGAAGCGACGCTGACCACCGTGATGTCCAACAGCTTCGGCTTCGGCGGCACCAACGCCACGCTGGTTATGCGCAAGCTGAAAGCATAAGCGTTTGAATGTATAATGGAAGGGAGCCGGAAGGCTCCCTTTTTTTATGCCTGAACACGGAGTTATGCATGAAGGCTGTTACCCCCGAGAAGGGCACTCCTTCCGGGAACCTTTCTCTTTTCCGCATCGCCTTTGCGGTATTCCTGACCTACATGACCGTTGGCCTGCCGCTGCCGGTGATCCCGCTGTTCGTTCATCAGGAACTCGGCTATGGCAACACTATGGTCGGCATTGCTGTGGGCATTCAGTTTTTAGCCACGGTATTAACCCGCGGCTACGCAGGACGGCTGGCCGATCAGCACGGTGCAAAACGCTCGGCGCTGCAGGGCATGTTTGCCTGCGGTCTGGCGGGGGGCGCGTGGCTGCTGGCCGCTCTCCTGCCGGTCGACGCCGCGTATAAATTTGCGCTGCTGGTGGTGGGCCGTTTAATCCTTGGCTTCGGTGAAAGCCAGCTGTTGACCGGCACCCTGACCTGGGGGATGGGGCTGGTGGGGCCTGCGCGCTCCGGCAAAGTGATGTCATGGAACGGGATGGCGATTTATGGCGCACTGGCTGCAGGCGCGCCGCTGGGTTTGCTGATCCACAGCCAGTTTGGTTTTGCGGTACTGGCAGCAACCACCATGGTATTACCGCTGCTGGCGTGGGCTTTTAACGGTTCGGTACGCAAGGTGCCCGCCCATAAAGGCGAACGTCCTTCGCTGTGGAGTGTGGTGGGGCAAATCTGGCAGCCAGGGCTGGGCCTGGCGCTTCAGGGAGTAGGCTTCGCGGTGATTGGTACCTTCGTCTCCCTCTATTTCATGAGCCGCGGCTGGGCAATGGCGGGCTTTACGCTGACGGCCTTTGGCGGCGCGTTTGTCCTGATGCGTGTCCTGTTCGGCTGGATGCCGGATCGCTTTGGCGGCGTGAAGGTGGCGGTGGCGTCGCTGGTGATTGAAACCGTTGGGCTGGTGTTGCTCTGGCAGGCGCCGGTCGCCTCCGTTGCGCTGCTTGGTGCGGCGTTAACCGGCTGCGGCTGCTCGCTGATCTTCCCGGCGCTGGGCGTTGAGGTGGTGAAGCGCGTGGCGCCGCAGGTCCGCGGTACGGCGCTGGGCGGCTATGCGGCGTTTCAGGATATCTCATACGGCGTAACCGGGCCGCTGGCGGGTCTGTTAGCCACTTCGTTTGGCTACCCGTCCGTCTTCCTGGCGGGCGCGGTTTCTGCGGTGGTGGGGATCGTGGTGACGCTGGTGGCGTTTCGCAGAAATTAACTGTTGTCGCCGGGTGGCGGCTGCGCCTTACCCGGCCTACGGTTCGAGCCGTTGTAGGCCCGGTATGCGTAGCGCCACCGGGCAAATCCTCAGGCAACCAGCCAGAAAATCGCCAGCGCAATCAATAATGCAATCAACATTAATCCCGGGCGGGCAGAGAGCGTTCTGAACGTCTCCACAACGGGCGCAAACAGCGGGCTGTAGATCGGCTGAACGTTTCTTACCTCCGGCACGCCGCCTTCCCGCTCGGCGCGGCGAACAAAGATCTGATTCAGCACATCCTGCACCTGCGCGGTGGTCAGTACCGTTTGCGGCGTGGCCTGCCAGTTCTGCTGGGCGTAATCCCGAATCACCTCGAACTCGTGCGGTTCCAGCGGCTGTTTAAGCGCCGCCTGAACGGTATGCAGGGTAGGGGCGCTCTGGGTGCTGAGCGTCTGGCGCGCCTGGAGCCAGGTCACCAGATGGGTAAACTGTTTGGCCGGAATCAGCTCGCCCGCCTTCACGCCGGACAGTTCCAGCATGGATTGCCAGATAAGCTTCGTCGACTCGCCGGTGGCGGCGGCCAGTTTGGTCACCATCTGGTTCAGCGTGTTGTGCTCGGCAGGCTGCAGCGGGCGCTCGGTTGAGGGGCGCACCTGAGGCTGCGGAATAGACAACTGATTGTTCTGCAACAGCGTCAGCACGGTTTTAAGCTGGTCTGGCGTCAGCTGGCTCAGGGCGGTCTGGCCATACTGCTGACGGATAAAGTCACTGACAGCCTGACGGTTATTTCCCTGGCCCAGCAGCTCGGTCAACTGCGTGACAATCTGACGCGTGGTGTGGTTCTGCTGCGCGGTCGTAATACGCTGGTTGAGATTTTGCTCGGCGGCAGGGAAATGGCGCGACTGCAGCGGTGCGTCGTTCCTCACGCCTAAATCATGCTTTACCCCGGCCCAGACTTCCGCGTTTTGCTGCGAAGTCAGCGCTATCAGGCGCGTGATCAGTCGCTCCAGCACGGTGCGCTGTTGCGTGGATAGTGGCTGTTCACCGGCAACGTTTGGCGTGACAGGGCCTTCACCCGGAGGGCGTGGCGGCGTACCTGAAATGGGCTGCATCGTCAAAAATCCTTAAAGTCAAAACTCAGCGTAAACCCGGCATACGTATATGCCTGGCGGCCAGATTATGGCACACTTGGCAGGTTTTCTTCCTCTCAAACAGGTACTCAGACGTGAAAATCCTCGTTGATGAAAATATGCCTTACGCCCGCGAGCTGTTTAGCCGCCTCGGCGACGTTAAGGCTGTCCCTGGTCGCCCGATCCCGGTTAACGAACTGGATGACGCAGACGCGCTGATGGTGCGCTCGGTGACCAAAGTAAATGAGGCGTTGCTTGCCGGTAAAGCGATTAAGTTTGTCGGAACCGCAACGGCAGGGACCGATCATGTGGATGATCAGTGGCTGAAGCAGGCCGGAATCGGTTTTTCCGCCGCGCCGGGCTGTAATGCCATTGCCGTCGTGGAATACGTTTTCTCCTCGCTGCTGATGCTGGCCGAGCGCGATGGTTTTGCGCTGAAAGACCGCACCGTGGGGATTGTCGGCGTGGGTAACGTCGGCGGGCGTCTGCAAAAGCGCCTTGAAGCGTTAGGTATCCGCACGCTGCTGTGCGATCCGCCGCGTAAAGACAACGGTGACGACGAGGATTTCCGCGCGCTGGATGAGCTGGTTGAACAGTGCGATGTGCTGACGTTCCACACGCCGCTGTTTAAAGAGGGGCCGTATAAGTCCCTGCATCTGGCGGACGAGGCGCTGATTCGCCGTCTGAAGGCTGGCACTATTCTGATTAATGCCTGCCGTGGCCCGGTGGTGGATAATGCCGCGCTGCTGAAATGTCTGAATGAAGGACACGATCTCAGCGTGGTGCTGGACGTCTGGGAGCCGGAGCCGGATCTCAACGTTGAGTTGCTGAACAAGGTTGACGTTGCCACCGCGCATATTGCGGGCTATACGCTTGAAGGCAAAGCGCGCGGCACGACGCAGGTGTTTGAAGCCTACAGCGCCTTTATCGGCCATCCGCAGCAGGTGGCGCTTGATACTTTACTCCCCGCGCCTGAATTTGGCCGCATTACCCTGCGTGGCCCGCTCGATCAGGCAACGCTGAAAAGGCTGGTGCATTTGGTGTATGATGTGCGCCGCGACGATGCGCTGCTGCGTAAGGTGGCGGGGATCCCGGGTGAATTTGATAAGCTGCGCAAGAACTACGTTGAGCGCCGCGAGTGGTCTTCCCTGTATGTGATGTGCGACGACGCAGCGGCTGCGACGTTGCTCAAGAAACTGGGTTTTAACGCCGTTCATCACCCGGCGCATTAATGTCTTCTTAATGCTCCCTGTCGGATACGCCGACAGGGACGCTTTTTTATTTCTGGAGTAAACCACCATGTCTGAAGGCTGGAATATTGCCATTTTAGGTGCCACGGGTGCCGTGGGCGAAGCCCTGCTCGAAACTCTTGCCGAGCGTCAGTTCCCGGTGGGAGATATCTATGCGCTGGCGCGCACCGACAGCGCGGGCGAACATCTGCGTTTTGGCGGTAAATCCGTGATGGTTCAGGATGCGGCCACGTTTGACTGGACCCAGGCGCAGCTGGCGTTTTTTGCCGCAGGTGCTGAAGCCACGGCGTCTTACATTGAAGAGGCGACCAATTCGGGCTGTCTGGTGATCGACCTGAGCGGTCTGTTCTCCCTGGAGCCGGACGTGCCGCTGGTGGTCCCGGACGTCAATCCGTTTGTGCTGGCTGACTACCGCAACCGTAACGTTATCGCGGTACCGAACAGCCTGACCAGCCAGCTGCTGACTGCCCTGAAACCGCTGATTGACGACGGCGGCCTGTCGCGCATTACCGTCACCAGCCTTCTGTCCGCGTCGGCGAACGGTAAAAAGGCCGTTGACGCGCTGGCCGGGCAGAGTGCGAAGCTGCTGAATGGCATCCCGATCGACGAAGATGATTTCTTTGGCCGCCAGCTGGCGTTCAACATGCTGCCGCTGCTGCCGGATCGTGAAGGTTCCGTGCGCGAAGAGCGTCGTCTCGTCGACGAAGCGCGCAAGATTCTGCAGGACGAGGGGCTGATGATTTCCGCCAGCGTCGTACAGTCCCCGGTCTTCTACGGCCACGCGCAGATGGTCGGCTTTGAAGCCCTGCGTCCGCTGGCGGCAGAAGAGGCCCGCGATGCGTTTGGCCGCGGTGAAGATATCGTCCTTTCCGAAGAGAGCGAGTTCCCGACCCAGGTGGGCGACGCCACCGGCAGCGCGCATCTTTCCGTTGGCTGCGTGCGTAACGACTACGGTATGCCGGAGCAGGTCCAGTTCTGGTCCGTTGCCGATAACGTTCGCTTTGGCGGCGCGCTGATGGCGGTCAAGATCGCCGAGAAGCTGGTGCAGGAGTATCTGTACTGATGTCCGAAGTGGATCAAAAGCCGGTTCATAAAATTGCCCTCGGTATTGAGTACGATGGCAGTAAATATTATGGCTGGCAGCGTCAGAATGAGGTGCGCAGCGTTCAGGAAAAGCTGGAGAAAGCGCTCTCTCAGGTGGCAAACGAGCCGATTAACGTCCTGTGCGCGGGGCGAACGGACGCGGGTGTTCATGGCACGGGGCAGGTGGTTCACTTTGAAACCACCGCCGTGCGTAAGGATGCCGCCTGGACGCTGGGTGTAAATGCGAATTTACCTGGTGACATCGCGGTGCGTTGGGTGAAAGCTGTGCCGGATGATTTTCACGCGCGCTTCAGCGCAACGGCGCGTCGCTATCGCTATGTCATCTACAACCAGCGTCTGCGCCCGGCGGTGTTAAGCCAGGGCGTGACGCATTTTTATGAACCGCTCGATGCAGAACGCATGCATCGCGCGGCGCAGTGTCTGATTGGTGAAAATGACTTTACGTCGTTTCGTGCGGTGCAGTGTCAGTCCCGTACGCCGTGGCGTAACGTCATGCACATTAACGTCAGTCGTTATGGCGCGTATGTGGTGGTGGATATCAAAGCCAATGCCTTTGTACATCATATGGTGCGGAATATTGTAGGCAGCCTGATGGAAGTGGGCGCCGGACACCAGCCGGAGAGCTGGATTGCAGAACTGCTGGCAGCGAAGGACAGAACGCTTGCGGCAGCAACGGCGAAAGCGGAAGGGCTTTATCTGGTCTCGGTAGACTATCCGGATCGGTTTGACCTGCCAAAACCGCCAATGGGCCCGCTGTTTTTAGCGGACTAAACAAAGGTGCAATTAAGGCTTAGACAATATGGACGTAATACGTTTTCTGATTGATTTCATTCTGCATATTGATGTTCACCTGGCGGAGCTGGTCGCGCAGTACGGCGTCTGGGTTTACGCCATTCTGTTCCTGATTCTGTTCTGTGAAACCGGTCTGGTCGTTACCCCGTTCCTGCCGGGAGACTCGCTGCTGTTTGTGGCCGGTGCGTTGTCGGCGCTGCCCACCAATGATTTGAACGTGCATCTGATGGTGGTGTTGATGGTGATTGCCGCGATTGTCGGGGATGCAGTCAATTATACGATTGGCCGGGTGTTCGGTGAGCGGTTGTTCAGTAATCCGGACTCGAAAATTTTCCGCCGCAGCTATTTAGACAAGACCCATGCCTTCTATGAACGTCATGGTGGAAAAACCATTATCCTTGCGCGTTTTGTGCCTATTGTGCGCACATTTGCGCCGTTTGTGGCGGGAATGGGCCATATGTCCTATCGTCATTTTGCAATGTATAACGTGGTGGGCGCACTGCTTTGGGTGTTGCTCTTTACCTATGCAGGCTATCTGTTTGGCGACTTGCCGGTGGTTCAGGAAAACCTTAAGTTACTGATTGTAGCGATTATTGTGCTTTCCGTGCTGCCGGGTGTTATCGAAATCATTCGTCACAAACGCGCGGCAGCAAAGCAAGCGAAGTAAATGCACGCTGGCGGTTCGACCACTTTTTTATCCAAAGTTTCGGGCTGTTATGTTTTAATGTGCAACATTCATGGTCTGTTGGAGGCAAAAATGGCATTATTCGCCTCTTATAGCAAAACTGGCATACGACCAGGTTCAGGCAGAAAGGTTATCAATGAGCTGGATTGAACGAATTAAAAGCAACATTACCCCGACGCGCAAAGCGAGCATTCCTGAAGGGGTATGGACGAAGTGTGATAGCTGCGGCCAGGTTCTGTATCGCGCAGAGCTGGAACGCAATCTTGAGGTGTGTCCGAAGTGTGACCACCACATGCGTATGTCGGCGCGCAACCGCCTGCATAGCCTGCTGGACGAAGGTTCTCTGGTAGAACTGGGCAGCGAGCTTGAGCCAAAAGACGTGCTGAAGTTCCGCGATTCCAAAAAATACAAAGATCGTCTGGCCTCTGCACAGAAAGAAACCGGCGAGAAAGACGCGCTGATCGTCATGAAGGGCACCCTGCACGAGATGCCGGTGGTTGCCGCTGCGTTTGAGTTCTCCTTTATGGGCGGCTCAATGGGCTCCGTGGTCGGCGCGCGTTTCGTGCGTGCCGTAGAGCAGGCGCTGGAAGACAACTGCCCGCTGATCTGCTTCTCCGCCTCCGGTGGTGCGCGTATGCAGGAAGCGCTGATGTCCCTGATGCAGATGGCGAAAACCTCTGCAGCGCTGGCGAAAATGCAGGAGCGCGGTCTGCCGTACATCTCCGTGCTGACCGACCCAACCATGGGTGGCGTCTCCGCAAGCTTCGCGATGCTGGGTGACCTGAACATCGCTGAGCCAAAAGCGCTGATCGGCTTTGCCGGTCCTCGCGTCATCGAGCAGACCGTTCGTGAAAAACTGCCGCCGGGCTTCCAGCGCAGTGAGTTCCTCATTGAGAAAGGCGCTATCGATATGATCGTCCGCCGTCCGGAAATGCGCCTGAAACTGGCCAGCATTCTGGCGAAGCTGATGAATCTGCCAGCGCCTAACCCGGATGAGCCGCGCGAAGGCGTGGTGGTACCGGATCAGGAACCCGAGGCCTGATAACTGAAAAGGGCAGGGCCAGATGGCGCTGCCCTTTTGCTTTATAACCTGTTAATGACAACCGGGCATTATGGAAAATAAAAGCATTCCCCAAGCCACGTCGCCCCTGGCCGCGTGGCTTTCTTATCTGGAAAACCTGCACAGTAAAACCATCGATATGGGCCTTGAGCGCGTAAGCCAGGTTGCCGCGTGTCTCGACGTGCTGAAACCGGCTCCGTTCGTGTTCACCGTTGCAGGTACTAACGGTAAAGGGACGACCTGCCGCACGCTGGAGTCAGTCCTGATGGCGGCGGGGTACAAGGTTGGCGTTTACAGCTCACCGCATCTGGTGCGCTATACCGAGCGCGTGCGGGTGCAGAACACCGAGCTGGCGGAATCTGCCCATACGGCGTCGTTCGCGGCTATCGAAGCGGCGCGCGGGGAAACCTCATTAACCTATTTTGAATACGGCACCCTGTCGGCGCTGTGGCTGTTCAAACAGGCGCAGCTGGACGTGGTGATCCTGGAAGTGGGGCTGGGCGGGCGTCTGGATGCCACCAATATGGTGGATGCGGACGTGGCGGTGGTCACCAGCATCGCGCTGGATCATACCGACTGGCTGGGCCCGGACCGTGAAAGCATTGGCCGCGAGAAGGCCGGTATTTTCCGGGCGAATAAGCCCGCCGTGGTGGGCGAGCCGGACATGCCACATACCATTGCCGACGTGGCGAAAGAGAAGGGCGCACATCTGTTGCGCCGAGGCGTTGACTGGCAGTATGAGGTGCAGGGTAATGGCTGGCGCTTCAGCGATGCGCAGGGCGTGCTGGAGAATCTGCCGCTGCCGCAGGTGCCACAGCCTAACGCGGCAACCGCGCTGGCGGCACTGCGCGCCAGCGGATTAGCTGTAAGTGAGCAGGCGATCCGTGACGGCATTCAGAATGCGCTGCTGCCGGGTCGTTTCCAGATAGTCAGCGAGTCACCGCGTCTGATTCTGGATGTGGCGCACAACCCGCATGCGGCGGCGTATCTCGCAGGACGTCTCAAATCGTTACCAAAAACCGGGCGCGTGCTGGCGGTTATCGGTATGCTTCATGATAAAGATATCGGCGGCACGCTGGCCTGCATGGAGAGTGTGGTCGATAGCTGGTATTGTGCTCCTCTGGAGGGGCCGCGCGGTGCGACTGCTGAGGAGTTGATGGAACATCTCGGTAAAGGTGCAATCTACAGTAGCGTGGCGCAGGCCTGGCATGCCGCGATGGCGGATGCTAAACCAGAAGATACCGTGCTGGTGTGTGGCTCTTTCCACACGGTGGCACATGTCATGGAAGTGATGGACGCGGGGAGAACCGGTGGCGAGTAAGTTTCAGAACCGTTTAACAGGAACCATTGTGCTGGTCGCGCTCGGGGTGATTATTCTTCCCGGGCTGCTCGACGGGCAGAAAAAACATTATCAGGACGAGTTTGCAGCCATTCCGCTGGTGCCGAAGCCGGGCGACCGCGATGAGCCGGATATGCTGCCTGCGGCGACCCAGGCGCTGCCTGCTCAGCCGCCTGAAGGGGCGGCGGAAGAAGTTCGCGCGGGCGATGCCGCTGCACCGTCACTCGACCCGTCGCGTCTGGCGGCGAATAACAACATCGAGATCGATCCGGTACCGGTAGAGAAGCCTAAGCCTGTTGAAAAACCGAAGCCGGTAGAAAAACCGCAGCCGAAGCCTCAGCAACAGCGAGATAAAGCAGCAGAGCAGCTGGCTGCAGCGTCTGAAACTCCACCACCTGCGAAGCAAGACGCAGCGCCGACCGGCAAAGCCTACGTTGTGCAGCTGGGGGCGCTGAAAAACGCCGATAAAGTCAACGAGGTTGTGGGTAAACTGCGCAGCGCGGGCTATCGCGTTTACACTTCACCTTCCACGCCGGTACAGGGTAAAATTACCCGTATCCTCGTGGGGCCGGAGGCGTCGAAAGACAAGCTGAAAGGGTCGCTGGGCGAGCTGAAGCAGATCTCCGGGCTGAGTGGTGTGGTGATGAGCTACAGCGCGAACTAAGTACGACCTGCTCCTTTAGAGAGAGGCGATAAGCCACGGCGTTGAACATTTTTTCAGCGCCTTTTTTATTTACGCGCGGGAAGGAAATCCCTACGCAAACGTTTTCTTTTTCTGTTAGAATTCGCCCCGAACTGGATGACAGGGCGTTTAATCGTGGGACACATATGGTCTGGATTGATTACGCCATCATTGCGGTGATTGGTTTTTCCTGTCTGGTTAGCCTGATCCGTGGCTTTGTTCGTGAAGCGTTATCGCTGGTAACCTGGGGTTGTGCTTTCTTTGTTGCCAGTCATTACTACACTTACCTGTCTGTCTGGTTCACGGGCTTTGAAGATGAACTGGTCCGAAATGGAATCGCCATCGCGGTGCTGTTTATCGCGACGCTGATTGTCGGCGCTATCGTGAATTACGTGATAGGTCAGCTGGTCGAGAAAACCGGTCTGTCAGGAACGGACAGGGTACTCGGGATCTGTTTCGGGGCATTACGAGGCGTGCTGATTGTGGCCGCGATCCTGTTCTTCCTGGATACCTTCACCGGGTTCTCCAAAAGCGAAGACTGGCAGAAATCGCAGCTCATTCCAGAGTTCAGCTTCATCATCAGATGGTTCTTTGACTATCTGCAAAGCTCGTCGAGTTTTTTGCCCAGGGCATAAACCCTGAGATGTGGCTTAACGAGGAAAAGACGAATGTGCGGTATTGTCGGTATCGCCGGTTTCATGCCGGTAAACCAGTCGATTTATGACGCGTTAACGGTGCTTCAGCACCGTGGGCAGGATGCTGCGGGTATCATCACCATTGATGCAAACAACTGCTTCCGTTTACGTAAGGCCAATGGCCTGGTAAACGATGTGTTTGAAGCCCGCCATATGCAGCGTCTGCAAGGTAATATGGGGATCGGTCACGTTCGTTATCCTACTGCTGGCAGTTCCAGCGCCTCTGAGGCACAGCCTTTCTACGTCAACTCACCGTATGGCATCACGCTTGCCCATAACGGCAACCTGACCAACGCTCATGAGCTGCGTAAGAAGCTGTTCGAAGAGAAACGTCGCCACATTAACACCACCTCTGATTCAGAAATCCTGCTCAATGTGTTCGCCAGCGAGCTGGATAACTTCCGTCACTACCCGCTGGAAGCAGACAATATCTTCGCTGCCATTGCCGCGACCAACCGCCAGATCCGCGGTGCGTACGCCTGCGTGGCGATGATCATCGGTCACGGCATGGTCGCCTTCCGCGATCCAAACGGCATTCGTCCGCTGGTGCTGGGCAAGCGCGACCTCGGCGATGGCCGTACCGAATATATGGTTGCCTCTGAGAGCGTGGCGCTGGATACTCTGGGCTTCGAATTCCTGCGCGACGTTGCGCCGGGCGAAGCGGTGTATATCACCGAGAAGGGCCAGCTGTTCACCCGTCAGTGTGCCGACAACCCGGTCAGCAACCCGTGCCTGTTTGAATACGTCTATTTTGCCCGTCCGGATTCGTTCATCGACAAGATTTCCGTCTACAGCGCGCGCGTCAATATGGGCACGAAGCTCGGCGAGAAGATTGCCCGCGAGTGGGACGATCTCGACATTGACGTGGTGATTCCTATCCCGGAAACCTCCTGCGATATCGCCCTGGAGATCGCCCGCATTCTGGACAAGCCGTACCGTCAGGGCTTCGTGAAGAACCGCTACGTTGGCCGCACGTTTATCATGCCGGGCCAGCACCTGCGCCGTAAGTCTGTGCGCCGCAAGCTGAACGCCAACCGCGCGGAATTCCGCGACAAAAACGTTCTGCTGGTGGATGACTCCATCGTTCGCGGCACCACCTCTGAGCAGATTATCGAGATGGCGCGCGAAGCGGGTGCGAAGAAAGTCTACCTGGCGTCTGCCGCGCCGGAGATTCGCTTCCCGAACGTGTACGGCATTGATATGCCAACCGCCAACGAGCTGATTGCTCACGGCCGTGAAGTGGATGAGATTCGCCAGATCATCGGTGCCGACGGCCTTATTTTCCAGGATCTGAACGATCTCATCGACGCGGTGCGCGCCGAGAATCCGGAGATTCAGCAGTTCGAATGCTCCGTGTTCAATGGCGTCTACGTGACGAAAGACGTTGACCAGCAGTACCTCGACTACCTTGATTCGCTGCGCAACGACGATGCGAAAGCCGTTCAGCTGCAAAACGATCTCGAAAGCTTAGAGATGCACAACGAAGGTTAATCTCTGCGCAGGTGAGGGCGCTCGCCCTCACTTGCAACTCCCCGCAAAATCCTGCACAGTCAGCCCAGAATTCAGCAAGGGCGAAATCATGAAACGACTCATAATAGGCATCAGCGGTGCCAGCGGCGCGATTTACGGCGTACGCCTGCTACAGGTTTTGCGTAACGTGGCAGAAGTGGAAACGCATCTGGTGATGAGCCAGGCGGCGCGGCAAACCCTCTCCCTTGAAACGGATCTCTCCCTGCGCGATGTCCAGGCGATGGCGGACGTGGTTCACGATGCCCGCGATATCGCCGCCAGCATCTCCTCAGGCTCGTTTAAAACCGCCGGTATGGTGATCCTGCCCTGTTCAATCAAAACGCTTTCCGGGATTGTGAACAGCTATACCGACACGCTGGTAACGCGCGCGGCGGACGTGGTGCTGAAGGAGCGCCGCCCGCTGGTGCTCTGCGTGCGGGAAACGCCGCTGCACCTGGGCCATCTGCGCCTCATGACCCAGGCCGCCGAGCTGGGCGCGGTGATCATGCCGCCGGTGCCGGCGTTCTACCACAGACCGCAGTCGCTGGACGATGTGATTAATCAGACCGTCAATCGCGTGCTGGATCAGTTTGACATCGACCTGCCCGAAGACCTCTTCACCCGCTGGCAGGGAGCCTGATTCTGTGCACAAATGCTGTGCATGAAAAGAGACGTTGCCCTGTTTCAGGGCAATTATGCAACGGCGATCATATCCTCGACATTTAATTCGCTTTTTCCCTTTTTCTCTTTCCGGTTCGTTCGGCAGACCTGCTATCTTTCACCATTAAGGCAATATCGCAACGTTTTATTAACATATTTAACGTCGAAGTTTTGACCAGACGGCAATGTGGCATAAGACCTGCAAGAGAAGCCTGCAACACAACACACAACACAATACATAATAAAATCACGGTACTTGAGGGTAAATGTATGAAGAAGACGGTTCTGGCTCTGTCTTTGCTGGTGGGGTTAAGTGCGGCGGCAGGTAGCTACGCAGCGCTTCCACAGACGGTTCGTATCGGTACAGACGCAACCTACGCGCCATTCTCTTCCAAGGATGCGAAAGGCGATTTCGTGGGGTTTGATATCGATCTGGGAAATGAAATGTGCAAACGTATGGAAGTGAAATGCACATGGGTGGGCAGCGACTTCGACGCGTTAATCCCGTCGCTGAAGGCAAAGAAAATCGACGCCATTATCTCTTCTCTCTCCATCACCGAAAAACGCCAGCAGGAGATTGCCTTCTCTGACAAGCTCTACGCTGCGGATTCGCGTCTGATTGCCGCGAAAGGTTCCCCGATCCAGCCGACCATCGACTCGCTGAAAGGCAAGCATGTGGGCGTGCTCCAGGGCTCGACCCAGGAAGGTTACGCGAATGCCAACTGGCGCGAGAAGGGCGTCGACGTGGTGGCTTACCAGAACCAGGATCTGATCTACTCTGACCTGGCGGCAGGCCGTCTGGATGCCGCGTTCCAGGATGAAGTCGCGGCGAGCGAAGGCTTCCTTAAGCAGCCGGCCGGTAAAGATTACGCCTTTGCGGGCCCGTCCGTGAAAGACAAAAAATACTTTGGTGACGGCACCGGCATCGGCCTGCGTAAGGACGATAAAGAGCTGAAAGCCGCCTTTGACAAAGCATTCACGGAACTGCGCAAAGACGGTACCTACGACAAACTGGCGAAGAAATACTTCGACTTCAACGTCTACGGTGACTAACGCACCAGCGTGGTGCGTCGCGGGTGTGGATGATTCAATATGGTGCGATTTGTGCACCATATTGGGTCGCTACGTGCATACTTAAGCATTTATAATGCAAAAATTCCCGTCTGAAAGGCATTATTCTTTGCCTGACAGCGTGGATTAATGGCACATTAACCCCACCCCGTCGTCGTAAAAAAACCGTATGAAGACAGTTTGTTGAGGACAAATATGAAAAAACTCGTGTTGTCATTATCTCTGGTACTGGCCTTTTCCAGCGCCACCGCGGCCTTCGCAGCCATTCCGCAGAAAATTCGTATTGGCACCGATCCAACCTACGCGCCGTTTGAATCGAAGAATTCAAAGGGTGAACTGGTGGGTTTTGACATCGATCTGGCCAATGAGCTGTGCAAACGCATCAAAGCACAGTGTACTTATGTAGAGAACCCGCTCGATGCGCTGATCCCTTCACTGAAAGCTAAAAAAATAGACGTGATTATGTCCTCGCTTTCCATCACCGAGAAACGTCAGCAGGAGATTGCCTTCACCGACAAGCTCTATGCGGCCGATTCACGTCTGGTAGTGGCTAAGTCTTCTGACATTCAACCGACCCTCGAGTCGCTGAAGGGGAAACGCGTGGGCGTGCTGCAGGGCACCACGCAGGAAACCTACGGTAACGAACACTGGGCGCCGAAGGGGATCGAAATCGTCTCCTATCAGGGCCAGGAAAATATTTACGCAGACCTGACGGCAGGCCGTATTGATGCGGCATTCCAGGATGAAGTCGCGGCAAGCGAAGGTTTCCTGAAGCAGCCGGTAGGCAAAGATTACAAGTTCGGCGGTCCGTCCATTAAGGATGAGAAGCTCTTTGGCGTGGGTACCGGTATGGGCCTGCGTAAGGAAGACAACGAACTGCGTGAGGCGCTGAACAAAGCGTTTGCTGAAATGCGCGCTGACGGTACCTACGACAAGCTGGCGAAAAAGTACTTCGATTTCAATGTGTACGGTGGCTAATCGCTCCGTCAAATAACGTGCGGCCCCTCCCGCTGGGGGAGGGGATAAGACACGGTTTACCACTCACGATACGACAGGGCTCGCGGTATGCTGTACGGATTTTCTGGCGTTATTTTACAGGGCGCGCTTGTCACCCTTGAGCTGGCTATCAGCTCCGTGGTGCTGGCGGTGCTGATAGGTCTGGCGGGCGCAGGGGCGAAGCTTTCGGCTAACAAACCGCTGGCGCTCATTTTCGAAGGCTATACCACGCTCATTCGCGGCGTACCCGATCTGGTGCTGATGCTGCTTATTTTTTACGGCCTGCAGATTGCCCTGAACAGCGTGACGGATGCGATGGGCATGGGACAAATTGATATCGACCCGATGGTGGCCGGTATTATCACCCTCGGTTTTATCTACGGTGCCTACTTCACGGAAACCTTCCGTGGCGCTTATATGGCGGTTCCCAGAGGACACATTGAAGCGGCAACCGCATTTGGTTTTACCTCTTCACAAACGTTTCGCCGGATTATGTTCCCGGCCATGATGCGCTATGCGCTGCCGGGCATCGGTAACAACTGGCAGGTTATCCTCAAAGCGACGGCGCTGGTCTCGCTGCTCGGTCTGGAAGACGTCGTGAAAGCGACTCAGCTGGCGGGCAAGAGCACCTGGGAGCCGTTCTACTTTGCGGTGGTCTGCGGCGCGATCTATCTGGTCTTTACGACCGTCTCCAATGGTGTGCTGCTTCTGCTCGAGCGTCGCTACTCCGTGGGTGTGAAGAGGGCTGACCTGTGATTGAGATTATTCAGGAATACTGGAAATCCCTGCTGTGGACGGATGGCTACCGCTTTACCGGCGTGGCGATCACGCTCTGGCTGCTGATTTCTTCCGTGGTGATGGGCGGCATTCTGGCGGTGTTTCTCGCCATCGGTCGCGTGTCGAACAATAAATTTATTCAGTTCCCGATTTGGCTGTTTACCTATGTGTTTCGCGGCACGCCGCTGTACGTGCAGCTGCTGGTGTTCTATTCGGGGATGTATACGCTGGAGATCGTAAAAGGCACGGAAATGCTGAATGCGTTCTTCCGCAGTGGCCTGAACTGTACGGTGCTGGCGCTAACGCTCAATACCTGCGCCTATACCACCGAGATTTTCGCCGGGGCCATTCGTTCCGTGCCGCACGGTGAGATCGAGGCCGCGCGCGCGTACGGCTTCTCCTCGGTGAAGCTTTACCGCTGCATTATTCTGCCGTCGGCGCTGCGCATTGCGCTACCGGCCTACAGCAACGAAGTGATTTTGATGCTGCACTCCACCGCGCTCGCCTTTACCGCCACGGTGCCGGACCTGCTCAAAATCGCGCGCGATATCAACTCCGCGACCTATCAGCCGTTTACCGCGTTTGGCATTGCGGCGGTGCTCTATTTAATTATCTCTTATGTTCTGATTAGCCTGTTCCGTAAGGCTGAAAAACGCTGGCTGCAGCATATAAAACCTTCTTCGACGCACTGAGAAAGATGATGGCTGAGAACAAATTAAACGTTATTGATTTGCACAAACGCTACGGCGAACATGAAGTGCTGAAAGGGGTGTCGCTGCAGGCTAACGCAGGCGACGTAATCAGTATCATCGGTTCATCCGGCTCGGGTAAAAGTACCTTCCTGCGCTGCATTAACTTCCTCGAAAAGCCGAGCGAAGGCTCGATTGTGGTGAGCGGGCAGAACATCAACCTGGTGCGTGACAAAGACGGCCAGCTGAAGGTGGCGGATAAGAATCAGCTGCGCCTGCTGCGTACGCGCCTGACGATGGTGTTCCAGCATTTCAACCTCTGGAGCCACATGACGGTGCTGGAGAACGTGATGGAAGCGCCGGTTCAGGTGCTCGGCTTAAGCAAGCAGGAAGCCCGGGAACGCGCGGTGAAATACCTGGCGAAAGTGGGTATCGACGAGCGCCAGCAGATGAAGTATCCGGTACACCTTTCCGGCGGCCAGCAGCAGCGTGTCTCCATCGCCCGCGCGCTGGCGATGGAGCCGGAAGTGCTGCTGTTCGACGAACCGACCTCCGCGCTTGACCCGGAACTCGTCGGCGAAGTGCTGCGCATCATGCAGAAGCTGGCCGAAGAGGGCAAAACGATGGTGGTGGTGACGCACGAGATGGGCTTCGCCCGTAACGTCTCGAACCACGTGATTTTCCTGCATCAGGGGAAAATTGAAGAGCAGGGGCACCCTGACGAGGTGCTGGCAAACCCGCAGAGCCCGCGTTTGCAGCAGTTCCTTAAAGGATCTCTGAAATAAAGAGGGCATCAGCCCGCAGTGCAGCCCAATCGCCCGGTGGCGCTTCGCTTACCGGGCCTACGGGCCGGGTGAGGGCATCAGGCCGCACCACACTCCAGCCGATAGACCCAGTCGTCATACCGCACGCCGTCAATCTCATACGCCTTTTCAAGCACCTGCGTGCGCACAAACCCGGCTTTCTCAAGCACCCGCACAGACCCGCCGTTGTCTGCCAGCACGTACGCGTTAATCGCCTTCACGCCGGTCTGGTTAAACGCGTACTCACATACCGCGCGCAGCGCCTCGCTGGCGATGCCTTTTCCCTGCGCGGCAGGCACAACCGTGTAGCCAATGTCCGCCTCTTCACGATTCTCAGGGCTGATTTGCAGGCCGATATCGCCGAGTGGCGTATCTTCATTCAGAAAGCGGATCACGAAGACATGCTCCGCCATCAGACGTGCGGCAAACACGCGTCGGGTCTCTTTCTCAGGCGCAATCGCGGCCATATAGCGCATGATGTCGCGGTTTTCGCGCAGCGAGCGGAAGAACGCCCAGTCAGAGGGTTCGAAAGGGGTGAGATGAAGCCGGGGAGTGGTGATGGTTGCCATTGTTACGCCATTTCATCGGAACATGGCGTATCACTGTAACATATTCAGCGTACCACATCCCCCAGTGCCTCTTCTAAGTCATACCAGCGAAACGCAAAACCGGCCGCTTCCAGCCGTTTTGGCAGCGCGCGCTGACCGCCCAGTACCAGCACGGACGCTTCGCCCATCAACAGGCGAATCGCCGTCGCAGGCACGCGTAATATCGCCGGGCGGTGCAGGGCATGGCCCAGCGCGTGGGCAAACTGTTCATTTCGCACCGGATACGGCGCAACCATGTTAAACGGCCCGCGCAGATCGTTATCCAGCAGCCAGATAATGCCGTTCACCATATCGTCGATATGGATCCAGGCCAGGTACTGTCGCCCGTTGCCGATCGGCCCGCCGAGCCCCAGCCTGAAGGGCGGAAGCATTTTACCCAGAATGCCGCCTTTCGGCGCAAGCACCACGCCGGTACGCAGCAGGCAGACGCGGGTATTATCGCTTTGCGCCGCGCTGGCGATGCGCTCCCACTGGGCGCAGAGTTTATGGGTGAACTCGTTGTGGGGCGGCTCTTCCTCGGTGACCACCACTTCGCCGAGATCGCCGTAATAGCCCGTCGCAGAGCCTGAAATCAGCACCGACGGCGGGGTCTGGCTGTTGCGAATCAGCTCAACCAGCTTCTCGGTGATGTTCCAGCGGCTGCTGCACAACCGCTGTTTCTGCTCTTCGGTCCAGCGCTTATCGGCGATGGGTTCGCCCGCAAGGTTGATGACGGCGTCGAAGCCGTCCAGATTCTGCCGATCGGCCAGCCCTTTCCAGATATCGACCCCCGCGCCCAGCACCTGGCGCGCTTTCTCCGGGCTGCGGGTCACTACGGTAATGTCGTGATGCAGCGCCTGCAAACGCGCAATGAGATGGCGCCCAATCAGGCCTGTACCGCCGGTCAGCAGAATCTTCATACAACCTCCAGGTTTACGCCTGGCGTCGCCAGCTTAACGTCATGGAGACGGAGTCGGCATAGCGCAGGGCGTGAAGTTTATCGATCTCTACTTCAGCATAAGTGACCCAGTGATGATCGCGTGCGATATCGAGCACATCCTGAGTTAATTTCTCCAGCAGAGAGAAGCGGTTGTTTTCCACGTACTGGATGATGTTTTTAGTGATCGTGCGATAGTTCAGCGCGTCATTGATGTCTTCGCTGGCCCGCGCTTTGTCTGCCGGGTAGTGAATCACCACATTAATGACAATATCCTGACGGTTGGCAATCTCTTCCTCTTTGATACCAATGAACGTGCGCAAGCGTAAATTTTTTATACGAATAATAGCGTCTGGCTGTGACATTGCAGGTCTTCTCCGTGTCAGTATTTCCCGCCCATAATACATGAGAGCCTCTCAGCCACCCAGCCTCATAGGTGATTAAACCTGCTGGATTTTTTGCATTGCGCGTTCGGTGGCCGGGCGGGTCCGGATACGCTCAAACCAGTTGTTCACCGCCGGGTAAGACGCTAAGTCAATCCGGTGTTTATCATGCGTATTTACCCACGGCCAGCAGGCGATATCGGCAATGCTGTAATGGTCGCCCCCGAGCCACGGCGTTTTCTCCAGCCGCTGGTTCAGAACGCCGTAAAGACGCTGGGTTTCAACCTGATATCGCTCAATGGCGTAGGGAATGGTCTGCGGCGCGAAGGCGGTGAAGTGGTGGTTCTGCCCCAGCATCGGCCCAAAGCCGCTTGACTGCCAGAAAAGCCACTGCAGAGTGTGGTGACGCTCGCGCAGTTCACCGCTCAGCAGCTTGCCGGTTTTCTCTGCCAGATAAAGCAAAATTTCACCGGATTCAAACAGGCTTAACGGCCTGCCTCCGTCCGCCGGCTGGCTATCAATAATGGCCGGAATTTTATTGTTGGGCGAAATAGCCAAAAACACAGGGTTGAACTGTTCGCCTTTGCTGATATCCACGCGGATGATTCTGTAATCCAGTTCGGCTTCTTCGAGAAAGAGGGTGATCTTGTGGCCGTTTGGGGTAGGGGCGTAATAAAGGTCAATCATTCTCAACTCCTGTCCATGCAAATAGTGGTGCCATGACAAATGAGTATAGGTGCTTGTTGTAAATCGTGAGTTTTCATCAAGTGACAGCGAAGCAAAGAGATTATATGTTGAGTAAAAACCGATCAGCCGATGAGGATGTTATGAACCAGCCCGTAATTACATTGTGGTCCGATGCAAATTTCTTTTCTCCCTATGTTATGAGCGTTTACGTCGCGCTGGCCGAAAAGGGGCTCTCTTTTACGCTGAAGACTGTCGATCTCGACGGTGGTGAACACCTCAAACCCCAGTGGCAGGGTTACGACCTGACGCGACGCGTGCCGGTGCTGGAACTGGATGGTTTTGCACTGAGCGAATCCTCGGCTATCGATGAATATCTGGAAGATCGTTTTGCGCCGCCGGAGTGGGAGCGCATCTATCCTCACGATCTGCAAAAGCGCGCCCGCGCCCGGCAGATCCAGGCGTGGCTGCGTAGCGACCTGGTGCCGATTCGCGTCGAGCGCTCCACGGATGTCGTGTTTGCCGGTGTGAAAAAGCCAGCGCTCAGCGCAGAAGGCGTCGAAAGCGCGCAAAAGCTGATTGAAACTGCAACCTCGCTGCTCGCTCACGGCAACCCGAACCTGTTCGGTGAATGGTGTATTGCCGATACCGATCTGGCGCTGATGCTGAACCGTTTGATCCTCAACGGCGATGAGGTCCCTCAACTGCTGGTGGACTATGCGGCGTTCCAGTGGCAGCGAGCCTCCGTACAGCGCTATGTGGCACTCTCCGCTAAGCGCGCGGGCTGATAAGCCCTGACGCTTCAGGTATGATAAGGGGAGTTTTTTTACCAGGGAGTGACGGATGAAACTGATGTTTGCGTCAGATATCCATGGATCGCTGCCCGCGACCGAGCGAGTGCTTTCTCTGTTTTCGCAAAGCGGGGCCCAATGGCTGGTGATTCTGGGGGATGTGTTAAATCATGGTCCGCGTAATGCGCTGCCGGAAGGCTATGCCCCGGCGCAGGTGGCGGAAAAGCTTAACCCGTTTGCCTCGCGCATTATCGCCGTTCGCGGTAATTGCGACAGCGAAGTCGACCAGATGCTGCTGCATTTTCCCCTTACCGCGCCATGGCAACAGGTTCTGCTGGAAAACAGCCGCCTGTTTCTGACCCACGGACACCTTTTCGGCCCGGATAATCTCCCGGCGCTCGCGGCTGGCGATGTCCTGGTTTACGGCCATACTCATATTCCGGTGGCTGAAAAACGCGGTGAGATTTATCACTTTAATCCGGGGTCGGTCAGCATCCCGAAAGGCGGATATCCTGCGAGCTATGGCCTGCTGGATGGAAATACCCTGAGCGTTATCGCACTTAATGATCAGCAAGTTATTGCGCAGGTAGCGATTAATCCGTAAGTTACACCACAACTGCAAACGCGCCGAAAGAGCGCTTAGACGAGAAGGTTTCCCGATGGTGGAGCAGAATCATTTGGCAAGTACTGAATGGGTTGACATTGTCAGCGAAGAAAATGAAGTGATCGCGCAGGCGAGCCGCGAACAAATGCGTGCAGAGCGACTGCGTCACCGTGCAACGTACATCGTTGTGCATGACGGCATGGGCAAGATTCTGGTCCAGCGCCGCACGGACACCAAAGATTTTCTTCCGGGCATGCTTGATGCCACCGCAGGCGGCGTCGTGCAGGCCGATGAAGTGCTGCTGGATTCCGCACGCCGTGAAGCGGAAGAAGAGTTAGGTATCGCCGGGGTGCCGTTTGCCGAGCACGGGCAGTTCTATTTCGAAGACGAACATTGCCGCGTCTGGGGTGGACTGTTTAGCTGCGTTTCCCATGGGCCTTTCGCCCTGCAGGAAGAGGAAGTGAGCGAAGTCTGCTGGATGACGCCGGAAGAGATTACCGCCCGCTGCGACGAGTTCACGCCGGATTCGTTAAAAGCGCTGGCGCTGTGGATGACCCGCAACGCCAAAAACGAATCCGCTAAGCCGGAAAACAAAGCGGAAAAAGAGGAAGAGGCTGAGTAAGCCTTAACAGCTTTCCCGCAGGCACAGGCTGGACGCGATGGGTTTTTGGTCGCGCCAGTCTCCGTCATTCAGACGTTCCAGTAGCGCTTTACCTGCCTCAATCCCAATCTTTCGATGCGGTACCGCCATCGTCGTCAGCGGCGGCTGGCAGACGCGGCTCACATCGCTATCGCCAAAGCCCACGACAGCCAGATCGTCCGGCACTTTAATGCGTCGACGCTGACACTCATACAGCGCGCCGCAGGCCAGCTCGTCTGATACGCACACCAGCGCATCCAGCTCCGGCCACGCCAGCAAGAACTCTGGCAGTTGTGCCGCGCCGGTCGAGAAGCTCGGCGGCATCGCCGCGTTAATCACCCGGTTTGGCGACAGATGATGGCGCAGCATCGCCTTGTACCAGCCCTGCAAATGCTGCTGGAAAATCCACTGCTCCTGGTTGGCGCACAGCAGGCCGATATTCTGGTAGCCGCGCCTAATCACCATTTCCGTCAGCTCGTACATGGCCGCCACGTTATCGATCCCGATATTCATATCGATCGGATCGGCGCGCATCGCACCCATCTCCATTACCGGAATCGAGGCGTTTTTCAGCCAGTGGCGAACAGTGTCGGTGTGCTCGACGCTGAGCAAAATCGCGGCGGCGATATTTGACGCCAGCAGGGTCTCAAGCAGCTTCTCTTCCTGCTCAAGCCGATGCTGGGACTCTGCCAGCATAATCTGGTATCCGGCGGGCTGCAGCACCTGCTGTAAGCCCGCAAACATTTCAGAGCAACCGGCTTCGGAAAGGTTGGGAACAACCATCGCAATCGTCCATGAGGACGCGGATGCCAGTGCGCTGGCGGCGAGATTGGGCATATAGCCCAGCTCCTGCACCGCAGCTTCAATTTTTTCACGCAGTTTATCGGAAACCTGTTCGGGCGTGCGGAGCGCACGGGAGACGGTCATCGTGCCGACTCCGGCAAGCTGCGCGACATCAGCGAGCGTGACTTTTCCGGTACTGCGCCGTTTTCGGGTTAAAGACATACACCTTCCTGCTGACCAGACGCGTTCTTTTTCCTTCATTTCAGGTGACAGGCAGTATACGCCTTAAATCCCTTTTTTTGCTGTGATTTCACACCATGATTACATTTTGATAGCGCTATCACATTTCTGCATGTTGGTAATTGGTAGCGCTATCTTTGTGATCCCGATCGCAGTCAATGATTGATGGGTTGAATAAAGTTTGCCCATCTTTAGCGTTTGGCGGGAGGGAAAATGCTCAAAAAGTGGATATATGATACAACCATCACGCTGCAGGATAGCGTGGAAAGCTGGCCACAGGCGCTGGAGATATGCGCGAAACCGCTGCTGGATCTGCAGGTGATTGCACCGGAATACGTGACGGCAATCATTCAGCAGCACCATACGTTAGGACCCTATTATGTGCTGGCACCAGGGCTAGCCATGCCGCATGCGCGGCCGGAGGAAGGCGCCAAAGGACTGGGCTTGTCATTACTAAAACTAAAACAGGGCGTCTCTTTTGGTGCCGGAGAGTTTGACCCTGTCGATCTGATTATTATGCTTGCGGCACCGGATAAACATAGCCATATCGAAATGATATCCGCGCTCGCTGAATTATTTTCCAGCGACGAAGATATGGAGAAATTACATCAGGCGAATACCCTGGAGGACATTAAAACCATTATTAACCGCTTCTGATTTAATTTTTTAATCCGATTATTCACAACATTACGCGCCAGCGTGGTGGGGCGTGCTCTACTCAAAATAAGGGGACAACAATGAAAATCATGGCTATTTGCGGTTCTGGCCTGGGCAGCAGTTTTATGGTCGAAATGAACATTAAAAAGGTGCTTAAAAAGCTGGACATTGAGGCCGAGGTTGAACACTCCGATCTCTCCTCCGCCACGCCGGGCGCGGCGGACCTGTTTGTGATGGCGAAAGACATTGCGGCCAGCGCCAGCGTGCCGGAAAGCCAGCTGGTGGTGATCAACAACATCATTGATATCAACGAACTCGAAGCGCAGCTGCGCGCCTGGTTCGACAGACAATAACCCTGATAAGGCGAGGTGGATATGTTTATCCTTGAAACGCTGAATTTCGTTGTCGATATTTTAAAAGTCCCTTCGGTGCTGGTGGGTTTAATTGCGTTAATTGGTCTGGTCGCGCAGAAAAAAGCGTTTTCTGATGTCGTAAAAGGCACAATTAAAACGATTCTCGGCTTTATTGTACTGGGCGGTGGCGCCACGGTGCTGGTGGGGTCGTTAAACCCGTTGGGCGGCATGTTTGAGCACGCTTTTAATATCCAGGGCATTATTCCAAACAATGAAGCGATTGTGTCGATCGCGCTGGAAAAATACGGTGCCTCGACCGCGCTGATCATGGCCTTCGGCATGGTGGCGAACATTGTCGTCGCGCGCTTTACCCGCCTGAAGTACATCTTCCTGACCGGGCACCACACCTTCTACATGGCGTGCATGATTGGCGTGATCCTGACGGTCGCAGGCTTCGAGGGAGTAGGGCTGGTATTTACCGGTTCGCTGATCCTCGGCCTGATTATGGCCTTCTTCCCGGCGATTGCGCAGCGCTATATGAAGCGTATTACCGGCAACGATGAGATCGCCTTCGGTCATTTCGGTACGCTGGGCTACGTGCTGTCCGGCTGGATTGGCAGCAGGGTCGGCAAAGGCTCGCGCTCCACCGAAGAGATGAACCTGCCGAAGAACCTCAGCTTCCTGCGCGACAGCTCGATCTCTATTTCCCTTACCATGATGATTATCTACCTGATCATGGCGGTAAGCGCCGGTCGTGAGTACGTGGAGTCCACCTTCAGCGGCGGTCAGAACTACCTGGTCTACGCCATCATCATGGCGATCACCTTCGCGGCGGGCGTGTTCATCATCCTGCAGGGCGTGCGCCTGATTCTGGCGGAAATCGTCCCGGCCTTTACCGGCTTCTCGGAAAAACTGGTGCCGAACGCGCGTCCGGCGCTGGACTGCCCGGTGGTTTACCCCTATGCGCCAAACGCGGTGCTGATTGGCTTCCTGTTCAGCTTCCTCGGGGGAATTGTGGGCTTGCTCATCTGCGGTCAGTTTAGCTGGGTGCTGATCCTGCCGGGCGTGGTGCCGCACTTCTTCACCGGCGCAACGGCGGGCGTGTTCGGTAACGCCACCGGTGGACGCCGCGGGGCAATGATAGGCGCCTTTGCTAACGGCCTGCTGATTACCTTCCTCCCGGTCCTGCTGCTGCCGGTACTGGGTGCGATTGGCTTTGCTAACACCACCTTCTCGGACGCCGACTTCGGCGCGGTCGGGATTGTGCTGGGCAACCTGGCGCGCTTCCTGTCACCGCTTGCCATCACCGGGCTGGTTGTGGCGCTGTTCGCGCTGCTGGTGGCCTACAACATCTTCGCGAAAAACAAACCTGCGGGTAGTAACGCGCAGGAAAATACCGGAGCCAAATCATGAATGAGAACGAGATAACCGAACTGGCGCGTCAGATCCGTCTTGAAACCCTCAAATCCCTGACGCAGCTGGGCTTTGGGCACTACGGCGGCAGCATGTCGGTGGTGGAAACCCTGGCGGTGCTGTACGGCGCCGTGATGAAGATCGACCCGGCGGATCCGGACTGGCCTGAGCGCGATTACTTTGTGCTGTCGAAAGGTCATGCAGGCCCGGCGCTCTACAGCACCCTGGCGATTAAGGGCTACTTCCCGGTTGAAGAGCTGAGCACGCTGAACCAGAACGGCACGCGTCTGCCCAGCCACCCGGACCGCCTGAAAACGCGCGGCGTGGATGCCACCACCGGCTCGCTGGGGCAGGGGATCTCCATTGCGGGCGGTATGGCACTCTCGCACAGGCTGGCCGGGCGACCGAATCGGGTCTTCTGCATCGTTGGCGACGGCGAGCTGAACGAAGGCCAGTGCTGGGAAGCGTTCCAGTTTATCGCTCACCATCGTCTGAACAACCTGACCGTGTTCGTGGACTGGAACAAACAGCAGCTCGACGGCGAACTGGACGAAATCATCTGTGCCTTCGACCTGGAGGGCAAATTCCGCGCCTTTGGCTTTGACGTGGTGACGGTCAAAGGGGATGACATCCCGGCACTGCTGAAGGTGACTTCAAGGGTACCGGAGGCCGATGCGCGTCCGCGGGTGGTGATCCTCGACAGCATCAAAGGGCAGGGGGTGCCGTACCTGGAACAGCTCAGCAACTCGCACCACCTGCGATTGACCGCGGAGAGCAAAGCGGCCCTCAATGAGACGATTCGCCAACTGGAGGCTTCACATGATTAAGGTTGCACCGGCAGGACAGAAAGACGCCGTTGAGATGCGCAAGGTCTACGCGGGCTTTGTGGCAAAGCAGATTGAGGCCGGCAGCGAGATTATCGCCCTGGAAGCGGACCTGATGAGCTCAATGGCGATGGACGGCGTAGCGCGCGATTATCCGCAGCACGTGATTAACTGCGGCATTATGGAGGCCAACGTCATCGGTACTGCGGCGGGCCTGTCGCTCACCGGCCGTAAGCCGTTCGTGCACACCTTCACCGCGTTTGCCAGCCGTCGCTGCTTCGACCAGCTGTTTATGTCCCTGGACTACCAGCGCAACAACGTGAAGGTGATTGCCTCGGATGCGGGCGTGACGGCCTGCCACAACGGCGGGACGCACATGTCCTTCGAGGATATGGGCATCGTGCGCGGTCTGGCGCGTTCGGTGGTGTTGGAAGTCACCGATGCGGTGATGTTCGAGGATGTGCTGCGCCAGCTTATCGATCTCGAAGGCTTCTACTGGGTGCGCACCATCCGCAAGCAGGCGCCGAGCGTCTATGCGCCGGGCTCAACATTTACCATTGGCAAAGGCAACGTGTTGCGCGAGGGTAGCGATATCACGCTGATTGCCAACGGCATCATGGTGGCGGAAGCGCTGGAGGCGGCGCGCCAGCTTGAACAGGAGGGGGTAAGTGCGGCGGTCATCGACATGTTTACCCTGAAGCCCATCGATCGGATGCTGGTGAAAAACTATGCCGAGAAAACCGGGCGTATTGTGACCTGCGAAAACCACAGTATTCACAACGGTCTCGGGTCAGCGGTGGCGGAAGTGCTGGTGGAGACCTGCCCGGTGCCGATGCGTCGCGTGGGCGTGAAGGAGCGTTACGGCCAGGTGGGCACACAGGAGTTCCTGCAAAAAGAGTATGGCCTGACGGCGCATGACATTGTGTCGGCGGCGCGGGAGCTGCTGTAATAAAAAAAGGCGACCGTGTGGTCGCCTTTTTGTTGCCCGGTGGCGCTGGCGCTTACCGGACCTACGGTTCTGTAGGCCGGATAAGCGAAGCGCCATCCGGCAAAACATTACTGCTGCTGCGAAGACTGAATCGCCGTCAGCGCGATGGTGTAGACGATATCGTCAACCAGCGCACCACGGGACAGGTCGTTCACAGGCTTGCGCATGCCCTGCAGCATTGGCCCGATGGAGATCAGGTCGGCAGAACGCTGTACCGCTTTGTAGGTGGTGTTACCGGTGTTCAGATCCGGGAAGATGAACACGGTAGCGCGACCGGCAACCGGCGAGTTCGGCGCTTTGGATTTCGCCACGTCAGCCATTACCGCGGCGTCGTACTGCAGCGGGCCGTCGATCATCAGATCAGGACGTTTTTCCTGCGCAATACGGGTCGCTTCACGGACTTTCTCTACGTCGCTACCTGCACCAGAGGTGCCGGTGGAGTAGGAGAGCATCGCTACGCGTGGTTCAATACCGAAAGCGGTCGCGGAGTCCGCAGACTGGATAGCGATTTCTGCCAGCTGTTCTGCGGTAGGATCCGGGTTGATCGCGCAGTCGCCGTAAACGTAAACCTGTTCAGGCAGCAGCATGAAGAACACGGAGGAGACCAGAGAGCTGCCTGGCGCAGTTTTGATCAGCTGCAACGGTGGACGGATGGTGTTAGCGGTGGTGTGAACCGCACCGGAAACCAGACCGTCAACTTCGTCCTGCTCCAGCATCAGCGTGCCCAGCACGACGTTGTCTTCCAGCTGCTCGCGCGCAACGGCTTCGGTCATGCCCTTGTTCTTACGCAGCTCAACCAGACGGGCAACGTAGCTTTCGCGAACCACTTCCGGGTCAACGATTTCGATGCCTGTGCCCAGCTCAACGCCCTGAGACGCCGCAACGCGGTTGATCTCATCCGGGTTACCCAGCAGCACGCAGGTCGCGATGCCGCGCTCTGCACAGATAGCCGCCGCTTTAACGGTACGTGGTTCGTCGCCTTCTGGCAGAACCACGCGTTTGCCCGCTTTACGCGCCAGCTCGGTCAGCTGGTAGCGGAAGGCTGGAGGAGACAGACGGCGGCTGCGCTCGGAGGTCGCGGTCAGGGATTCGATCCAGTCTGCGTCGATGTAGCCCGCAACGTATTCCTGAACTTTCTCGATACGCTCGTGGTCATCAACCGGCACTTCCAGGTTGAAGCTTTGCAGGCTCAGAGAGGTCTGCCAGGTGTTGGTGTTCACCATGAAGACTGGCAGGCCGGTAGCGAACGCACGTTCGCACAGCTTGCTGATGCGCGCGTCCATTTCGTAGCCGCCGGTCAGCAGAATTGCACCGATTTCCACGCCGTTCATCGCTGCCAGACAGGCAGCAACCAGCACGTCCGGACGGTCTGCGGAGGTCACCAGCAGGGAACCTGCGCGGAAGTGCTCCAGCATGTGCGGAATGCTGCGCGCGCAGAAAGTCACGGACTTCACGCGACGGGTGTTAATATCGCCTTCGTTAACGATGGTCGCGTTCAGGTGACGCGCCATATCGATTGCACGGGTGGCAATCAGATCGAAGCTCCATGGCACTGCGCCGAGTACAGGCAGCGGGCTGGATTCCTGCAGCTTTGCCGGATCAACCTTGATGACTTTCGCTTTGGAAGAGTCGTCGAAGATTTCGGACAGGTCTGGACGCGTACGGCCCTGTTCATCAACCGGTGCGTTCAGTTTGTTAACGATCACGCCAGTGATGCTGGTGTTTTTCGCACCGCCGAAGCTGCTGCGCGTCAGTTCGATACGCTCTTTCAGCTGCTCTGGGGTATCAGTCCCCTGAGACATCACGAAAACGATCTCTGCGTTCAGGGTTTTCGCGATTTCAAAGTTCAGGGACTGGGCAAACTGGTGTTTGCGGGTCGGGACCAGGCCTTCAACCAGCACCACTTCCGCGTCCTGCGCGTTAGCGTGGTAGTTGGCGATGATCTCTTCCATCAGCACGTCTTTCTGGTTGCTGGAGAGCAGAGACTCAACGTGGCTCATCTTCAGCGGTTCAGCCGCAGGAAGATTGGAATTCTTACGCACGATGGTGGTGGTCTGGTCTGGCGCATCGCCACCGGCACGAGGCTGGGCAATAGGCTTAAAGACGCTCAGACGAACGCCTTTGCGTTCCATAGCGCGGATCACGCCGAGGCTGACGCTGGTCAGGCCGACGCTGGTTCCGGTAGGGATCAGCATAATAGTACGGGACACGGTTTATCCTCTTTCGTTACCGCCGCGTTGGGCGGGTTACAAAACAGCACCGCCAGCATTGCTGGCGGTGTGGAATCAGGCAGTCAGGCGGCACGCGTCTTGCGCGATGACCAGCTCTTCGTTAGTTGGGATAACGATAGCCGGGCGGGTGCCTTCTTTGTTGATGAAGCCAGACTTGCCGAAGCGGGCAGCCAGGTTACGCTCGTGATCGACTTCGAAGCCAAGAACGCCCAGTTTGCCCAGGGACAGTTCACGTACCATTGCCGCGTTCTCACCGATGCCACCGGTGAAGATAACCGCGTCCAGACGACCGTCCATCAGCGCGGTGTAAGAACCGATGTACTTCGCCAGACGGTGGCAGTAAACGTCCATTGCACGCTTAGCGTCTTCTTTGCTGTCGTAGTTGTCTTCAACGTAACGGCAGTCGCTGGTGACTTCGGTCAGACCCAGCAGGCCAGACTCTTTGGTCAGCATTTTGTTGATGTCGTCAACGCTCATGCCCAGAGTGTCGTGCAGGTGGAAGATGATTGCCGGGTCGATGTCACCGGAACGGGTACCCATCACCAGACCTTCCAGCGGGGTCAGACCCATAGAGGTATCAACACATTTACCGTTGCGGATAGCAGAAACAGAACCACCGTTGCCCAGGTGGCAGGTGATGATGTTGACTTCTTCAACCGGCTTGTTCAGGACTTTTGCGGCTTCCTGAGTCACATAGAAGTGGCTGGTGCCGTGCGCGCCGTAGCGACGTACGCCGTGCTCTTTGTACAGGCTGTACGGCAGGGCATAGAGGTAAGACTCTTCCGGCATGGTCTGATGGAACGCGGTGTCAAACACGGCCACGTTTTTGTCTTTCAGATTCGGGAAGGACTTCAGCGCTTCAGCGATACCGATCAGGTGCGCCGGGTTATGCAGCGGAGCAAAAGAGGCAGAGTCTTTGATGCCCTGGATAACAGAGTCGTCGATGACAACGGAGCTGGTGTATTTTTCGCCGCCGTGGACGATACGGTGACCAATCGCAGTCAGCTGAGCAGACAGTTCTGGTTTTTGTGCCAGAATAGTGTTAACGATAAAGTTCAGCGCTTCACTGTGAGCGGCGCCTGCACCTAAAGCCGCTTCTTGTTTGCTGCCGTCCATCTTCCACTTGATACGTGCTTCAGGCAGATGGAAACATTCGGCCAAACCAGAGAGGTACTCGTCACCGTTGAGCGCATCGATGATGGCGAATTTCAGTGAAGAGCTACCGCAGTTCAGAACCAGTACTAACTTACTCGACATGGAAGTACCTATAATTGATACGTGGCTAAAAAAACGTCAATGAGCCTAAAAGCGTAACGCAAGCTGACCCAGACGTTTATGATTAACATCATGCCAAACGAACATTCTGGCAGGATGGAAGAAATACCTATGATTTTAAGCCATTTTGAACATTTTTCAGACAATGGCATAATATGCGATAATTTGACGAGTTAACGCTTCTCGTCTACGGCCCTATCAGGCTGGCACAGAATACCCGATACGGGGTAGCGATGACAAAATATTTTGAACGTTGTCATAGCCTGTTGTGGTTTTGCACAAAAATTTTAATTTTTATATGTGAAGTTGAGGTACAGCCATGTCGACACCCGAAATCCCGTCCGTGAGCTTTTTCAGTCTGTTTCGTCGGGGACAGCATTACGCAAAGACGTGGCCAATGGAAAAGCGCCTTGCGCCGATGTTTATTGAGAATCGCACGATCCGCGCCACGCGCTATGCGATTCGCTTTATGCCTCCGGTCGCTATCTTTACTCTGTGCTGGCAAATCGCCCTCGGTGGGCAGCTTGGTCCTGCCGTCGCAACGGCGCTCTTCGCGTTAAGCCTGCCGATGCAGGGGCTGTGGTGGTTAGGCAAACGCTCTATTACGCCGCTTCCGCCTTCTATTTTACACTGGTTTTATGAAGTGCGTGGAAAACTGGAGGAGGCCGGGCAGGCGCTGGCCCCGGTTGAAGGCAAGCCGGATTACCAGGCGCTGGCGGACACGTTAAAGCGTGCTTTTAAGCAGCTGGATAAAACATTCCTCGATGACTTGTGATTGATCATCGAAACGACTAACAAAAGAAGGCACAGTAACACACCGTTACCGTGTCTTTTTTTTACAGTGCAATGCGCTACAGGAGTCGAAAGATGGAAATGACCCATGCTCAACGTCTGATTTTGTCTAACCAGTACAAGATGATGACTATGCTTGATCCCGATAACGCTGCGCGCTACAGCCGCCTGCAAACCATCGTCGAACGCGGTTTTGGTTTGCAAATGCGCGAACTGGACCGCGAGTTTGGCGAGCTGAAAGAAGAAACCTGCCGCATCGTGATCGACATTATGGAGATGTATCACGCTCTGCACGTCTCCTGGACGAACCTCAAAGACCAGCAGACCATTGACGAACGTCGCGTGACCTTCTTAGGCTTTGATGCCGCGACGGAAGCGCGCTATCTGAGCTATGTTCGCTTTATGGTGAACACCGAAGGGCGCTACACCCATTTTGATGCGGGAACGCACGGCTTCAACGCCCAAACCCCCATGTGGGATAAATATCAACGTATGCTGAGCGCGTGGCACGCCTGCCCGCGTCAGTACCATTTAAGCAGCAACGAAATTCAACAAATCATTAATGCCTGACGGAGGTGCGTGTGCAGTGTAAAGGTTTTCTGTTTGATCTGGACGGTACGCTGGTGGATTCGCTGCCGGTGGTGGAACGCTCGTGGTGCCACTGGGCCGACCGGCACGGCATCGACCACCAGGACGTGCTGAATTTTATCCATGGCAAACAGGCCATTACCTCATTGCGGCACTTTTTAGCGGGGCGTTCTGAGGAAGAGATCCAGGCGGAGTTCAAATACCTGGAGCAGATTGAGGCCACCGACACCGAGGGCATTACCGCGCTGCCCGGGGCGCGCGAACTGCTTGAGCATCTGAATGAAGCGCAAATCCCGTGGGCTATCGTCACCTCCGGCTCTGTTCCGGTCGCGCATGCCCGCCATAAGGCGGCCGGTTTACCGAAGCCAGAGGTGTTCATTACGGCTGAGCGCGTTAAACGCGGCAAGCCGGAGCCGGATGCGTTTCTGCTTGGTGCAGAAATGCTGGGCTTCGCGCCTGCAGAGTGTGTGGTGGTGGAAGATGCGGCCGCTGGCGTGCTGGCCGGGCTGAACGCCGGGAGCCACGTCATTGCCGTTAACGTTCCGGCGGGATCTCCACGCCTGGACGAGGCGGACTTTGTGATTCATTCCCTGACGGCGCTGGCGGTGTCAAAAGCGCCCGACGGAGTTGTAACCGTCTCGCTAAAAATGTAATCCCATGATATAGCCCCACGCTGCTGGGGCTTTTTTATGGCAAAATTTCTCATCTTCCACTGACAAGGATAGGTTGTGAACGGTGAACTGATCTGGGTTCTGAGCCTGCTTTTAATCGCCATTATTCTCTTCGCCACAGGCAAGGTGCGCATGGATGCCGTCGCCCTGTTTGTCATCGTCGCGTTTGTGCTGAGCGGCACGCTCACGCTACCGGAAGCCTTCTCCGGGTTCAGCGACCCCAACATTATCCTTATAGCTGCCCTGTTTATCATCGGCGACGGCCTTGTTCGCACCGGCGTGGCGACCATCATGGGCGCGTGGCTGGTTAAGGTGGCCGGCAGCAGTGAAACCAAAATGCTGATCTACCTGATGCTGACGGTCGCCGGACTGGGGGCGTTTATGAGCTCAACGGGCGTGGTCGCTATTTTTATCCCGGTGGTGCTGAGCGTTTCAATGCGGATGCAGAGCTCGCCGTCGCGCCTGATGATGCCTCTGAGCTTTGCCGGTTTGATCAGCGGAATGATGACGCTGGTGGCGACGCCGCCGAACCTGGTGGTCAACAGCGAGCTGATTCGTGAAGGGTTTCAGGGCTTCAGCTTTTTCAGCGTCACCCCGCTTGGGCTGGTGATTCTGGCGATGGGCGTGGTCTACATGCTGCTGACCCGTTTTGCCCTCAAAGGCGACAAACAGGATAAGAATAAAGAGGGATGGAAGCGACGTACCTTCCGCGATCTGATCAAAGAGTACCGCCTCACCGGGCGGGCGCGCCGTCTGGCCATTCGCCCCGGCTCGCCGATGGTCGGCCAGCGGCTCGACGACCTTAAGCTGCGCGAGCGTTATGGCGCGAACGTGATCGGGGTTGAGCGCTGGCGTCGTTTTCGCCGGGTGATTGTTAACGTGAACGGGGTATCAGAGTTTCGCGCGCGTGACGTCCTGCTGATTGATATGTCAACGGCGGACGTGGATCTGCGAGAGTTCTGTAGCGAGCAGCTGCTGGAGCCGATGGTGCTACGCGGCGAGTATTTCTCCGACCAGGCGCTGGATGTGGGGATGGCCGAAGTGTCGCTGATACCGGAATCGGAACTGCTGGGTAAAACCGTGCGTGAAATGGGGTTCCGTACCCGCTATGGTCTGAACGTAGTGGGGCTGAAACGTGATGGCGTGGCGATGGAAGGGGCAGTCGTCGATGAGCCGATCCTGCTGGGCGATATCTTTCTCGTGGTCGGCAACTGGAAGCTGATAAGCCAGCTCGGGCAAAAAGGGCGTGATTTTGTGGTGCTCAACATGCCGGTCGAGGAGAGCGATGCCTCCCCGGCGCACAGCCAGGCGCCTCATGCGATTTTCTGTCTGGTGCTGATGGTGGCGCTGATGCTGACCGATGAAATCCCTAATCCGGTCGCGGCCATTATCGCCTGCCTGCTGATGGGGAAATTCCGCTGCATTGACGCCGAAAGCGCGTATAAAGCCATTCACTGGCCGAGCATTATTCTTATCGTCGGGATGATGCCCTTTGCCCTGGCACTGCAAAAAACCGGCGGGGTGGATCTGATCGTAAAAGGCTTGATGGACGTGGGCGGCGGGTATGGACCGTACATGATGATGGTCTGTCTGTTTGTCATGTGCGCCACGATAGGGTTATTTATCTCGAATACCGCGACGGCGGTGCTGATGGCGCCCATTGCGCTGGCGATGGCGAAATCCATGGGCGTGTCGCCGTACCCGTTTGCGATGATGGTCGCGATGGCGGCATCCGCGGCGTTTATGACGCCGGTTTCATCGCCGGTGAACACGCTGGTACTGGGGCCGGGGAATTATAAGTTCAGCGATTTCGTGAAGCTGGGCGTGCCGTTCACCGTGCTGGTGATGGTGGTGTGCGTGGTGTTAATTCCGGTTTTATTCCCGTTTTAGCGTGAGCGCAGAAACGTAGGCCGGGTAAGGCGAAGCCGCCACCCGGCTAAAATTACAACGGTGAATCCTGGCTGATCTCGTCCAGCGATAGATGGAAGCTCGGCACAAATACCTGCATGAAGTAGTCCATCTCTTCGCTGCGGCGGGATTCCAGCGTTTTTTCCAGACGCGTTTTCGCCAGTAAAAACTCATTATTGCCCGCAGACAGCTCTTCCAGACACTTCAGATAGGCGCACAGCGCGTCGGCCTGCTTGACCAGCGACTTTTCATCTTCCGTATACTGATGCTCGTCGATGAGCGGTTCAAAGATATCGCGTAGCTCTTCGGGCACCATCTCGATAAGCTTTTGCTGGGCAATCTTCTCAATAGCCTTATATTCCTGAGCAATCTGAGAATTGAAATATTTCACTGGCGTAGGCAGGTCGCCAGTCAGCACCTCTGATGCGTCGTGGTACATCGCCAGCAAAGCGATGCGCTCGGCATTCACCTGCCCGTTAAATTTGCGATTCTTAATGGCAGCCAGCGCATGAGCGACCATAGCAACCTGCAGGCTATGCTCAGACACGTTCTCTGTACGCACGTTGCGCATCAGCGGCCAGCGGTTGATCAGTTTCAGGCGGGAGAGGTGGGCAAAGAAATGGCTCTGACTCATAAATTACCTTTTGTCTTCACTGCGACAGGACTTCATTGTGCGGGGAGGGGAGGGAAGATGCAAATCAGGCTACCGAAGTAGCCTGATTTTAAGATTACTGATGGTATCCAGAGAGGAATCGCCCGAAGCGGCTGATGGCCATTTCGAGATCGTCTTCACGTGGCAGGGTCACGATACGCACGTGGTCCGGCCACGGCCAGTTAAACGCCGTCCCCTGAACCAGCAGCACTTTTTCCTGCAACAGGAAATCGAGCACCATTTTCTGATCGTCGTGGATATTGAAGCGCTTCGCGTCAATTTTCGGGAACATATACAGCGCCCCGTTCGGCTTCACGCAGGAGACGCCCGGGATATCGTTGATCAGTTCCCATGCGCGGTTACGCTGTTCGTACAGGCGACCGCCAGGGACGATAAACTCGCTGATGCTCTGGTAGCCGCCCAGCGCCGTCTGGATCGCGTGCTGCGCAGGCACGTTGGCGCAAAGACGCATCGACGCCAGCATCTCAAGCCCTTCAATATAGCCTTTTGCGTGCTTTTTCGGGCCGTTCAGCACCATCCAGCCCTGACGGAAACCGGCCACGCGGTAGGTTTTAGACAGTCCGTTAAAGGTGACGGTCAGCAGGTCGGGTGCCAGCGCGGCGATAGAGTGGTGCTGCGCCGCGTCGTACAGGATCTTGTCGTAGATTTCGTCAGCGAAGATGATCAGGTTGTGCTGGCGGGCGATCTCCACGATTTCCATCAGCAGCTCTTTTGAATAGACCGCGCCCGTCGGGTTGTTCGGGTTGATGATCACAATCCCACGCGTGCGAGGCGTGATTTTCGCGCGAATGTCATCCAGATCCGGGAACCAGTCAGAGGATTCGTCGCAAAGATAATGTACCGCTTTACCGCTGGAGAGCGATACGGCAGCGGTCCACAGCGGATAGTCCGGCGCGGGAACCAGCATTTCGTCACCGCTGTTCAGCAGCGCCTGCATGGCCTGAACGATAAGTTCGGAGACGCCGTTGCCGATATAGATATCTTCGACGGTAACGTCACGCATACCGCGCGCCTGGTAGTGCTGCATAATGGCTTTACGGGCGGAGTAAAGTCCCTTTGAGTCACAATAGCCTTGTGCCGTAGGCAGGTTGCGGATCACATCAACCAGAATTTCATCCGGCGCTTCAAAACCAAATGGCGCGGGGTTGCCGATGTTGAGCTTCAGAACCTTGTTGCCTTCTTCTTCAAGGCGTTTTGCCTCTTTCAGAACCGGGCCACGGATGTCATAACAGACGTTATCTAGCTTGCTGGATTTTTCGATAGGGGACATGAACCTTTAACCTTTTCGCTATTATTGCCACTCCCTGCCGTGGAAGTCAGCACGGAATAATGTACTCCCCCCACGCTTCGTTTTGAAGGGTGTGCAGAAGAAGATTTTGTGCTCATAGCGAAATTGTGATGAATCTTTTTAACTATTGACTGACGCTTTCACTGCCTTAACGTAATGTACAAACCATAAATAAAGGTTTATTGTGCTGTGAATTTATGTGAATTATGTATATTGTACTGATGAAAAATAAAAAACGCGCAGACAACAAGCAGAAGTTACGCTGGGTGACATTTCGTAAAACCTGAGTGTTGAAGGCATCTTGCAGTAATAGCCCGGAGCGGCTAAAAGTTAATCATGTGAAATTAATGTTAAGTGTTATTAATGAATGACCATAATCTAAATTAAAATTTATTTATTATTAACCAACAAAATGCAACTTTAGTTAATTCTAATAAAATTAGTTTAGAAGCTTAACAAACCTCTTTAATCCCGAATATTGCAATAAGACTTATAAATAAAGTGGATTTGGGTTAAGATGTCTATACGGAAAGCAGTAGAAAGATGCAGTGGTTTTGCATTTTTGAAACTGATTTTCCGATTTAATTGATTGTTATTGTTGGAGTTATCTCTGGCTGGAATGTGTCAAACATCTCCTGCTACGTTGACAGCGCTGCGAAAAAGATGGCAGAAAAAGTGTTACGCCTTTAATGTAATTTACATAACCCTGCGAACATCTAAATATCCTGAACGTTTAAGAGAATAAAAATAACGTCATGAAACGTGCTTTCTGACTGTTGATATAAAGCAGCACAATAACTATCTGTCAGGCAGTCTGCCGGGCCGGGATGCGAGGGAAAACCTTCAGAAGGAATTGCTTAACTGTTACACACAGCTTCAACCCGGGCAGCTCCGCACGAGCAACCTGAAAGTGAATAGATATGATAAATGCAAATCGTCCGATAATGAATCTCGACCTCGATCTGCTGAGAACGTTTGTTGCGGTCGCCGATCTCAACACTTTTGCAGCAGCTGCTGCCGCCGTCTGCCGAACTCAGTCCGCCGTTAGCCAGCAAATGCAGCGGCTGGAGCAACTGGTTGGGAAAGAGCTTTTTGCCCGTCACGGGCGTAATAAGCTCTTAACGGAACACGGTATTCAGCTACTGGGTTATGCCAGGAAAATTCTTCGCTTTAATGATGAAGCATGTATGTCATTAATGTTTAGCAACCTTCAGGGGGTGTTAACCTTAGGGGCATCTGATGAGTCAGCGGATACAATATTGCCGTTTCTTCTCAACCGAATTAGCTCGGTTTATCCGAAGCTTGCGCTGGATGTGAGCGTAAAGCGTAATGCCTTTATGGTTGAGATGTTAAATGAGAACAAGGTCGACCTGGTGGTCACGACGCATCGTCCCGGACAGTTTGATTGTCTGACCTTGCGCACATCGCCAACGCACTGGTATTGCGCAGCGGAATACGTGTTGCAAAAAGGGGAACCCGTACCGCTGGTTTTACTGGACGATCCGAGTCCTTTCCGGGATATGGTGCTTACGGCGTTAAATGAAGCCAACATTCCGTGGCGTCTGGCCTATGTAGCGTCCACGCTGCCTGCGGTGCGTGCCGCCGTGAAAGCGGGTCTTGGCGTAACGGCCCGTCCGGTAGAGATGATGAGCCCCGATCTGCGCGTTCTCGGTAAATCTGATGGTCTCCCAGCGCTGCCGGATACCGAGTATCTGCTTTGCCATAACGCGTCCAGTCATAACGAGCTGGCGAAGGTGGTGTTTGAGGCGATGGAAAATTACCATAACCCATGGCAGTTCGAGCATGTTACCTCCGAAGGGGGGGATGATTCCCTGATCGTTGAAGGTGACTTTGAGTGATCAAAAGCTCAAAATTCTGGTAACAAATTGTAAGTGTAAAAAAAAGCCACTCGTGCCGTTTTCGCACGCAGTGGCTTTTTTTTGCCATTATTATCCTCTTTCGTTACAGGGTTTTCATAAATAAAACATACATATCAAGGGAATAAATGCTTCTGCTTAAATCTTGTTCACTTTCCGTTCTAACTTCATCCATAACCCCTTGATGTTAAAAAAGCAGCAAATATGTTGCCGGTTTTTTGGGTGAATTAACAAAAGCGTGTCTCAGATCAAGAAAATACTCCTATTTGGGGGGAGGAATCGTTGGCAAATCCTGTCAAAATAGGAGGGTTATTTTTTTTACTTCCAAAACGGACACGATTCAACAACATGCATTTGACGAAAAGTCAGGTAACCACCAGGGTTAAAGGGCACCAAATGTTAATGAGAATCGCTCGATGTAATTTAATGTGAAGAAACCTTTGTTAAAGTTGACAATAGGTTATAGAAAGGAGTAAAAAACCCCATCATTTTGCTGTCTACGTCTCATTTCAGACAGTTAGTGTAAGGTTATTTGTTCCTCCCCATGAATCGATGTGATGCCCATCTGCCAGCAAGAGCAGTGTCGTCGGTATCACTTTTGATGAGTAAGCAATGAGTATGTCAACATCCACAGAAGTCATCGCTCATCACTGGGCATTCGCAATCTTTCTTATTGTAGCCATTGGCCTGTGCTGCCTGATGTTAGTCGGCGGCTGGTTCCTGGGCGGTCGCGCCCGTGCAAGGCACAAAAACACACCTTTCGAATCAGGTATTGATTCAGTAGGTTCCGCTCGCTTACGCCTGTCTGCCAAGTTCTATCTGGTAGCGATGTTCTTCGTCATCTTTGACGTGGAAGCGCTCTACCTGTTCGCATGGTCGACCTCCATTCGCGAAAGTGGTTGGGTGGGCTTTGTCGAGGCCGCAATTTTCATTTTAGTGCTACTGGCCGGTCTGGTTTATCTGGTGCGTATTGGCGCGCTTGACTGGACGCCTGCGCGTTCACGTCGTGAACACATCAACCCGGAAAACAGTATCTCTAATCGTCAGCAGTAACAGCGAGGCAATAAGATGGATTATACGCTCACCCGCATAGATCCTAACGGTGAGAATGACCGTTACCCCCTGCAAAAACAGGAGATCGTAACCGACCCCCTGGAGCAAGAAGTCAATAAAAGCGTGTATATGGGCAAACTCGAACATGCCATGCACGATATGGTCAACTGGGGTCGTAAGAACTCCATCTGGCCATACAACTTTGGCCTTTCTTGCTGCTACGTTGAAATGGTGACGTCATTCACTGCGGTGCATGACGTTGCGCGTTTTGGGGCCGAGGTACTGCGTGCTTCCCCACGTCAGGCTGACCTGATGGTGGTGGCCGGTACCTGCTTTACCAAAATGGCACCTGTTATTCAGCGTCTGTATGACCAGATGCTGGAGCCAAAATGGGTTATTTCCATGGGCGCATGTGCAAACTCCGGCGGTATGTACGACATTTATTCCGTTGTGCAGGGCGTTGATAAGTTCATTCCGGTGGATGTTTACATCCCGGGCTGCCCGCCGCGCCCAGAAGCCTATATGCAGGCGCTGATGCTGCTGCAGGAGTCTATCGGTAAAGAACGTCGCCCACTCTCATGGGTTGTTGGCGATCAGGGTGTCTATCGCGCGAACATGCAGTCCGAGCGCGAGCGTAAACGTGGTGAACGTATTGCCGTCACCAACCTGCGTACGCCTGACGAAATTTAATTTGCGCCTGTAGGCCTGGAGAAAACCTTCGCATATCACTACTCAAATAGCGCGAAGCCAGGCTTAACAGTCACCACGGACCATTTGCAATGGTGAACAATATGACCGACTTAACCGCGCAAGAAGCCGCCTGGCAGACCCGGGATCATCTTGATGACCCCGTTATTGGCGAACTGCGCAACCGTTTTGGGCCGGATGCCTTTACCGTTCAGGCGACCCGCACCGGGGTACCCGTTGTTTGGGTGAAGCGTGAACAATTGCTGGAAGTTGTCGATTTCCTCAAGAAATTGCCAAAACCTTACGTCATGCTGTTTGACTTACACGGCATGGACGAACGTCTGAGAACGCACCGCCAGGGTCTCCCTGCTGCGGATTTTTCCGTTTTCTACCACCTGATCTCAATAGACCGCAACACGGATATCATGCTCAAGGTGGCATTGTCTGAAAACGACATGCATCTGCCGACGATCACCAAACTTTTCCCGAACGCTAACTGGTATGAGCGTGAAACCTGGGAAATGTTCGGCATGACCTTCGACGGCCACCCGCACCTGACGCGCATCATGATGCCGCAGACCTGGACCGGCCACCCGCTGCGTAAAGACTACCCGGCACGTGCGACCGAATTCGATCCGTTTGAGCTGACCAAAGCCAAGCAGGATCTGGAGATGGAAGCGCTGACCTTCAAGCCGGAAGACTGGGGCATGAAGCGCGGTACTGAAAACGAGGACTTCATGTTCCTCAACCTCGGTCCGAACCACCCGTCTGCGCACGGTGCATTCCGTATTATTCTTCAGCTTGATGGCGAAGAGATTGTCGACTGCGTCCCTGACATCGGCTACCACCACCGCGGTGCTGAGAAGATGGGCGAGCGTCAGTCCTGGCACAGCTACATTCCGTATACCGACCGTATCGAGTACCTCGGCGGCTGCGTAAACGAAATGCCATACGTGCTGGCCGTTGAGAAACTGGCAGGCATCACCGTACCGGATCGCGTTAACGTGATTCGCGTGATGCTGTCTGAACTGTTCCGTATTAACAGCCACCTGCTGTACATCTCCACGTTCATTCAGGACGTCGGCGCGATGACCCCGGTCTTCTTCGCCTTTACCGACCGTCAGAAAATCTACGATTTGGTGGAAGCGATTACCGGCTTCCGTATGCACCCGGCCTGGTTCCGTATCGGCGGTGTGGCGCACGATCTGCCGCGCGGCTGGGACCGCCTGCTGCGTGAATTCCTCGACTGGATGCCGAAACGTCTGGCCTCCTATGAGAAAGCCGCGCTGCGCAACACCATCCTGAAAGGGCGTTCCCAGGGCGTTGCTGCCTACGGCGCGAAAGAAGCGCTGGAGTGGGGTACCACAGGTGCAGGTCTGCGTGCGACCGGTATTGATTTCGACGTGCGTAAAGCCCGTCCTTACTCTGGCTACGAGAACTTCGACTTTGAAGTCCCGGTTGGCGGCGGTGTTTCCGACTGCTACACCCGCGTGATGCTGAAAGTGGAAGAGCTGCGCCAGAGTCTGCGCATCCTTGAGCAGTGCCTCAACAACATGCCGGAAGGCCCGTTCAAGGCGGATCACCCGCTGACGACGCCGCCGCCGAAAGAGCGCACGCTGCAGCATATCGAAACCCTGATCACCCACTTCCTGCAGGTTTCCTGGGGCCCGGTCATGCCGGCGCAAGAATCCTTCCAGATGATTGAAGCGACCAAGGGTATTAACAGTTACTACCTGACCAGCGACGGCAGCACCATGAGCTACCGTACCCGCGTGCGTACGCCGAGCTTTGCGCACCTGCAGCAGATCCCGTCCGCCATCCGCGGCAGTCTGGTCTCTGACCTGATTGTGTATCTGGGTAGTATCGATTTTGTTATGTCAGATGTGGACCGCTAATTATGCACGAGAATCAACAACCACAAACCGAGGCTTTTGAGCTGAGTGAAGCAGAGCGTGCCGCCATTGAGCACGAGATGCACCACTACGAAGACCCGCGTGCGGCGTCCATTGAAGCGCTGAAAATCGTACAGAAACAGCGTGGTTGGGTGCCGGATGGGGCGATTTACGAGATCGCAAAAGTGCTGGGCATTCCGGCAAGTGACGTAGAGGGCGTAGCCACGTTCTACAGCCAGATCTTCCGTCAGCCGGTAGGCCGCCATGTGATCCGCTACTGTGACAGCGTCGTCTGCCACATTACCGGCTATCAGGGCATTCAGGCTGCGATTGAGAAAAAGCTCAATATCAAGCCGGGCCAGACCACGTTCGATGGACGCTTTACTCTGCTGCCAACCTGCTGCCTGGGTAACTGCGACAAGGGGCCGACCATGATGATTGATGAGGACACTCACAGCCATCTGACGCCGGAAGCGATTCCTGACCTGCTGGAGCAGTACAAATGAAAACTGTAATTCGTACTGCTGAGACGCATCCGCTGACCTGGCGTCTGCGCGATGACAAACAGCCGGTATGGCTCGACGAATACCAGAGCAAAAACGGCTATGCCGGTGCGCGTAAAGCCCTCGGCGGCATGGCGCCGGACGACATCGTTAATGCGGTGAAAGATTCCGGCCTGAAAGGCCGCGGCGGTGCGGGCTTCTCCACTGGTCTGAAGTGGAGCCTGATGCCGAAAGACGAATCCATGAACATCCGTTACCTGCTGTGTAACGCCGATGAAATGGAGCCAGGCACCTATAAAGACCGCCTGCTGATGGAGCAACTGCCGCACCTGCTGGTGGAAGGCATGCTGATCTCCGCGTTTGCGCTGAAAGCGTACCGTGGCTACATCTTCCTGCGCGGTGAGTACATCGAAGCGGCAGAAAACCTGCGTCGCGCGATTGCCGAAGCCACCGAAGCCGGCCTTCTGGGTAAAAACATCCTGGGTACCGGGTTTGACTTCGAACTGTTCGTGCACACCGGTGCCGGGCGTTACATCTGCGGTGAAGAAACTGCGCTGATTAACTCCCTGGAAGGCCGCCGTGCGAACCCACGTTCCAAGCCACCGTTCCCGGCAAGCTCCGGCGTATGGGGTAAACCGACCTGCGTAAACAACGTCGAAACCCTGTGTAACGTCCCGGCTATCCTCGCCAACGGCGTGGAGTGGTATCAGGGCATCTCCTCAAGCAAAGATGCCGGTACCAAGCTGATGGGCTTCTCCGGTCGCGTGAAGAACCCTGGCGTCTGGGAACTGCCGTTCGGTACCACCGCACGCGAAATTCTTGAAGACTACGCTGGCGGCATGCGCGATGGCCTGAAATTCAAAGCCTGGCAGCCGGGTGGGGCAGGGACAGACTTCCTGACCGAAGCCCACCTTGATCTGCCGATGGAATTCGAAAGCATTGGTAAAGCAGGCAGCCGTCTGGGTACGGCGCTGGCGATGGCCGTCGACCACGAGATCGGCATGGTATCGCTGGTGCGTAACCTGGAAGAGTTCTTCGCCCGTGAGTCCTGCGGCTGGTGTACACCGTGCCGTGATGGTCTGCCGTGGAGCGTGAAGATCCTGCGCGCAATCGAACGTGGCGAAGGCCAGCCTGGCGATATCGAGACGCTTGAGCAACTGTGTCGATTCTTAGGCCCGGGTAAAACCTTCTGCGCCCACGCACCGGGTGCCGTCGAGCCGCTGCAGAGCGCGATTAAATATTTCCGCGACGAATTCGAAGCAGGCATCAAGCAGCCGTTCAGCAATACCCATTCGATCAATGGTATTCAGCCGAACCTGCTGAAAGCGCGCTGGTAACGACAAGAATTTTGATTAACGCTCGGTTTCGACCGAGCCAACTGGAAGCATGCTAATGGCTACGATTCATGTAGACGGCAAAGAATACGAAGTCAACGGGGCGGACAACCTGCTGGAAGCTTGTCTGTCTCTTGGCCTCGATATTCCGTACTTTTGCTGGCATCCGGCGCTGGGCAGCGTCGGTGCTTGCCGCCAGTGTGCGGTGAAGCAATATCAAAACGCGGAAGACACGCGTGGTCGCCTGGTGATGTCCTGTATGACGCCAGCCACCGAAGGCACCTTTATTTCGATTGATGACGAAGAAGCCAAACAGTTCCGCGAAAGCGTGGTGGAGTGGTTGATGACCAACCACCCGCACGACTGTCCTGTTTGTGAAGAGGGCGGTAACTGCCACCTTCAGGATATGACCGTGATGACCGGTCACAGCTTCCGTCGCTATCGCTTTACCAAGCGTACCCACCGTAACCAGGATTTGGGGCCGTTCATCTCTCACGAAATGAACCGCTGCATCGCCTGCTATCGCTGCGTGCGTTACTACAAAGACTATGCAGACGGTCAGGATCTGGGCGTGTATGGCGCGCATGACAACGTCTACTTCGGTCGTCCGGAAGACGGCGTGCTGGAAAGCGAATTCTCCGGTAACCTGGTCGAAATCTGCCCGACCGGCGTCTTCACGGATAAAACCCACTCCGAGCGTTACAACCGTAAATGGGACATGCAGTTTGCGCCAAGCATCTGCCAGCAGTGTTCCCTCGGCTGTAACACCAGCCCGGGTGAGCGCTACGGCGAACTGCGTCGTATCGAAAACCGTTACAACGGCACCGTTAACCACTACTTCCTGTGCGACCGCGGTCGTTTCGGCTATGGCTATGTGAACCTGAAAGACCGTCCGCGTCAGCCGGTTCAGCGCCGTGGCGACGACTTCATTACCCTGAACGCTGAACAGGCGATGCAGGGCGCGGCAGATATTCTGCGCCAGTCGAAGAAAGTGATCGGTATCGGCTCCCCGCGCGCCAGCATCGAAAGCAACTTCGCGCTGCGCGAGCTGGTCGGGGCGGAAAACTTCTATACCGGTATCGCCCAGGGCGAACAGGAACGTCTTCAGCTGGTACTGAAAGTGCTGCGTGAAGGCGGTATCCATACCCCTGCGCTGCGCGAAATTGAATCCTATGATGCGGTTCTGGTGCTGGGTGAAGACCTGACGCAAACCGGCGCCCGCGCGGCTCTGGCGGTTCGTCAGGCGGTGAAGGGTAAAGCACGTGAAATGGCAGCGGCGCAGAAAGTGGCTGACTGGCAGATTGCGGCGATCCTCAACATCGGCCAGCGCGCGAAGCATCCTCTGTTTGTGACCAACGTCGACAACACCCGTCTGGACGATATCGCGGCGTGGACCTACTGCGCGCCGGTTGAAGACCAGGCGCGCCTGGGCTTTGCCATTGCCCACGCGCTGGACAACAGCTCACCGGCCGTTGAGCTGGATCGCGACCTGCAAAACAAGGTCGACGTGATTGTTCAGGCCCTGGCAGGTGCGAAGAAACCGCTGATTATCTCCGGAACCAACGCCGGTAGCGCTGAAATCATTCAGGCCGCCGCGAACGTTGCCAAAGCCCTGAAAGGCCGCGGTGCAGACGTCGGCGTGACCATGATTGCCCGTGCGGTAAACAGCATTGGTCTGGGCATGATTGGCGGCGGCTCGCTGGAAGAAGCGTTAAGCGAACTGGAATCCGGTTCCGCTGACGCCGTGGTGGTGCTGGAAAACGATCTGCACCGCCACGCATCTGCCGCTCGCGTTGACGCCGCGCTCTCCAAAGCGCCGCTGGTGATGGTCATTGACCATCAGCGCACCGCGATCATGGACAAAGCGCACCTGGTGCTCTCTGCGGCAAGCTTCGCAGAAAGCGACGGTACCGTTATCAACAACGAAGGCCGCGCCCAGCGTTTCTTCCAGGTTTATGACCCGGCGTACTACGACAGCAACACCGTGATGCTGGAAAGCTGGCGCTGGCTGCACTCCCTGCACAGCACCGTGCAGAGCCGTGAAGTGGACTGGACGCAGCTCGACCACGTTATCGACGCGGTGGTGGAAAAACTGCCTCAGCTGGCAGGCATTAAAGATGCCGCACCTGAAGCAAGCTTCCGCATCCGCGGCCAGAAGCTGGCGCGTGAACCGCACCGCTACAGCGGCCGTACCGCGATGCGTGCCAACATCAGCGTGCACGAACCGCGCCAGCCGCAGGATAAAGACACCATGTTCGCCTTCTCCATGGAAGGGAACAACCAGCCGTCTGCGCCGCGTTCGCAAATCCCGTTCGCATGGGCTCCGGGCTGGAACTCCCCGCAGGCGTGGAACAAGTTCCAGGCTGAAGTGGGCGGCTCCCTGCGCCACGGCGATCCGGGCGTGCGTCTGATTGAAGCTTCCGAAACCGGTCTGGACTTCTTCACCACCGTACCGGCGAGCTTCCAGGCGCAGGACGGTAGCTGGCGTATTGCCCCGTACTACCACCTGTTCGGTAGCGACGAGCTGTCCCAGCGTTCACCGGTCTTCCAGACCCGTATGCCGCAGCCTTACATCAAGCTCAACCCGGCGGATGCCGCGAAGCTTGGCGTTAACGCGGGCGCGAACATCGCCTTTAGCTATGACGGCCAGACCATCAGCCTGCCACTGATTATTTCTGAAAATCTGACAGCAGGGCAGGTCGGTCTGCCGATGGGTATGCCTGGCATCGCGCCGGTTCTGGCGGGTGCGCGTCTTGATAATCTGCAGGAGGCAAAAGCATGAGTTGGTTAACGCCGGATCTTATCGACATCCTGCTGAGCATTTTGAAAGCGATTGTGATCCTGCTGGTGGTGGTCACCTGCGGCGCGTTCATGAGCTTTGGTGAACGTCGTCTGCTCGGTCTGTTCCAGAACCGTTACGGACCGAACCGCGTGGGCTGGGGTGGTTCACTCCAGCTGGTCGCGGACATGATCAAGATGTTCTTTAAAGAGGACTGGATCCCTCGCTTCTCTGACCGCGTGATCTTTACTCTGGCACCGATGATCGCCTTCACCTCGCTGCTGCTGGCGTTTGCTATCGTTCCGGTCAGCCCGACCTGGGTGGTCGCTGACCTGAACATCGGCATTCTGTTCTTCCTGATGATGGCAGGTCTCGCGGTTTACGCGGTACTGTTCGCAGGCTGGTCCAGTAACAACAAATACTCGCTGCTGGGCGCGATGCGTGCTTCCGCGCAGACGCTGAGCTACGAAGTGTTCCTGGGGCTCTCCCTGATGGGCGTGGTGGCGCAGGCCGGTTCATTCAACATGACCGACATCGTCAACAACCAGGCCGACATCTGGAACGTTATCCCGCAGTTCTTTGGGTTTATTACCTTTGCTATCGCGGGCGTGGCCGTGTGTCACCGTCACCCGTTTGACCAGCCGGAAGCCGAACAGGAACTGGCCGACGGTTACCACATTGAATATTCCGGCATGAAGTTCGGTCTGTTCTTTGTGGGCGAGTACATCGGTATTGTCACCATTTCTGCGTTGATGGTAACGCTGTTCTTCGGTGGCTGGCATGGCCCGTTCTTACCGCCGTTCATCTGGTTCGCGCTGAAAACCGCGTTCTTCATGATGATGTTCATTTTGATTCGCGCAGCGTTACCGCGTCCACGTTATGACCAGGTAATGTCCTTCGGCTGGAAAGTGTGCCTGCCGCTGACGCTCGTCAACTTGTTGGTAACGGCAGCTGTCATTCTCTGGCAGCAGCCATAAGGGGCTATAGACCATGACCTTAAAAGAATTACTGGTAGGTTTCGGTACCCAGGTACGCAGTATCTGGATGATCGGCCTGCACGCGTTTGCTAAACGCGAAACCCGGATGTACCCGGAAGAGCCGGTATATCTGCCGCCGCGCTACCGTGGCCGTATCGTGCTGACGCGCGACCCTGACGGCTCCGAGCGCTGCGTTGCCTGTAACCTGTGTGCGGTAGCGTGTCCGGTCGGCTGTATCTCTCTGCAGAAAGCCGAGACGGTAGACGGCCGCTGGTACCCTGAGTTCTTCCGCATCAACTTCTCACGCTGCATTTTCTGCGGTCTGTGTGAAGAAGCGTGCCCAACCACGGCGATTCAGCTGACTCCAGACTTCGAGTTGGGTGAGTACAAGCGTCAGGACCTGGTGTACGAGAAAGAGGATCTGCTGATTTCCGGTCCGGGCAAATACCCGGAATATAACTTCTACCGGATGGCGGGTATGGCAATCGACGGCAAAGATAAGGGCGAAGCAGAGAACGAAGCTAAGCCTATCGACGTCAAGAGCCTGTTACCGTAAGGAGAGGGCAATGGAATTCGCTTTTTATATCTGTGGCCTTATCGCCATCCTGGCTACGCTGCGAGTGATTACGCACACCAATCCGGTGCATGCGCTGCTGTACTTAATCATTTCGCTGCTGGCTATTTCCGGGGTGTTCTTCGCGCTGGGCGCGCACTTCGCCGGTGCGCTGGAGATCATCGTTTACGCCGGGGCCATCATGGTGCTGTTCGTGTTCGTAGTTATGATGCTGAACCTGGGCGGCTCTGAAATTGAGCAGGAACGTCAGTGGTTAAAACCGCAGGTGTGGATTGGCCCGGCAATTTTGTCGGCCATCATGCTGGTGGTGATCGTTTACGCCATTCTGGGCGTCAACGATCAGGGCATCGACGGCACGCCAATTGGTGCGAAAGAGGTGGGTATCACGCTCTTTGGCCCATACGTTCTGGCGGTGGAACTGGCCTCTATGCTGCTGCTGGCAGGCCTGGTTGTGGCTTTCCACGTTGGGCGCGAAGAGCGTGCTGGCGAGGTGCTGAGCAACCGCACTGACGACCGCGCGAAAAGAAAAACGGAGGAGCGCGCATGATCCCCTTAACACATGGACTGATCCTCGCTGCGATTTTATTCGTTCTGGGTCTGACCGGTCTGGTTATCCGCCGCAATCTGCTGTTTATGCTGATCGGCCTGGAAATCATGATTAACGCCTCCGCGCTGGCCTTCGTGGTCGCCGGAAGCTACTGGGGCCAGACCGATGGTCAGGTGATGTACATTCTCGCCATCAGCCTCGCGGCTGCTGAAGCGAGTATTGGCCTGGCGCTGTTGCTGCAGCTCCATCGTCGCCGCCAGAATCTGAACATCGATTCAGTAAGTGAGTTGCGTGGATGAACATGCTTGCCTTAACCATTATTTTTCCGCTGATTGGCTTCGTGCTGCTGGCGTTTTCTCGCGGCCGCTGGTCTGAGAATCTGTCCGCGACCGTTGGCATGGGCTCTGTCGGCCTGGCCGCGCTGGTGACAGCGTATGCGGGTATCGACTTCTTTAACAACGGACGACAGCCTTTCAGCGTGCCGCTGTGGACCTGGATGTCGGTCGGTGATTTCAACATCGGTTTCAACCTGGTGCTGGACGGTCTCTCGCTGACCATGCTCTCCGTGGTCACCGGCGTCGGCTTCCTGATCCACATGTTTGCCTCCTGGTATATGCGCGGTGAAGAGGGTTACTCCCGCTTCTTCGCCTACACCAACCTGTTTATTGCCAGCATGGTCGTTCTGGTGCTGGCCGATAACCTGCTGCTGATGTATCTGGGCTGGGAAGGTGTGGGCCTGTGCTCTTACCTGCTGATCGGTTTCTACTATACCGATCCGAAGAATGGCGCAGCGGCCATGAAAGCGTTCGTCGTGACCCGCGTGGGTGACGTCTTCCTCGCGTTCGCGCTGTTCATTCTCTACAACGAACTGGGCACGCTGAACTTCCGCGAAATGGTGGAACTGGCGCCAGCACACTTCGCCGCAGGCAATAACATGCTGTGGTGGGCAACGTTGATGCTGCTGGGTGGTGCCGTGGGTAAATCCGCACAGCTGCCGCTGCAGACATGGCTGGCCGACGCGATGGCGGGTCCAACCCCTGTCTCCGCGCTGATCCACGCCGCGACCATGGTTACCGCCGGTGTTTACCTGATTGCGCGTACCCATGGCCTGTTCCTGATGACCCCGGAAATTCTGCATCTGGTGGGTATCGTCGGTGCGGTCACGCTGGTGCTGGCAGGCTTTGCCGCGCTGGTTCAGACCGACATCAAGCGCGTTCTCGCGTACTCCACCATGAGCCAGATTGGTTACATGTTCCTGGCGCTGGGTGTTCAGGCGTGGGACGCGGCCATTTTCCACCTGATGACGCACGCGTTCTTCAAAGCGCTGCTGTTCCTCTCATCCGGTTCGGTGATTCTGGCCTGCCATCACGAGCAGAACATCTTCAAGATGGGCGGACTGCGTAAGTCCATCCCGCTGGTCTATGTCTGCTTCCTGGTGGGCGGCGCGGCGCTGGCGGCACTGCCGCTGATCACCGCGGGCTTCTTCAGTAAGGACGAAATCCTTGCGGGTGCCATGGCGAATGGTCATATCAATCTGATGGTTGCGGGTCTGGTCGGTGCGTTCATGACCTCCCTGTATACCTTCCGTATGATTTTCATCGTATTCCACGGTAAAGAACAAATTCACGCTCACGCAGGGAAGGGGATTACCCACCACCTGCCGCTGATTGTGCTGCTGGTACTGTCCACCTTCGTTGGCGCGATGATTGTGCCACCGCTGCAGGGCGTACTGCCAGACACCACCGAGCTTGAGCACGGTCGCGTTCTGACGCTTGAAATCACCTCCGGTGTGGTCGCTATCGCGGGTATCCTGATTGCGGCATGGCTGTGGCTGGGCAAACGTACGCTGGTCACTGCCGTGGCCAACAGTGCGCCGGGCCGCCTGCTGGGCACCTGGTGGTACAACGCGTGGGGCTTCGACTGGCTGTACGACATGATCTTCGTTAAGCCGTTCCTGGGCGTTGCGTGGCTGCTGAAGCGCGACCCGCTGAACAGCCTGATGAACATCCCGGCGATCCTCTCCCGCTTTGCAGGTAAAGGCCTGCTGTACAGCGAGAACGGTTACCTGCGCTGGTATGTGGCATCCATGAGCATCGGTGCGGTTGTGGTGCTGGCGCTGCTGATGGTATTGCGTTGATCGTTAAGTGAATTTTATTCGAATTCGTTGAAAATCAGGCCCCTGCTGGGGGCCTTAAAAAGGAATGTAAATCGCCATGTTACTACCCTGGCTAATATTAATTCCCTTCATCGGCGGCTTCCTGTGCTGGCAGACCGAACGCTTTGGCGTGAAGATGCCGCGCTGGATCGCGCTGATCACCATGGGATTGACGCTCGCGCTTGGCCTGCAACTGTGGTTGCAGGGCGGTTACTCACTGACCCAGTCTGCGGGCATTCCGCAGTGGCAGTCTGAGTTCATCCTGCCGTGGATCCCGCGTTTCGGCATTACGATCCACCTGGCGATTGACGGTCTGTCGCTGCTGATGGTGGTGCTGACCGGTCTGCTCGGCGTTCTGGCGGTACTCTGCTCCTGGCGAGAAATCGAAAAATACCAGGGCTTCTTCCACCTGAACCTGATGTGGATCCTGGGCGGCGTGATCGGCGTGTTCCTTGCCATCGACATGTTCCTGTTCTTCTTCTTCTGGGAGATGATGCTGGTGCCGATGTACTTCCTGATCGCGCTGTGGGGCCACAAGGCGTCCGACGGTAAAACGCGTATCACGGCGGCAACCAAGTTCTTCATCTATACCCAGGCGAGCGGTCTGGTAATGCTGATTGCCATTCTGGCGCTGGTGTTCGTTCATCACAACGCAACCGGCACCTGGACTTTCAACTATGAAGACCTGCTGAAGACCCCGATGTCACACGGCGTTGAATACCTGCTGATGCTGGGCTTCTTCATTGCCTTCGCGGTGAAAATGCCGGTGGTTCCTCTGCACGGCTGGCTGCCAGACGCGCACTCCCAGGCACCAACGGCGGGTTCCGTTGACCTGGCGGGCATCCTGCTGAAAACGGCGGCCTACGGTCTGCTGCGTTTCGCACTGCCGCTGTTCCCGAATGCCTCCGCGGAGTTCGCACCGATTGCCATGTGGCTGGGTGTGATCGGTATCTTCTACGGTGCCTGGATGGCCTTCACGCAATACGACATCAAGCGTCTGATTGCTTATACCTCCGTTTCCCACATGGGCTTCGTGCTGATTGCTATCTACACCGGCAGCCAGCTGGCGTACCAGGGCGCGGTGATCCAGATGATTGCGCACGGTCTGTCCGCAGCCGGTCTCTTCATCCTGTGCGGCCAGCTGTATGAACGTCTGCACACCCGCGACATGCGTATGATGGGTGGTCTGTGGAGCAAAATTAAATGGCTGCCAGCGCTCTCCATGTTCTTCGCGGTGGCTACCCTGGGGATGCCGGGCACCGGTAACTTCGTCGGCGAATTCATGATTCTGTTCGGCAGCTTCAAAGTGGTACCTGTGATTACCGTGATCTCCACCTTTGGTCTGGTGTTCGCTTCCGTGTACTCGCTGGCGATGCTGCACCGCGCTTACTTCGGTAAAGCGAAGAGCGAAATTGCTGCACAAGAACTGCCGGGGATGTCGCTGCGTGAGCTGTTCATCATCCTGCTGCTGGTCGTACTGCTGGTGCTGTTGGGCTTCTTCCCGCAGCCGATTCTGGATACCTCGCACAGCGCGATGGGCAATATCCAGCAGTGGTTTGTTAATTCTGTTTCTACTACAAGGCCGTAATTCGCCATGACAATAACTCCACAACAACTGATCGCGCTGCTACCGCTGCTGATCGTCGGATTGACGGTGGTGGTTGTGATGCTCTCCATTGCGTGGCGACGCAATCACTTCCTGAATGCCACGCTGTCGGTCATCGGCCTGAATGCCGCGTTAGTCTCACTCTGGTTTGTTGGCCAGGGCGGGGCGATGGACGTCACGCCGCTGATGCGCGTTGACGGTTACGCCATGCTGTATACCGGGCTGGTGCTGCTGGCGAGCCTGGCAACCTGTACCTTTGCTTACCCGTGGCTCGAAGGCTACAACGACAACAAAGAAGAGTTTTACCTGCTGGTACTGATTGCCGCGCTGGGCGGCATTCTGCTGGCGAATGCCAACCATCTGGCCGCGCTGTTCCTCGGTATTGAGCTGATCTCTCTGCCGCTGTTCGGCCTGATTGGTTACGCCTTCCGTCAGAAGCGCTCTCTGGAAGCGAGCATCAAGTACACCATTCTGTCTGCTGCCGCGTCGTCCTTCCTGCTGTTTGGTATTGCGCTGCTGTACGCACAGTCCGGTAACCTCTCCTTCATGGCGCTCGGCAAGAGCCTCGGCGACGGCATGCTCCATGAGCCGCTGCTGCTGGCGGGTCTGGGCATGATGATCGTTGGCCTCGGCTTCAAGCTCTCTCTGGTTCCATTCCACCTGTGGACGCCAGACGTATACCAGGGGGCGCCTGCTCCGGTGTCGACCTTCCTGGCGACGGCGAGCAAAATCGCTATCTTCGGTGTGGTCATGCGTCTGTTCCTGTACGCGCCGGTGGGGGATAGTGAAGCCGTTCGCGTGGTGCTGGGCATCATCGCGTTCGTCTCCATCATCTTCGGTAACCTGATGGCGCTGAGCCAGACCAACATCAAGCGTCTGCTGGGCTATTCGTCCATCTCTCATCTGGGCTACCTGCTGGTGGCGCTGATTGCGCTGCAGAGCGGTGAGATGTCGATGGAAGCCGTGGGCGTGTATCTGGCCGGTTACCTTTTCAGCAGCCTCGGCGCCTTCGGCGTGGTGAGCCTGATGTCCAGCCCGTACCGTGGTCCGGATGCCGATTCACTGTTCTCCTACCGTGGTCTGTTCTGGCACCGTCCAATTCTGTCCGCGGTAATGACCGTGATGATGCTCTCTCTGGCGGGTATCCCGATGACGCTGGGCTTTATCGGTAAGTTCTACGTGCTGGCCGTCGGTGTGCAGGCGCACCTGTGGTGGCTGACTGCCGGTGTCGTTATCGGCTCCGCGATTGGCCTCTACTACTACCTGCGTGTGGCCGTGAGCCTGTACCTGAGCGCCCCTCAGCAGCTCAACCGCGATGCTCCAGGCAACTGGCAGTACAGCGCCGGTGGTATCGTGGTGCTTATCTCCGCGCTGCTGGTGCTGATCTTCGGTATCTATCCGCAGCCGCTGATTGATATCGTGCAGCGAGCGATGCCATTAATGTAAAAACAAAAAACCCGCCTCGGCGGGTTTTTTATGGTTTGCGCCCTCTCCCTGTGGGAGAGGGATGGGGTGAGGGCACCAGCCCGCACAGGACTTAAGCCAGCTGCTTCCGGCTAATCAACGGCCCGCCAATCTTCTTCATCGAACGATCCAGCACTTCCTCAATCACCGACGACAGCTCGTTCAGCTCAAACTTCGCCACGTACCCGTCCGCCTTCACCTTGCGAATATGATCTTCGTTGGCGTTGCCGGAAAGGGAGGAGTGGATCACTACCGGAATATCCTTCAGAACCGGGTCGGTTTTGATTTTGCGCGTCAGCGTAAATCCGTCCATCTCCGGCATTTCGAGGTCGGTCAGCACCAGAGCGATCTTATCGGTGATCGGCACGCCCTCAGCCTGCGCCTGCGCGGCCAGAACGCCAATTTTTTCCCACGCGTCTTTGCCGGTGATGTGCAGCTGCGCTGGGATCTCCATCGCCTGCAGACCTTTCTCCAGCATCGAACGCGCCACTTTGGAATCTTCCGCCACAATCGCGACTGCGCCCGGCTTAATGTTGAACTTGGTGGTTTTCAGATTGGTGGCGTGCAGATCGTGGTTGGCCGGGGTGATGTCATACAGGATCTGCTCAACGTCCAGCACCATCGCCAGATCGTTGGTATCCGTTTTCTCATCCAGGCAGGCAATGCTGGTGATATAGCGGCCGCTGACGGCGGTCTCCGCCGCGTGCACCTGCTTCCAGTCCAGACGCATGATGTTCTCAACCGACTCCACGGCAAAGGCCTGCACGCTGCGGGCATATTCGGTGATAAGCAGGATGTTCAGCCCGGTGGTAGGCTTACAGCCCGCCACGGCGGCCAGATCGATCACCGGGATCACCTGATCGCGAATATTCACCATCCCCATCAGCGGTGATTTCATCCCGGCGGGTTTTGTGAATTCCGGCATCGGCACAATTTCACGCAGCTTAAAGACGTTAATGCCAAACAGCTCGGATTTATTTTCGTTCAGAGAGGTGCCAAGACGGAACAGCAACAATTCAAAACGGTTCGACAGGGTGAGATTCGCCCTGTCATCAATATCTTTCTGGAAATTATCCATTCTACCCTCGAGAGAAATGCTGACCTTTTAATCGTTATCGGCATTCTGAGAGAAAAATGAAGGGCTAAACGCTGACCTTAGCGAAATCTTCGGCCAGCTCGCACGCCGGGAACACCGCCAGGCACTCTGCCAGCAGGCTTGCACACCCCCGCGCGTCGTAGCGGGAACTGACGTGAGTGACGATCAGCCTCCCGACGCCCGCGTCGCGGGCAAGCTGCGCCGCCTGACGCGTTGAGCTATGGCCGCGGCCGTTGGCTTTCTCTTCCATCGCCGTTTCCAGCGTGGCTTCGTGCACCATCACGTCAACGTCCCGGGCAAGCTGAAGGGCGGCAGGGCACGGGGCCGTGTCGCCAAAGATAGCCAGCTTCTTGCCCGGCTCGGGCGCGGCGAGATAATCCTGACCGTTGATGACGCGACCGTCCTCCAGCGTGACGGTCTCGCCGTGCTTCAGGCGCTGGAACAGCGGTCCGGGTTTTACGCCCGCGGCCATCAGCGCGGCGGCGTCCAGCGCACCGGGTTTGTCATGCGCTTCAATGCGATAGCCATAGCACTCAACGGGATGATTCAGCGGCTGCGCGCTCACCTTATAATCACCGTCATCGAAAACCAGGCCTTCGCTAATCTCAACGATCTCCAGCGGATAGTCGGTCCACGACCCGCTCAGGCGCAGCGCGGTTTCAACAAATTCACGCACACCCGCAGGCCCGTAAATCGTCAGCGGATTGGCGTTGCCGGCCATGGAGCGGCTGCACAGCAGGCCCGGCAGGCCAAACAGATGGTCGCCGTGCAGGTGAGTAATAAAAATTTTATCCAGCTTGCCGGGGTGATACGCGGTGTGCAGCAGCTGATGCTGCGTCCCTTCACCGCAGTCAAACAGCCACAGCCCGCCGCGGGTGGGGTGATTAAGATCCAGCAGAATTGCCGTCACGTTTCGTGAGCGGGTTGGCACGCCAGCGGACGTACCCAGAAAAATCAGTTCCATAACGCAATCAGCCCTTTGCCGAACGGGGAGGGGTTTAGTATAACGTGATGAACCCCAGGAAGGAGAAAGAGATGATCCAGTGGCTAGATTTACATCATAGTGAGCTCACCGTTCATTCGCTCTACGCGCTGCTTAAACTGCGCTGCGAAGTGTTTGTGGTTGAACAGACGTGCCCGTATCAGGACATCGACGGCGATGACCTCGTTGGCGAAAACCGCCATATCCTCGGCTGGAAGGATAACGAGCTGGTGGCGTATGCGAGGATTCTGAAAAGCGAGGACGATGTCGAGCCCGTGGTGATAGGCCGCGTCATTATCAGCGGTAACGCGCGGGGTGAGAAACTGGGCTATCAGCTGATGGAAAAAACGCTGGAGTCATGCCAGAAACAGTGGCCGGACAAGGCGTTATACCTGGGCGCGCAGGCGCACCTGCAATCCTTCTACGGTCATTTCGGTTTTATGCCGGTCACCGACATCTACGATGAAGACGGTATTCCGCACATCGGCATGGCGCGGGAAGCGAAACAGGCGTAATGGCGCGTCGTTGTCTATAGTTAGCACACTGGTGTACTAACATGGAGAAAAATATGTCATTTCAATCCTGGGATACCCGTATCGACGACGACCTGACCTTACTGAGCGAAACGCTGGAAGAGGTGTTACGTTCCTCGGGCGACCCTGCCGATCAGAAGTATATCGAGCTGAAAGCCCGTGCCGAGCAGGCGCTCCACGACGTTAAAAACCGCGTCAGCCATGCGTCTGATACCTACTACTACCGCGCCAAAAAAGCGGTTTATCGTGCCGATGATTACGTCCATGAAAAACCGTGGCAGGGCATTGGGGTGGGCGCAGCCGTAGGGCTGGTGCTGGGTCTGCTGCTGGCCCGTCGTTAAGCCGATTAACCACTCCCTATACGTGGGTACTGATATTTCTTATGGTACCCCGTATAATATGAGGTTTTAACAGGGAGAGGTTCGCGTGAATTCGATTTTCCTTGCGCTGGAACAATTGCGTAGCCATCTTTCGCAAGCGTTACCTGCCACATCCGGCCTGCGTCATTTCGACGTCTCTTTCCCGTTAAACGATGCCTTCGATCCCCTCGCCTGGCTGGGCGAGCAGCAGTGCTATCCCCAGTTTTACTGGCAACAGCGTAACGGCGATGAAGAGCTCGCCGCGCTGGGAGCGGCGGTCCAATTCTCCTCTCTGGCGTTAGCCTCGCAGTTTTTAAGTGCGCAACACGCCCCTGAAGATACCCGAATCTGCGGCCTGAACGCGTTTAACCCGGAGCAGGGCAGCCTCTTTTTACCGCGTCTGCTGTGGCGACGTACCGCTGGCAACGCCACGTTGCGTCTGCAGCTGTGGAGCGACAGCTCGCTTGAGGACGATGCCGACACCGCGCGGGCGTTCTTACAGCAACTGCTTCCCGCCAGACCGATCCGTCCGCTCTCCGTGCAGGTTGAGCGCGAAACCCATCACCCGGAAAAACCGCAATGGCTTAGCCTTATCGGCAAAGCGACAGAGACGATTGCACGCGGTGATTTCGAAAAGGTCGTTCTCGCCCGAGCAACCGACCTGCAGTGTAAACAGCGCGTTAACCCCGTCGCGCTGATGGCCGCCAGCCGCGCCCTGAATTTAAACTGCTATCATTTCTGCATGATATTCGACGCCAGCAACGCGTTTCTCGGCTCCACGCCCGAGCGTCTCTGGCGGCGGCGCGGCAATCTGCTGCGCACCGAAGCGTTGGCGGGCACCGTCGCCAGCCATACTGACGATAAACAGGCGCAGCGTCTGGGCGAGTGGCTGCTGAATGACGATAAAAACCAGCGCGAAAATATGCTGGTGGTGGAAGATATCTGCCAGCGTCTTCAACACCATACGCAGACGCTGGAGGTGTTGCCGGCTCAGGTCGTCCGCCTGCGCAAAGTGCAGCACTTACGCCGCTGTATCTGGACCGAGCTCAAGCAGGCCGACGATGAGCTGTGCCTGCACGTGCTACAGCCGACGGCGGCGGTTGCCGGGCTTCCGCGACAGCCAGCGCGCGAGTTTATTCAGCACGTTGAACCCTTTAACCGCGAGTGGTACGCCGGTTCGGCCGGGTATTTATCCCCCCAACAAAGCGAATTCTGCGTGGCGCTGCGCTCGGCGCGCGTACAGGAAGACGCTCTGCGGCTTTACGCCGGAGCGGGCATTGTCAGCGGCTCTGACCCGGAGCAGGAGTGGCAGGAGATCGAAAACAAAGCCGCCGGATTGCGCTCTCTGCTCCTAAGGGATTAATACTGATTCGCGCAATCCCGATTCATATCAAAATTCCAATTTTTTCTATTATTTATACTGTGTCGCATTCTTGATACCGGACAATCTCATGTCAGTAAGTTCTTTTAACCGACGCTGGGCGGCGGTGATCCTTGAAGCCCTGACGCGCCATGGCGTCAGGCACGTGTGTATTGCACCGGGTTCTCGCTCAACGCCGCTGACGCTGGCGGCGGCTGAAAACCGGGCGTTTGTTCACCACACCCACTTTGATGAGCGAGGCCTGGGGCATCTCGCGCTCGGGCTGGCGAAGGTCAGCAAAGAACCCGTGGCGGTGATTGTCACTTCCGGTACCGCCGTGGCGAACCTCTATCCGGCCCTGATTGAAGCCGGGTTAACCGGTGAAAAACTGATCCTGCTGACGGCCGACCGTCCGCCTGAGCTAATCGACTGCGGCGCCAATCAGGCCATTCGCCAGCCCGGACTTTTTTCTACGCACCCTTCGCAGACGGTTTCGTTACCGCGTCCCACCCAGGATATTCCTGCAAGCTGGCTGGTCTCCACCGTCGATCACGCCATGGCGACATTGCGCAGCGGGGCGCTGCATATCAACTGCCCGTTTGCCGAGCCGCTGTACGGCGAGCTGGACGATACCGGCCTTGACTGGCAGCGGTCGCTCGGCGAATGGTGGCAGAGCGAAAAGCCGTGGCTGCGCGAGCAGACGCATCTTGAGAGCGCGAAACAGCGCGACTGGTTCTTCTGGCGGCAGAAGCGAGGCGTGGTCATCGCCGGGCGCATGAGCGCCGCCGAAGGCAGGCTGGTCGCCGAATGGGCGCAAACACTCGGCTGGCCGCTGATTGGCGACGTGCTTTCCCAGACCGGCCAGCCGCTGCCGTGCGCCGATCTCTGGCTGGGTAACGCGAAAGCGGTTACTGAGCTTTCGCAGGCGCAGATTGTGGTCCAGATCGGCGCAAGCCTGACCGGAAAACGTCTGCTGCAGTGGCAGGCGACCTGCACGCCGGAAGAGTACTGGGTGGTGGATGCGCTGGAAGGGCGGCTCGACCCAGCGCACCATCGCGGCCGTCGTCTGGTGAGCAAAATTGATAGCTGGCTGGAACTGCACCCGGCGGAAAAACGTCAGCCCTGGGCGGTGGCGATCCCTGAGCTGTCGCGTCAGGCGTGGGAAATCACCAAAGCGCGCTGTGAGACATTCAGCGAGGCCGGGCTGGCGCACCGTATTCGCCAATACCTGCCAGAACAGGGGCAGCTGTTTGTCGGTAACAGCCTGGTCGTGCGGCTGATCGATGCCTTTTCGAAGCTGCCGGCGGGCTACCCGGTGTACAGCAACCGCGGTGCCAGCGGCATCGACGGGCTGATCTCGACGGCGGCGGGGGTGCAGCGCGCCAGCGCGAAATCGACGCTGGCGATCGTGGGCGATCTCTCCGCGCTCTACGATCTCAACGCGCTGGCGCTACTGCGTCAGGCGTCCGCGCCGTTTGTGCTGATTGTGGTCAACAACAACGGCGGGCAGATTTTCTCCCTGTTGCCAACGCCCCAGAGCGAGCGCGAGCGCTTCTACCTGATGCCGCAGAACGTGCAGTTTGAACACGCCGCGGCGATGTTCAGCCTGAAATACCATCGCCCGGAAAGCTGGGAACAGCTGGAAGCGGCGTTAAGCACCGCCTGGAAGCAGCCGGGCGCGACGCTGATTGAGCTGGTGGTGAACGAGGCCGATGGCGCGCAGACCCTGCAAAGCCTGCTGGCGCAGGTGAGCCAGTTGTGATCCTCTCGGGCGTGCAGCAGGCCGGAAAACCAGGCTATCCCTGGCTGGTCTTTTTGCACGGTTTTTCCGGCGACTGCCGCGAGTGGCAGGCTGTCGGGAAGCAACTCGGCGAGTATTCCCGGCTCTATCTTGACCTGCCGGGCCACGGTGCGTCCGGGAATATTGCCGTGACGGGGTTCGACGAGATGAGCACGTTGCTTACCCGAACCCTGCTTAGTTACAACATACTGAACTTTTGGCTGGTGGGGTACTCCCTCGGCGGCCGCATTGCGATGTTTCATGCCTGCCAGCAGCCGAAGGGACTGCTGGGGGTGATCGTTGAAGGTGGACATCCGGGCCTGCAGGATGAGGATGAGCGTCACGCGCGGTGGACATCCGACCGCCGCTGGGCGACGCGTTTTCGCACCGAACCGCTGGAAAAGGTCTTTACCGACTGGTATCAACAGCCGGTATTTGCTTCCCTCGCTGACCACCAGCGCAAGGCGCTTATTGCCCTGCGCAGCCAGAACAACGGCGCGACGCTGGCGAAGATGCTCGAAGCAACGTCGCTGGCCGTGCAGCCCGATTTGCGTGCCGCGATTAGCGTATGCAATTTCCCTTTTGACTATATCTACGGTGAACGTGACCAGAAGTTCGCGGCCCTGGCCGCTGAACTGGACGCCGTTCGCCATGCGATTCCAAACGCCGGACACAACGCCCACCGGGAAAACCCCGACGCGGTTGCCGCGAGTCTGGCTCAGATACTGCGTCTTCGAATAAAGGACACTCTATGATCTATCCTGATGAACACATGCTTTATGCGCCGGTTGAATGGCAGGACTGCTCCGAAGGCTACACCGACATTCGTTACCACAAATCCGCCGACGGCATTGCCAAAATCACCATCAACCGTCCGCAGGTGCGTAACGCCTTCCGTCCGCTGACCGTCAAAGAGATGATTCAGGCCCTGGCGGATGCGCGCTATGACGACAGTATCGGCGTGATCGTGCTGACCGGTGAAGGCGAGAAGGCCTTCTGCTCCGGTGGCGATCAGAAGGTGCGTGGCGACTACGGCGGATATCAGGACGATGCGGGCACGCACCACCTGAACGTCCTCGATTTCCAGCGCCAGATCCGCACCTGCCCGAAACCGGTTGTCGCGATGGTGGCGGGCTACTCCATCGGCGGCGGCCACGTGCTGCACATGATGTGCGACCTGACCATCGCTGCTGAAAACGCCATCTTCGGCCAGACCGGCCCGAAAGTGGGCTCCTTCGACGGCGGCTGGGGTGCCTCTTACATGGCGCGCATCGTCGGGCAGAAAAAAGCCCGCGAAATCTGGTTCCTGTGCCGCCAGTACAACGCACAGGAAGCGCTGGATATGGGCCTGGTGAATACCGTGGTGCCGCTTGCCGATCTCGAAAAAGAGACCGTGCGCTGGTGCCGCGAGATGCTGCAAAACAGCCCGATGGCGCTGCGCTGCCTGAAAGCGGCACTTAATGCCGACTGTGACGGTCAGGCGGGTCTGCAGGAGTTGGCGGGTAACGCCACCATGCTGTTCTACATGACCGAAGAGGGTCAGGAAGGACGCAACGCGTTTAACGAAAAACGCCAGCCGGACTTCAGCAAATACAAACGGAACCCGTAATGCGTCGCGCGCAGGTTTACCGCTGGCAGATACCGATGGACGCGGGCGTGGTGCTGCGTGAACGGCGTTTAAAAACCCGTGACGGCTTCTTCGTGCATTTGCAGCAGGGCGAGCGGGAAGGCTGGGGCGAGATTTCGCCTCTGCCAGGCTTTAGCCTGGAGTCGCTGGATGAGGCGCAGTCTGCATTGCTGACGTGGGTAAAGGCGTGGCGTGAGGGCGCAAACCCGGCATTACCGGACGCACCTTCCGCCGCCTTTGGCATCAGCTGCGCGCTGGCGGAGCTGGACGGTAGCCTGCCGGAAGAGGCTAACTATCGCGCGGCACCGCTCTGCACGGGCGACCCGGACGAGCTGTTCGCGCTGCTCGCCGCCATGCCGGGCGAGAAAGTGGCGAAAATCAAAGTCGGTCTCTACGAAGCGGTGCGTGACGGCATGGTCGCCAACCTGCTGCTGGAAGCAATCCCCGATCTGCACCTGCGTCTGGATGCCAACCGCGCGTGGACGCCGCTTAAGGCGCTGCAGTTCGCGAAGTACGTCAACCCGGCGTACCGCAGCCGCATTGCCTTCCTCGAAGAACCGTGCAAAACCCGTGATGATTCGCGCGCCTTTGCCCGCGAAACGGGGATTGCCATCGCCTGGGATGAAAGCCTGCGCGAGGACGATTTTGAATTTGTCGCCGAGCCCGGCGTCAGCGCGGTGGTGATTAAGCCGACGCTAACCGGCAGCCTGGCGAAGGTGCGCGAGCAGGTCTCGGCGGCGCACGCGCTGGGGCTGACGGCGGTGATCAGCTCGTCGATAGAGTCCAGCCTGGGGCTGACCCAGCTGGCGCGCATTGCCGCCTGGTTAACGCCGGACACGGTTCCCGGCCTCGACACGCTGAACCTGATGCAGGCTCAGCTTCTCCGCGAGTGGCCTGCCAGCACGCTTCCGTGCCTCGACGCAGAGGCGCTGGAGCCGTTGCTATGAGTTTTACCGACTGGCCCTGGCGTCACTGGCGCGCGCTTTTTGCCGATAAACCGGCTCTGCGGCTGAATGATGAAGCACTCACCTGGCAGCAGCTGTGCGTGCGCGTCGACCGCCTTGCGGCAGGGTTTCACCAGCAGGGCGTGGCGGAGGGCGACGGCGTACTGCTGCTGGCCTATAACCACCCGCAAACGCTGCTGGCATGGCTGGCGCTGCTTCAGTGCGGGGCACGTATTCTTCCCGTAAATCCGCAGCTGCCGCGCCCGCTGCTCGACGTGCTGATCCCGCAGATGACGCTGCGCTTTGCGCTGGTGCTGGACGGCAGCTACGACGGCCTTCACGGCCTGAGCATGTGCGAGCCAGCGGATGCGTACTGCGCTGCGTGGCAGCCGTCGCGGCTGGCCACCATGACGCTCACCTCCGGCTCCACCGGGCTGCCGAAGGCGGCGGTGCATACCTGCGCCGCCCATCTTGCCAGCGCCCGCGGCGTGCTGTCGCTGATGCCCTACGGGGATAACGACGACTGGCTGCTTTCGCTGCCGCTGTTTCACGTTTCCGGCCAGGGGATTTTATGGCGCTGGCTGCAGGCCGGTGCGCGCTTAACCGTGCGCGAGAAGCAGCCGCTGGAGCAGGCGCTACGCGGCTGCACCCACGCCTCGCTGGTGCCGACCCAGCTCTGGCGTCTCCTCAATAGCGAAAGCCACATCGTACTGAAAGCGGTGCTGCTCGGCGGGGCGGCCATTCCCGTGACGCTGACGCAAAAGGCCCGGGAACAGGGCGTTCGGACGTACTGCGGCTACGGCCTCACCGAGTTTGCCTCTACCGTCTGCGCAAAAGAGGCTGACGGCGATCCGGACGTGGGCCGTGCGCTGCCGGGCAGAGAGGTGCAGGTCGTTAACGGTGAAGTCTGGATCAAAGCGCAGAGCATGGCTTCCGGCTACTGGCGGGACGGCGCCCTGATACCGCTGACCAACGCGCAAGGCTGGTTTGCCACTCGCGATCGTGGGGAATGGCATGGCGACCGTCTGACGATTTTAGGCCGCATGGACAATCTCTTTTTCAGCGGTGGAGAGGGGATCCAGCCGGAATCGCTGGAGCGCGTTATCGCCGCGCATCCGCAGATTAACCAGGTGTTTATCGTCCCGCTGGATGACGCCGAGTTTGGACAGCGTCCGGTGGCGGTGGTGGAGTGCGAGCCGGGAACGGATATCACCCGTTTCCCGACCTGGGTACAGGGCAGGCTGGCGCGCTTTGAGCAGCCCGTTCACTGGCTGGTGCTGCCGTCTGAGCTAAAAAATGGCGGGATTAAGATCTCCCGCCAGGCGTTAAAGCAGTGGGTCAATGCCCAGCTGTCCGTATAGTTAGCCGATATCCGGCTCCGGTTTGCGCTGGCGACGACGCAGCAGGCGCAACACCGGCGGCACCACAATCACCATGACCGCGAGCGCTAACAGAACCTTCGCGACGCTGCTGTCCCACAGTATCGACACATTACCGTTGCTGATGGAAAGGGCGCGGCGCAGGTTCTGCTCCAGCATCTCACCCAGCACAAAGCCCAAAATCAGCGGAGACATTGGGAAGTGCATTTTTCGCAAGATGTAGCCGAACACGCCGAGGACCACCATCAGCACCAGGTCAAACGTGGTGCTGTGTACCGCGTAAACCCCCACCGCAGAGACGGCGGCAATGGCGGGCACCAGGAACCACAGCGGAATCGTCAGCATGCGGGTGAACAGCCCAATCAGCGGGATATTCATCACCAGTAGCATGACGTTGGCGATCAGCAGCGCGGCAATCAGCCCCCAGACAATATCAGGCTGCTCGGTAAACATCGCCGGGCCGGGCGTAATGTTATAGAGCGTCAGCGCGCCCATCATCACCGCCGTGGTGCCGGATCCCGGCACGCCCAGGGTCAGCATCGGGATAAACGAGCCGCAGGCCGAGGCGTTATTGGCCGCCTCAGGCGCGGCGACGCCGCGAATATCGCCTTTACCAAAGCTGTCGCTATTGCCGCTGAGCTTCTTCTCGGTCATGTAGGTGATGGCGCTGGCGATAGTGGCCCCGGCGCCCGGCAGGATGCCGACGAAGAAGCCAATCACCGACGAGCGCAGCGTGGCGCCGATGCACTGCGCGCCCTCTTTAGCGCTAAAGAGCATCCGGCCGGTTTTGCGCACCAGCGTCTGCCCGCTGCTGGTATGCTCCAGCATCAGTAAGATCTCAGAGACAGAGAACAGGCCGATCACGACGACAATGAACTGCACGCCATCGGACAGGTGAACGCTGTCGAAGGTAAAGCGATAGACCCCGGTGTTGGCATCCACGCCGACGGTGGCTAACCCTAAGCCAATCAGCGCGGATAAAAACGACTTCAGCGGATTTTGCGCCATCATGCTGCCGAGGCAGGCAATGGCGAACACCATCAGGGCAAAATATTCTGCCGGACCAAACGCCAGCGACCACTGGGCCAGCGCAGGAGCGAACAGAATAATGCCGCCAATGGCAATCAGTGAGCCAAAGAATGAACTGACCGCAGAGATGGAGAGCGCCACGCCGCCGCGTCCCTGCCGCGCCATTGGGTAGCCGTCCAGCGCGGTCATGATCGCCGCCGCATCCCCCGGCACGTTAAGCAGGATCGACGAAATGCGTCCGCCATATTCACAGCCGATGTAGACCGTTGCCAGCAGGATCAGTGCCGATTCCGCAGGCAGATGCAGAGCAAACGCCAGCGGGAGTAAAATCGCCACGCCGTTGATCGGCCCAAGGCCCGGCAGCAGGCCGACAATTGTGCCCACGAAACAGCCGATCAGGGCGATCACCAGGTTTTCCGGGGTCATCGCCACGGCGAACCCCTGCGAGAGGTAAATCCAGGTATCCATAGCGTGCTCCGTTAATTAAGCCAGGCGCCGAGCGGTAACGTCACGTCCAGCAGGCGGTCAAAGGCGTACCACAGTAAAATCCCCATCACCACGCCTGAGATCCCCGCCGCGGGGAGGGTGGCGTTAAACAGCATGCCGATGACCATCGTCAGAATGGCGGTCGCCACCGGGAAGCCGAGCCACTCAAAGCCCCAGGCATACATCAGCAGGACAATCACCATCACCAGCAGACGCTGCAGAATGCGACGCGGCGGCCACTCGACGGTATCCGGGTGGCGAAGCAGCAGCGCCACCGAGCAGAGCAGCATCAGGCCGACGATGCCCATCGGGAAGGGGCGGGGTCCCACGGGTTCATAGCTGTATTCGCTGTGGATCTGCCAGGCGACAAACATCCCGCCAACGCAGAGCAGCAGCCATATCCCGGCAAAAATACGATCGCTCATAGCGCCTCCGGTTATTTCGCCAGGCCAAAGGCTTTCGCCTGTTCGCGGTAGTCATTCACCTGTTTTTTGACGTACTCATCCAGTGGCTTACCGGTCAGGTTAAACTCAAACAGTCCGCGCAGATCGCGCTGTTTCTTAAACTCTTCGGTCTGCTGGAGCTTGTTGAACGCGTCGACCCACCACTGGTACTCGGCGTCGGTCACTTTTGGCCCGACGAAGAAGCCGCGGATGATCGGCCAGACCAGGTTATAACCCTGCTCTTTGGCGGTCGGGACGTTCGCCAGCTGGCCCGGCAGACGGTTTTCCGAGAAGACCGCCAGCACGCGGATTTTATCCCCGCTCAGGTACGGCACCATCTCGCTGAGATCGCCGGAAACGGCCTGAACGTGGTTGCCCATCAGCGCCGTGACCGGTTCGCCGCCGCCCTCAAAGGCCACGTAGCGCATCTTATGCGGGTCAACCTTCGCCTGCTGGGCGAGAAGGGCCGCTTTCATCCAGTCCTGGCTGCCGATAGACGCCCCTGCGCCAATCACCACGCTGTTCGGATCTTTTTCCATAGCGGTCAGCAGATCTTTCAGGGATTTCCACGGGGAATCGGCACGCACGGCAATCATTCCGTAGTCGGTGCCGACGGTCGCCAGCCAGCGCACGTCGTCCACACCGTAGCGGCCAAACTTGCCCTGCGACAGGTTCAGCAGCGAGCCGCCGGAGAAGGCCACCACCGTTCCCGCTTCCGCCGGACGTTGCGCGACAATCGCGTTATAGGCCACCGCGCCTACGCCGCCTGGCATGTAGGTGACGCGCATCGGTTTCTCAATGGCCTTCGTCTCCAGCAGGCTGACCTGAATAAGCTTGCAGGTGAGATCGAAACCGCCGCCCGGTTTGGCCGGGGCGATACATTCGGTACGGGACGGAGCGTCCTGGGCCTGAACGACAGAGGTACTCAACAGCAATACGCTTGCAGCAAGGGTAGAAAGTAATTGTTTTTTCATCGTTTATCCTCACGCCGGGGGAACGGGTCTTTTTTTCTGATTATGTGAACCACCTTGTAGCGGTTCCGTTGCGTGATTGTTAAAACAATAACCTTTCATTTCCCTTTCAACGGGACACCAACTTTACAGGATGTGACATGCGTCTCTTACTCGCAGAAGATAATCGTGAGCTGGCTCACTGGCTGGAGAAAGCGCTGGTGCAGGAAGGCTTTGCCGTGGACTGCGTCTCCGACGGACGTGCCGCCGACCATCTGCTGCAGGGTGAAAACTACGCGGTCGCTATTCTGGACATCGGCATGCCCGGTTTTGACGGCCTGGAAGTGGTCCACCGCCTCAGAAAACGGGGGCAAACGCTGCCGGTGCTGTTTCTTACCGCCCGCAGCAACGTGGCGGATCGGGTGAAGGGACTGAACGCCGGGGCAGATGACTATCTGCCAAAACCGTTTGAGCTGGAGGAGCTTGACGCGCGTTTGCGCGCCCTGTTGCGCCGAAGCGAGGGTCGAACGCAGGAGCGTCAGCGCCTTGGGGAGCTGGAGTATGACGACGAGGGCTTTTTCCTGCTGCGCGATGAACCGCTTTCCCTGACGCCGCGGGAGCTCTCCCTGCTGAAAGTGCTGATGCACCGCCGGACCCGTCCGGTTTCACGACAGCAGCTTTTCGACCAGGTGTTCAGCCTGAACGACGACGTCAGCCCTGAAAGCATCGATCTCTATATTCACCGGCTGCGTAAGAAGCTGACCGACAGCGGCGTGCGGATAACCACCCTTCGGGGGCTTGGGTACGTGCTGGAGTGCGGCGATGAGGTGGGTTAAGCCGCAGTCGCTCTATCTGCAGCTGTTGCTTTTCCTGGGTCTGCCGCTGCTGCTGCTGTGGGGACTGTCGGCCTTTAACAGCTACGTTAGCGCGCTGCAGGCGGCCACGCAGGCCTACGATCGCACGCTGTTATCCTCTGCCCGCACTATCTCCGAGCGGCTGGAGGTGCGCAACGGCAGGCTGGCGGTGGACGTGCCCTGGGTGGTGCTCGACAGCTTTGAGCTCAACATGAACGACCGGCTCTACTATAAGGTGGTCGACCCCGACGGACGGGTGATCTCCGGCTATGACGATCTGCCGAAGATGCCGCCTGCGACGTCGCGCACCACGCTCTATCCGGCGCTGGCCTGGTTTTACCACACCGAATATCGCGGCCAGGCGATTCGGGTGGCGCGCCTGCTGCAGCCCGTCAATGAAGATAATGTTTTTGGCATGGCAGAGATTTACGTCGCCGAGACGCTCCAGTCCCGCCGCTATCTCGCCAGCCAGCTGCTCTTTTCATCCTGGGTTTCACAGGGGCTGCTGGTGCTGCTGACGCTGGTGCTGACCGCATGGCTGCTGCGCCGCGTGCTGCGCCCAATGCGCCAGCTTTCGTCACTGATGGTGCGGCGCGAGCCGGGCCTGCTCGCACCGCTGCCGGAGCTGCTGCCCTGGTCGGAGACCCGGCTGCTGATAGTCGCCTTTAACCGCTATATCGACCGGCTGCGCGGCGTGCTTTCGCGTCAGGAACGCTTTAACGCGGATGCGTCGCACCAGCTCAAAACGCCGCTGGCGGTGCTTAAAACCCAGGTCTCCGTCGCCCTCGCGCGTCAGGATCCCGCCCTGTGGCAGGAGAGCCTGCGGGCAATGAATGCCACCCTGGACGACACTATCGTGCTCACCGAGCGGCTGCTGCAGCTTTCAGCGGTGAAGGGAAAAGAGCAGGGGGATCGTCATTTTACGCCTGTGGATCTGGTTCAGGTGGTGCAGAACTGCTGCTTTTCCCGGCTGGCGCAGGCGCGGAGCAAGGCGATTGATTTAGGATATGACGGTGTACAGCAGCCGGTCACGATCGAAGGCGATGACGTTCTGCTGGGCGAGCTGTGCGCCAACCTGCTGGAGAACGCGATTAAATATACGCCTGCAGGCGGGACCGTGACCGTATTCCTGCGCGTGGATGGCGGCGCCGTTGAGCTGAGCGTTGAGGACAGCGGCCCCGGCATTGAAGAGGATCAGATCTACCAGGCGATGCAGCCTTTCCACCGTCTGGACAACGTCGGGAACGCCGCCGGTTCCGGGATTGGGCTGGCGCTGGCGGGGGATATCGCCCGGCTGCACCGCAGCCATTTGCAGCTCACTCGCAGCGAAACGCTGGGTGGCCTTTGCGTCAAAATGCGCTTTCTGCTGCTTACGTAAAAAAGCCGGGGGTTTCAAATCGTTACAATCTTCCTGCCCGCCGCACGCAGAGTGCTTGATCCCCCGCAGACTCAGGTTAAAATCTCGCGGTTTTGGGGACTTCTCTATAATTATGCAGGATCGCGACAATGAAAAAAGTGGCATTACTGGGCCTCGGCCTGATGGTTGTATCTGCGGCGGCTAACGCCATTAGCATTAATGGTTCGGCGGGTCAGGACTATACCCACCTCGGTTTTGGCATGGGTACTGAGACCTCCGGTCTGGCAATGACCGGCGGCTGGACGCACAACGATGACGACGGCGACGCGGCAAGCCTCGGCCTCGGTCTGAATATTCCTCTTGGCCCATTCCTGGCCACCGTTGGCGGTAAAGGTATCTACACCAACCCGAATGACGGTGATGAAGGGTATGCGGCGGCTGTGGGCGGCGGTCTGCAGTGGAAAATTGGCGACAGCTTCGGCCTGTTTGGCGAGTACTACTACTCTCCGGATTCCCTCTCCAGCGGCATCGACAGCTATGAAGAAGCCAACGCCGGCGCGCGCTGGACCATCATGCGTCCGATTACCATCGAAGCGGGCTACCGTTATCTGAATCTGGCCGGTAAAGACGGCAACCGCGATAACGCGCTGGCTGACGGCCCGTACGTGGGCGTGAGCGCAGGCTTCTAATCGTTCCGGCGCGGCGTTCCGTCGCGCCAGTTTCTCTCATCTCCACCCCGCGTTTGCGCTATAGTGTTTTGACCAAATAAGCGGGAGAACACAATGATTAACGTGGAGATGTTATCCACCGGCGACGAAGTGCTGCACGGACAGATTATTGATACCAATGCTGCCTGGCTTGCCGATCTTTTCTTTGAGCAAGGATTACCGTTAACGCGCCGCAATACCGTGGGCGACAATCTGGAGTCACTGGTCGCTGTTCTGCGTGAGCGCAGTGAACAGTGCGACGTGCTGATCGTGAACGGCGGGCTCGGCCCCACCGGTGACGATCTCAGCGCGCTGGCCGCCGCGACCGCAAAAGGCGAAGGCCTGGTGCTGCACGAGGCGTGGCTTTCGCAGATGGAACGCTTCTTCTCCGAACGTGGACGCGTTATGGCTCCCAGCAACCGCAAGCAGGCTGAAATTCCCGCCAGCGCCGAGCTGGTTGATAACCCGGTCGGTACCGCCTGCGGGTTTGCCATACAGCTGAACCGCTGCCTGATGTTCTTCACGCCGGGCGTGCCCTCCGAATTTAAGGTAATGGTCGAGCAGCAGATCCTGCCGCGCCTTCGCGACCGTTTTACCCTGCCTGAACCTCCGCTGTGCCTGCGCCTGACCACCTTTGGCCGCTCGGAAAGCGATCTGGCCCAGAGCCTTGACCACCTTCCGCTGCCGCCGGGCGTCTCCATGGGCTATCGCTCCTCTATGCCGATCATTGAACTCAAATTAACAGGACCGGCCACGCAGAAAGAGGCGATGCTGGCCCTGTGGCCTGAGGTGCAGCGCGTGGCGGGCGAAAGCCTGATTTTTGAAGGGACGGAAGGGTTGCCTGAGCAGATTGCAAAACATCTGCAGACTCGCCAGCTCAGCGTGACCTTAAGCGAGCAGTTCACCGGTGGCCTGCTGGCGCTGCAATTGTCGCGCGTCAACGCGCCGCTGCTCGCCAGCGAAGTGGTGCCGTTTCAGCAGGAGACCCTGGCGCAAACCGCCCGCTGGGCTTCCGAAAGAAGGGTGAAGCATTTTGCCGGTCTGGCGCTGTTTGTCGGCGGGCTGGATGAGGATTACCTCAACTTCGCGCTGGCGACGCCGGAAGGCACCTGGGCGCTGCGGGTAAAAATGAGCATCACCCGCCACAGCCTGGCGGTGCGTCAGGAGGTGTGCGCCATGATGGCGCTGAATATGCTGCGCCGCTGGCTGAACGGCAAAGAGGTCGCCAGCGAGCACGGCTGGATTAACGTTGTCGAGTCGCTGTTCGTTGAGTAATGCCTGTGCCGGGGCCTTTCGCCCCGGCAACGTTCAGCCCAGCGCTTTCGCCAGCAGGGTAATCGGATGTTCGCAGCGCTTGCTGGTGGACATCTCAATCTGCCATTTACAGGTTTCGCAGTCCGTCACCACGATATCCGCGCCGCTCTCTTCAATCTGGCGGAACAGCGGGGCGCCAATTGCCTGCGAGGTTTCGTAGTTTTCACGCTTAAAGCCGTAGGTGCCTGCGATGCCGCAGCAGCGCGAATCCAGCACCGTCAGCTCCAGCCCCGGAATTAACCGCAGCAGCTCCAGCGTATAGAGCGACCAGCCCATTTTCTCCATATGACACGGGGTGTGATAGACCACCTTCAGCGGCAATGTTCCCAGCGGCAACGTCTTTCCGCTGTCCAGCTTGCGCCAGAGGAAGCGCGTCGCCAGCTCGATGTGCTCGCGCAGTCCGGCGTTATCCACGTCCAGCAGGTGCGGATACTCATCGCGCAGGGTGAAGGTGCAGGTGGACGACGTCGCCAGCACCGGCATGCCTTTATCGACAATCGCTTCGCGCAGGGAGGTGACGTTGCTTTTGGCCTGCTTGCGCGCTTTATCGGTAAACCCGTTGGCAATCAGCGGCACGCCGCAGCACTTCTCTTTGCTAAGCAGCTGTACGCCGGTTCCCATGGCGTTCAGCACCTTCAGCAGGTCTTTTCCCAGCTGCGGGTGGTTGTAGTTCACATAGCAGCCGTGGAAAAAGGCTACCCGATCGTCGTACTGCGCCTGCTGCTCCGCGACGGTTTTATACCAGCGACGGAAGGTGCCGTGAGAATATTTTGGCAGGCTGCGGTGATGGTCTATTTTAAGCGTGGCATCCAGCAGCTGACGCACCGGCTTGAGTGAGGTTGCGGCATTCACCAGCGGGGCAAACGGCGTGGAGACGCTGCCCATCAGATCGGTATGGCTCAGGATCGCATCGCGCAGTGTCGGCTTTTGCGTGCTGTAACGCGCCCGGGCGCGCTGGATGATGTCGCCGATTTTCACGTCCGACGGGCAGGCGACCTCGCAGCGCTTGCAGTTGATGCAGTATTTCAGCGCCTCGTCGTACAGCCTGCCGTCCTTCAGGCGCAGGCGCTCACCGTCCGGCCCGGCCTGCTTTGGCCCAGGGTAGCGCGGGTTTACGCCGCTGACCGGGCAGACGGTGGTACAGACCGTGCATTTAATGCAGCTTTCGAAACGGGTATCGTTCATTGTTCAGCCTCCACGTGCTGGATAATCTGCTCGGCTACATACAGCGCCGTGACGGCGCAAACCCCGCCGCCGCATCCCTGGGGGATCGGATCGTATCCGCCCAGCAGCGAGCCGATGGCAAAAAGATTACCGACGGGTATACCGGAAAGCTGCGGATGTAGCCGGTTATCGACAATTACGCCAAACTGCTGCCAGGGCTGCGGCGTGAAGAAATCACACTGATACCAGTCCGCGCGGGAAGCGGTTTGCCGCACATCCAGCCCCATAATCGCTTCCCGGATGCCCTCCCGGCTGCTCAGCAGCCCGTTGCTGAAAAAGCTTCCGCTCGCCAGCACCGTATAGCGGGCGCGAAGCGGAATATCCTCATGGTTGCGCGTCCAGATTTCGCTCACCGCGCCGTCGGTCAGGGTGATTTTTTTCACCTCGTCACCCGCCATCCACACGCCGCCCTGCGCAACAAACTGGCGCTGAAGCTGGGTGTGCAGACGAATGCCGGGTACGGAAGGGGGAAGCGTCGGCAGTAAACCGAGCGTGCAGGGCAGACGATCCGAGAGCCAGCGCCAGAGCCGGTTGTCGTTTAAACCAAAGCAGGCGGGCATTAACAGGGCATCGCAGGTTTCACCGAGCGGCCTGAGCGCGTCATACAGCAGCGGCCATTTGTCCTCGTTATCCAGAAAACGGGCGATATTCACCGCGCGAAACTCGCTCGGGTTATCGCGCAGGATATCCAGCTCGGGCAGCTCTATTTCTGCCGTGTCGGCGTTGATGCCCTGGCGACAGAGCGAGGCCGCAGCGAGATGGGGTTGAAAATCCAGAAAGCCGCTAATACCCACCACCCGCACTCGTCCCGCGTTGACGGGGGCTACGGGGACTTCCTCCGGGCTGAGCCACGCGGAGCGCAGGGTGCCGAGCGGCGTGATGCGCTGGTGATTTTGCCTGGCGCTTCCCTTCAGACGCGCGCCGCAGCCCGCCAGCAGCGCTTCGGCTTCCAGCGCAAAGCGGTCAATATGCTGCGCGCCAACCAGGTGATAGGGGTGCTCCGGCGGCAGCCTGTCGCGGTACGCTTCGTCCACCAGATCCAGCGATCCCGACGAGAAGTGCAGGGCGCTCTGGCCACGGGTGATAATGGCGCAGCGCAGCCCCTGCTTCGTGAGTTTGATGCCGCAGAGCAAGCCTGCCAGCCCGCCGCCGACGATTACGGTATCAAATTTCATCGTGTTGCTCCTTCTCCAGGCCGCAAAGTCCCTGATAGACCCAGCGGGTAAATTCGCTTTCGCGCAGAGCATCGCCCCAGGCGACAGGCTGAATGCCTTTCCAGCGCTCGTTCAAAAACGCGCTGAGCTGATCGAGCGACTGGGTGGCGGTGGTGGTATGAAAACGCTGCAGCAGTCCGGCGGCACGACAGGCGCACAGTTCGCCCTGACAGGTCCCCATTCCGACCCGGGTGCGGCGACGGAGATCCAACAGGCTGTTGACCGTCAGGTTCTCTACCGCGTACTGCACTTCGCCTGCGGTAACGGCTTCGCACTCGCACACCAGGCTGCGGCTCAGTCGTCCTTCACCGAGCCACTGCGGCGTCCTGTCGCCGTGGCGGTAGATGGCCGAACCGCGCAGCGGCGCGGGCAGGGAGATGATTTTTTGCAGCGTTTTTTCGGTAGACTGGCGCGATCCCGGCAGCGGCTGTTCTGCGGTAACGCACGGTTCGGTATTTCCGAGCTTGCGGCAGACGGCATCGGTCGCCCACTCGGCCATCAGCCGGTAGGTCATCAGCTTGCCGCCGGTAATGGTGATAAACCCGTCCATGCCGTCGCGCTCGGCGTGATCGAGCAGCACGATGCCCCGGCTGACGTTACGTCCGCTCGGATCGTTATCGCTGGCGACAAGGGGACGCACGCCCGCGTAGGCGCGCAGAATACGCGTCTGCGCCATCACCGGCGCCAGCTTTTCCCCTTCGCGCAGCAGAATATCCACTTCTTCGGCGGTGACCCGGTTGACGTCAATGTCGCTGTAGTCAACGTGCGTTGACGTCGTACCGATGAGCGAAATGGTGTCGCCCGGCACCAGAATGTCGGCGTCAGACGGTTTGCGGCAGCGGTTGATGACGTGGTTATTGATGCGGTGATCAAGGATCAGCAGCGAACCTTTGGCCGGGAACATGCGGATGGATAAATCGGCGTATTCTGCGATGCGCTGGCCCCAGATCCCCGCCGCGTTGACCACCACGGCGGCGTGCAGCTCGCTGTGCTCGTTATACTGCGTATCAAACACCCGCACGCCGCAGATGCGATGACCCTCGCGGATAAGCCCGGTCACTTCATGTCCGGTCAGAATGCGCGCGCCATGCTCGCGGGCGTCCAGCATGTTGGCGGCGGTCAGGCGGAACGGATCGACGGTGCCGTCAGGCACCTTCACCGCGCCGATCAGCGTCGGGTTCACCGACGGCTCCAGCCGCCGGGCCAGCGCCGGATCCATAGACTCAGCCTGAATGCCCGCTGCAGTACAGGCGGTTATAAAGGTTGACTGAAAGGCGAGGTCATCTTCGGGAAGGGTAATAAAGAGGCCGTCGGTCGGCTCTATGCAGTGTCGGGCGATACGCTTGAGGATCTGGTTTTCAGCGATACATTCGCGCGCGGATTCACCGTCGGTGACCGCATACCGCGCGCCGCTGTGCAGCAGGCCGTGGTTACGCCCCGTCGCGCCGGTGGCGATATCGTGGCGCTCCAGAAGCGTGACGCTTAAGCCGCGAAGGGCGCAGTCGCGTGCGATGCCGGCGCCGGTTGCGCCACCGCCAATGATAATCACATCGCTGTAGCGTGGATCGTGAATTGTCATTGCCTTTCCTCTATGTTCGTTTTTTAGCATTTAGCCACATAGATCGTGTGGTTTGTTTGATTTCGAACATAAACGCGCGAAATTCGAAACTGAAACGTGATTTCATGCGCTTTTTTGCGCATTCTGTCATATTTCTGTAACAATCTGTGCGTTGATTCACAGTAACAAACCGCATGTTTTTTTAACATCCCCGCCTCTGTAACCGGGCGCGAGATGCCTGGTCATTTTTTGAAAGGCCACGGAGGCTGTTATGCTCAGTATCTTCAAACCTGCGCCGCATCGGGCGCGACTGCCAGAGGCAGAGATCGATCCTCTCTACCGCCGTCTGCGTTGGCAAATCTTCCTCGGGATCTTCTTCGGGTATGCGGCGTACTATCTTGTACGTAAAAACTTTGCGCTCGCCATGCCGTATCTGGTGGAGCAGGGCTTCTCTCGCGGCGACCTGGGCTTCGCGCTGTCGGGGATCTCCATCGCCTACGGTTTTTCCAAATTCATCATGGGTTCCGTGTCGGACCGCTCGAATCCGCGCGTGTTCCTGCCCGCCGGTCTGATCCTCGCGGCAGCAGTCATGCTGTTCATGGGCTTTGTGCCGTGGGCGACGTCCAGCATTGCCATCATGTTCGTGCTGCTGTTCCTCTGCGGCTGGTTCCAGGGGATGGGGTGGCCGCCGTGCGGACGTACCATGGTGCACTGGTGGTCGCAGAAGGAGCGTGGCGGCATTGTGTCGGTGTGGAACTGCGCGCATAACGTCGGGGGCGGGCTTCCACCTCTGCTGTTCCTGCTGGGGATGGCCTGGTTCAACGACTGGCACGCGGCGCTCTACATGCCTGCCTTTGGTGCTATTCTGGTGGCGATTATTGCCTTCGCCCTGATGCGCGACACGCCGCAGTCCTGCGGGCTGCCGCCAATCGAAGAGTACAAAAACGACTATCCGGATGACTACAGCGAGAAGCACGAAGAAGAGCTGACCGCGAAACAGATCTTCATGAAGTACGTGCTGCCGAACAAACTGCTGTGGTACATCGCGGTGGCGAACGTGTTCGTATACCTGCTGCGCTACGGCATCCTTGACTGGTCCCCGACCTACCTGAAAGAGGTGAAGCATTTCGCGCTGGATAAATCCTCCTGGGCGTACTTCCTGTACGAATACGCCGGGATCCCGGGCACGCTGATTTGCGGCTGGATGTCGGACAAAGTGTTTAAAGGCAACCGCGGCGCAACGGGCGTGTTCTTTATGACCCTGGTGACCATCGCGACTGTCGTTTACTGGCTTAACCCGCCGGGTAACCCATCAGTAGACATGGCCTGTATGATCGTTATCGGCTTCCTGATTTACGGCCCGGTGATGCTGATCGGTCTGCACGCGCTTGAGCTGGCGCCGAAAAAAGCGGCGGGCACGGCGGCAGGCTTTACCGGTCTGTTTGGCTACCTCGGCGGTTCCGTCGCGGCGAGCGCTATCGTGGGCTACACCGTTGACTTCTTCGGCTGGGACGGCGGCTTTATGGTGATGATCGGCGGCAGCGTGCTGGCGGTTCTGCTGCTGGTTGTTGTGATGATCGGCGAGAAACGTCACCACGCGGAAGTGCTGGCGCGTCGTCAATAAGGAGCATTGCGATGAAATTAACTCCATTAACCACCGGCCTGCTGCTGGCAGGCCTGATGACAGGCTCTGCCCTGGCGGCGGATAAAATCGTTATCGCCCACCGCGGTGCCAGCGGCTATCTGCCGGAGCATACGCTGCCGGCGAAAGCGATGGCCTATGCCCAGGGCGCGGATTATCTGGAGCAGGATCTGGTGATGACGAAGGACGACCAGCTGATCGTCCTGCATGACCACTATCTTGACCGCGTGACGGACGTGGCGGAGCGTTTCCCGGACCGCGCGCGCAAAGACGGTCGTTACTACGCCATCGACTTTACCCTGGATGAAATTCGCTCTCTGAAGTTTACCGAAGGCTTTGAGATTGAAAACGGCAAGAAGGTGCAGGTCTACCCGGGACGTTTCCCGATGGGCAAATCTGACTTCCGGATCCATACCTTCCAGGAAGAGATTGAGTTTGTTCAGGGGCTGAACCACTCCACCGGTAAAAACATCGGTATCTACCCGGAAATCAAAGCGCCGTGGTTCCACCATCAGGAAGGGAAGGACATTGCCGCGAAGACGCTGGAGGTGCTGAAACAGTACGGCTACACCAGCAAGAAGGACAAAGTTTACCTGCAGTGTTTTGACGCAGCCGAGCTGAAGCGCATCAAAACCGAGCTGGAGCCGAAGATGGGGATGGATCTCAATCTGGTGCAGCTGATTGCCTACACCGACTGGAACGAAACCCAGGAGAAACAGCCGGACGGGAAGTGGGTGAACTACAGCTACGACTGGATGTTCAAGCCGGGCGCGATGAAGCAGATTGCGCAGTACGCTGACGGCATCGGGCCGGATTATCACATGCTGGTGGCGGAAGGCTCAACGCCTGGCCACGTGAAGCTGACGGCGATGGTGAAAGAGGCGCACGCCAGCAAGATGCAGGTGCATCCGTACACGGTGCGTGCCGACCAGCTGCCGCCATATGCCACCGATGTGAATCAGCTTTACGAGGTGTTGTATAAGCAGGCGGACGTGGACGGGCTGTTTACGGATTTCCCGGATAAAGCGGTGACGTTCTTAAAATAGAAAAAGGGCCGTAAGGCCCTTTTTTACATCTCGATCTCAATATCGCCTTTTGCCCGGCAGCAGCAGGGCAAAATTTCCCCTTCACTGATAAAGGCCAGCGGTTCGGTCAGCCAGTCCACCTGGCCTGCGACCAGACGGCAGCGGCAGGAGCCGCAATAGCCTTCACGACACTGGTACTCTACCTCCACCTGATGCGCTTCAAGCGCCACCAGCAGGGAAGGATGCTCTTCCTGGCACAGCACTTCGGTGCCAGAAAGGCTCAGCGTTACGCGCGTCATCAGAGCTGGAAGTCGCTCAGGTCGTCGGTGTTGACTTCAGAATCAATCTGACCGACCAGATAAGAGCTAACTTCCACTTCCTGCGGCGCAACCTGCACGTTATCGGATACCAGCCAGGTGTTGATCCACGGAATCGGGTTAGAGCGCGTCTGGAACGGCAGGTCCAGACCAACCGCCTGCATGCGGATGTTGGTGATGTACTCCACGTACTGGCACAGAATATCTTTGTTCAGACCAATCATGGAACCGTCGCGGAACAGGTAGTCTGCCCACTCTTTCTCCTGCTGAGCCGCCAGCACGAACAGGTCGTAGCACTCCTGCTTGCACTCTTCAGCGATTTCCGCCATCTCCGGGTCGTCCGTACCGCTGCGCAGCAGGTTCAGCATGTGCTGGGTGCCGGTCAGGTGCAGGGCTTCGTCACGAGCGATCAGACGGATGATTTTGGCGTTGCCTTCCATCAGCTTGCGCTCGGCAAAGGCGAAGGAGCAGGCGAAGCTCACGTAGAAGCGGATCGCTTCCAGGGCGTTAACGCTCATCAGGCAGAGGTACAGCTGCTTTTTCAGCGCGCGCAGGTTCACGGTAACGGTTTTGCCGTTCACGCTGTGGGTGCCTTCGCCCAACAGATGCCAGTAGCTGGTCATCTCGATCAGCTCGTCGTAGTAGTGCGCAATGCCTTCCGCGCGCTTCTGGATCTGCTCGTTAGTGACGATATCGTCAAACACCACCGCCGGATCGTTCACGATGTTGCGGATGATGTGGGTGTAAGAGCGGGAGTGGATCGTCTCAGAGAACGCCCAGGTTTCCACCCAGGTTTCCAGCTCAGGAATCGAGATCAGCGGCAACAGCGCCACGTTCGGGCTACGGCCCTGAATGGAGTCCAGCAGCGTCTGGTACTTCAGATTGCTGATGAAAATATGCTTTTCGTGATCCGGCAGCGACTGGTAATCAATACGGTCGCGGGAAACGTCAACTTCTTCCGGACGCCAGAAGAAGGAGAGTTGCTTTTCAATCAGCTTTTCGAAGATGTCATATTTTTGCTGATCGTAGCGTGCCACGTTGACCGGCTGGCCGAAGAACATTGGCTCTTTGAGCTGGTCGTTTTTCGTCTGTGAAAAGGTGGTATATGCCATGAGTGTGTCCTGTCTTACGAAATAAAGGCGGGGATATCCCCGCCCTTCATTAGATCTTACATGCGCCGCTTTCGCAGCCATCGTCCTGAATTGACGGTACCAGGTCGTCCTGCGCGTCTTCTGCACCGTCACGGGTGTTGTGATAGTACAGCGTTTTCACGCCAAATTTGTAGGCGGTCAGCAGGTCTTTCAACAGCTGCTGCATTGGTACCTTGCCGGACGGGAAGCGCGTCGGGTCGTAGTTAGTATTGGCAGAGATCGACTGGTCGATAAACTTCTGCATGATACCCACCAGCTGCAGGTAGCCGTCGTTGTTTGGCATCTCCCACAGCAGCTCGTAGTTGTTGCCCAGCGTTTCGTAATCCGGCACCACCTGACGCAGCACGCCGTCTTTCGACGCTTTAATGCTGACGTGGCCGCGCGGTGGCTCGATGCCGTTGGTGGCGTTGGAGATCTGCGAAGAGGTCTCGGACGGCATCAGGGCAGAGAGCGTGGAGTTACGCAGGCCGTGCGTTTTGATGGACTCGCGCAGGCCTTCCCAGTCCAGGTGCAGCGGCTCGCTGACGATCGCATCCAGGTCTTTCTTATAGGTGTCGATCGGCAGAATGCCTTTTGCATAGGTGGTTTCGTTGAACCACGGGCACGCGCCTTGCTCTTTCGCCAGCTCGTTAGAGGCTTTCATCAGGTAGTACTGAATCGCTTCGAACGTCTGGTGCGTCAGGTTGTTAGCGCTGCCGTCGGAGTAACGCTTGCCGTTTTTCGCCAGCCAGTAGGCGAAGTTGATCACGCCGATACCCAGGGTACGACGGCCCATTGCGCCGCGTTTAGCGGCCGGGATTGGGTAATCCTGGTAGTCCAGCAGGGCATCCAGCGCACGTACCGCCAGCACGGCCAGCTCTTCCAGCTCGTCCAGGCTCTTAATCGCACCCAGGTTGAACGCGGAGAGCGTACACAGGGCGATTTCGCCGTTTTCGTCGTTCACGTCTTCCAGCGGTTTGGTTGGCAGGGCGATCTCCAGGCACAGGTTAGACTGGCGCACTGGCGCAACCGCCGGATCAAACGGGCTATGGGTGTTGCAGTGGTCAACGTTCTGGATGTAGATACGGCCGGTAGAGGCGCGCTCCTGCATCATCAGGGAGAACAGGTCTACCGCCTTCAGGCGCTGTTTACGGATGCTGTCGTCTTTTTCATATTTGGTGTACAGACGCTCGAACTCGTCCTGATCGGCGAAGAACGCGTCGTACAGGCCCGGGACGTCGGACGGGCTGAACAGGGTGATGTCTTCCCCTTTCAGCAGACGGGTGTACATCAGCTTGTTGATCTGCACGCCGTAGTCCATGTGACGCACGCGGTTGCCTTCCACGCCGCGGTTGTTTTTCAGTACCAGCAGGCTTTCCACTTCCAGGTGCCACATTGGGTAGAACAGGGTCGCTGCGCCGCCGCGCACGCCGCCCTGAGAGCAGGATTTTACCGCCGTCTGGAAGTGCTTATAGAACGGGATACAGCCGGTGTGGAACGCTTCACCGCCGCGAATCGGGCTGCCCAGCGCGCGGATGCGACCGGCGTTGATGCCGATACCGGCACGCTGCGAGACGTATTTCACGATGGCGCTGGAGGTGGCGTTGATGGAATCCAGGCTGTCACCACACTCGATCAGTACGCAGGAGCTGAACTGACGGGTAGGAGTGCGCACGCCAGACATGATCGGCGTTGGCAGAGAAATTTTGAACGTCGATACCGCATCGTAGAAACGCTTCACGTAGTCCAGACGGGTGTCGCGCGGGTAGTTTGAGAACAGGCAGGCAGCCACCAGAATATAGAGGAACTGGGCGCTTTCGTAGATCTCACCGGTCACACGGTTCTGAACCAGGTATTTGCCTTCGAGCTGCTTCACCGCCGCGTAGGAGAAGTTCATGTCGCGCCAGTGATCGATAAACCCGTTCATCTGCTCGAACTCTTCTTCCGTATAGTCTTCCAGCAGATGCGTGTCGTATTTGCCCAGCTCAACCATTTTCACCACGTGATCGTAAAGCTTCGGCGGCTCGAACTGGCCGTAGGCTTTCTTACGCAGGTGGAAAATCGCCAGACGCGCAGCGAGGTACTGATAATCCGGTGCGTCGCGGGAGATCAGATCCGCCGCTGCTTTGATAATGGTTTCGTGGATATCAGACGTTTTGATGCCGTCGTAGAACTGAATGTGAGAACGCAGTTCAACCTGGGATATAGATACGTTATTCAGTCCTTCTGCTGCCCAGTCGAGAACTCGATGGATTTTGTCCAGATTGATACGCTCGGTAGTACCGTCGCGCTTTGTCACCAGCAGACTCTGATTCATGTGGGTTTTACCTGTCCGTGAAATAAAAAATATCCCCCGCTTATCCACAGATCCGTCTTGTGACTAACTCTGTGGATAAATACTACATATAGGGGGTTTGCGATAAGAAAAACGCTATATGGTGAGTATTCTAGTATCGAATCTTTTCAGCACAAGGGTTGATTTTGAGGTTAAATTGAGGTTGTGAAAGGGTAAAAAAGCGTAAGTCCTCGTACCGTAAGGCCTGGAAGAGATGTCAATAATTTAGAAAAAAAATTCAAAATTTGATCGAGTGCTGATTTCTTCAACGGGAGGTCAGAATTGCGCAACATGATGTCGCGCAATCATTATAAGAATAACGGATGACGTTAGTCGTTTTTGGCGGTTGTATGCAACATATAGTTAACATCCACGCCCGGGGCAAGTTTGAATTTATCCGTTAGCGGGTTGTAGTGCAGGCCCGTGATGTGCTGCTCCTTAAGCCACGTCTGGTCAACCCAGCCCAGCAGTTCAGCAGGCTTGATAAACTTCTTCACGTCGTGCGTCCCTTTCGGCACCATGCGCAGCACATATTCTGCGCCGACCACGGCCATCAGCCAGGCTTTACCGTTGCGGTTAATTGTCGAGAAGAAGACCTGGCCGCCCGGCTTCACCAGTTTTGCACAGGCGTTTACCACCGACTGCGGATCCGGAACGTGCTCCAGCATCTCCATGCAGGTCACCACATCATACTGGTGGGCATGTTTTGCCGCGTGCTCTTCCACGGTTTCCTGCACATATTCCACCTGTATACCGGACTCCAGCGCATGAAGACGGGCAACCTGTAGAGGCTCGAAGCCCATGTCCAGGCCGGTGACGGTGGCCCCTTCGCGCGCCATGCTCTCCGCCAGGATGCCGCCGCCGCAGCCGACGTCGAGCACTTTCTTACCGAACAGACCGCCGGAACGCTCCGCGATATAGCCCAGACGCAGCGGGTTAATGCGATGCAGCGGTTTGAACTCACCTTCGAGATCCCACCAGCGGGACGCCACCGCTTCAAATTTGGCAATCTCTTCGTGGTCAACGTTGTGTGCCACCGGGGATTTTTCGGCATTCATGGGCGCTTTTACTCCTTATTTAGCAAGACAAATGAGTATATCAGGCAATCCCTGTGAATAAAGCGTATAGGTTTACCTGTATCACCGCGGCTGTGTTATAATTTGCGACCTTTGAATCCGGGATACAGTAGAGGGATAGCGGTTAGATGAGCGACCTTGCGAGAGAAATTACACCGGTTAACATCGAGGAAGAGCTGAAAAGCTCCTATCTGGACTATGCGATGTCGGTCATTGTTGGCCGTGCGCTGCCGGACGTCCGCGATGGCCTGAAGCCGGTACACCGTCGCGTACTATACGCCATGAACGTATTGGGCAATGACTGGAATAAAGCCTACAAAAAATCTGCCCGTGTCGTTGGTGACGTAATCGGTAAATACCATCCCCATGGTGATTCCGCGGTGTACGACACCATTGTCCGTATGGCGCAGCCGTTCTCGCTGCGTTACATGCTGGTAGATGGTCAGGGTAACTTTGGTTCTATCGACGGCGACTCCGCCGCGGCAATGCGTTATACGGAAATCCGTCTGGCGAAGATTGCCCATGAACTGATGGCCGACCTGGAAAAAGAGACGGTTGATTTCGTTGATAACTACGACGGCACGGAAAAAATTCCTGACGTTATGCCAACGAAGATCCCTAACCTGCTGGTGAACGGCTCGTCCGGTATCGCCGTGGGTATGGCGACCAACATTCCGCCGCACAACATCACAGAAGTGATCAACGGCTGCCTGGCCTATATCGACGATGAAGACATCAGCATTGAAGGGCTGATGGAACACATCCCGGGCCCGGACTTCCCGACGGCGGCGATCATCAACGGTCGTCGCGGCATTGAAGAAGCGTACCGCACCGGTCGTGGCAAGATTTACATCCGTGCTCGCGCCGAAGTGGAAGCGGACGCCAAAACCGGCCGTGAAACTATCATTGTTCACGAGATCCCGTATCAGGTGAACAAAGCGCGTCTGATTGAAAAAATCGCCGAGCTGGTAAAAGAGAAACGCGTTGAAGGCATCAGCGCGCTGCGTGACGAGTCTGACAAAGACGGTATGCGCATCGTGATTGAAATCAAGCGCGACGCGGTGGGTGAGGTTGTGCTGAACAACCTGTACTCCCAGACTCAGCTTCAGGTCTCCTTCGGTATCAACATGGTTGCGCTGCACCATGGTCAGCCGAAGATCATGAACCTGAAAGAGATCCTGAGCGCGTTTGTGCGTCACCGCCGCGAAGTGGTGACCCGTCGTACCATCTTCGAACTGCGCAAAGCGCGCGATCGCGCTCATATCCTTGAAGCACTGGCCGTTGCGCTGGCCAACATCGACCCGATCATCGAGCTGATCCGTCGTGCGCCGACGCCGGCAGAAGCGAAAGCGTCGCTGGTTGCGCGTCCGTGGGATCTGGGCAACGTGGCGGCGATGCTGGAACGTGCGGGCGACGACGCCGCGCGTCCTGAGTGGCTCGAGCCTGAATTCGGCGTGCGTGACGGTCAGTACTACCTGACTGAACAGCAGGCCCAGGCGATTCTGGATCTGCGCCTGCAGAAGCTGACCGGCCTTGAGCATGAAAAACTGCTCGACGAGTACAAGGAGCTGCTGGAGCAAATTGCTGAGCTGCTGCACATCCTGGGTAGCGCCGAGCGCCTGATGGAAGTGATCCGCGAAGAGCTTGAGCTGGTCCGCGATCAGTTCGGCGACGAGCGCCGCACCGAAATCACCGCGAACAGCTCTGATATCAACATTGAAGATCTGATCAACCGCGAAGACGTGGTAGTGACCCTGTCTCACCAGGGCTACGTGAAGTATCAGCCTCTGACCGACTACGAAGCACAGCGTCGTGGCGGTAAAGGTAAATCTGCGGCACGTATTAAAGAAGAAGACTTCATTGACCGTCTGCTGGTGGCTAACACCCACGATACGATCCTCTGCTTCTCCAGCCGTGGCCGTCTGTACTGGATGAAGGTCTATCAGCTGCCGGAAGCGAGCCGCGGTGCGCGCGGTCGTCCAATCGTCAACCTGTTGCCGCTGGAAGCGAACGAACGTATCACCGCCATCCTGCCGGTACGCGAGTACGAAGAGGGCGTGAACGTCTTTATGGCGACCGCCAGCGGTACCGTGAAGAAAACCGCGCTGACCGAGTTCAGCCGTCCGCGTTCCGCCGGGATTATCGCGGTGAACCTGAACGAAGGCGACGAGCTGATCGGTGTGGATCTGACCTCCGGTTCTGATGAAGTGATGCTGTTCTCTGCGGCCGGTAAAGTGGTGCGCTTCAAAGAGAACGCCGTGCGCGCAATGGGTCGTACGGCGACCGGCGTGCGCGGTATTAAGCTGGCGGGTGAAGACTCCGTTGTTTCCCTGATCGTTCCACGTGGCGAAGGCGCAATCCTGACCGTCACCCAGAACGGCTACGGTAAACGTACGGCGGAAAGCGAATACCCGACCAAGTCACGCGGCACGCAGGGCGTTATCTCCATCAAGGTTACCGAGCGCAACGGGTCCGTTGTGGGCGCGGTGCAGGTGGACGATGCCGACCAGATCATGATGATCACCGATGCCGGTACGCTGGTGCGTACGCGCGTATCCGAGATCAGCGTGGTGGGCCGTAACACCCAGGGCGTTATCCTCATCCGTACGGCGGAAGATGAAAACGTGGTCGGTCTGCAGCGCGTTGCTGAGCCGGTGGACGACGAAGAGCTCGATTCCATCGACGGCAGCGTCGCGGAAGGTGATGATGAAATCGCACCGGAAGCAGAGAGCGACGACGACGCAGCGGATGACGCTGACGAGTAATCTCTTCTGACGCATAAAGGGCCGGATTCCGGCCCTTTTCTTTTGCAGATGCAGATACGTGAACGTTGCGACAAGCCGCGTTTACCGCTACCTTAACCACATTCTTTTGACCCCGACGGCGGAGCCTCGCCCCTTTGAAATACCTCGTCTCCTTTCGTACCACGCTGAAAGTTTCTCGCTATCTGTTCCGGGCGCTGGCGCTCCTGCTTTGGCTGCTGGTGGCCTTGCTGTCGGTGTTTTACATCGTCAATGCGCTGAACCAGAAAGAAGCGGAGATCCGCCAGGAGTTTAATTTAAGCTCCGATCAGGCCCAGCGCTACATTCAGCGAACGTCTGACGTGATGAAGGAGCTGAAGTATATTGCCGAAAATCGGCTGACGGCAGAAAACGGTATCCTTGCCCTGCGCGGGCGCAATGACAAAACCGAAGTGCCGGACTTCCAGCCGCTGTTCCCGGACTCGGATTGCTCCACCATGAGCAGCACCTGGCGCGGGTCGCTGGAATCTCTCGCCTGGTTTATGCGCTACTGGCGCGACAACTTCTCCGCCGCCTACGATCTCAACCGCGTATTCCTGATTGGCAGTGAAAACCTCTGCATGGCTGACTTTGGCCTGCGCGATGTGCCCGTCGAGCGCGATGATGCGCTGAAAAGCCTGCACGAGCGTATTGTGAAATATCGCAATGCGCCGCAGGACGAGCGCGGGAACAACATCTTCTGGATTAGCCAGGGGCCGCGCATGGGCGTAGGCTATTTCTACGCGCTGACGCCGGTCTACCTGGGCAATCGTCTGCAGGCGCTGCTGGGGATTGAACAGACCATCCGCATGGAAAACTTCTTCACGCCGGGCAGCCTGCCGATGGGCGTGACCATTCTGGATGAAAACGGGCATCAGCTGATCTCTCTCGCCGGGCCGGATAAAAGTTTGAACGTCGATCCGCACTGGATGCAGGAACGCTCATGGTTTGGCTACACCTCCGGCTTCCGCGAGCTGGTGCTGAAAAAAAGCCTGCCGCCATCGTCGCTGAGCATTGTTTACTCGCTGCCGGTGGATATGGTCCTTGAGCGGATACGCATTCTTATTATGAATGCGATCCTGCTGAACCTGCTGGTGGGCGGGGCGCTGTTTACGCTGGCGCGCATGTATGAGCGGAGAATCTTTATTCCCGCCGAAAGTGACGCCCAGCGTCTGGAGGAGCACGAGCAGTTCAACCGCAAGATTGTCGCCTCGGCTCCGGTGGGGATCTGCATTCTTCGTACCCAGGACGGGACCAACATCCTGAGTAACGAGCTGGCGCACAACTACCTGAACATGCTGACGCACGAGGACCGGCAAAGGCTGACGCAAATCATCTGCGGCCAGCAGGTGAACTTTGTCGACGTGCTCACCAGCACCCACACTAACCTGCAGATCAGCTTTGTTCATTCCCGCTATCGCAATGAAAACGTAGCGATTTGCGTGCTGGTGGATGTCTCCGCGCGCGTGAAGATGGAAGAGTCGCTGCAGGAGATGGCGCAGGCCGCGGAGCAGGCCAGCCAGTCGAAATCCATGTTCCTGGCTACCGTCAGTCACGAGCTGCGTACGCCGCTGTACGGGATTATCGGTAACCTCGATCTGCTGCAGACGAAGGAATTGCCGAAAGGCGTCGACCGGCTGGTAACGGCGATGAACAACTCCTCCAGCCTGCTGCTGAAGATCATCAGCGATATTCTCGACTTCTCTAAAATTGAGTCTGAGCAGCTGAAAATCGAGCCGCGTGAGTTTTCGCCGCGTGAGGTCATGAACCACATCAGCGCCAACTATCTGCCGCTGGTGGTGCGTAAACAGCTGGGGCTCTACTGCTTCATTGAACCGGACGTGCCGCTGACGCTGCACGGCGACCCGATGCGCCTGCAGCAGGTCATCTCTAACCTGCTCAGCAATGCCATCAAATTCACCGATATCGGCTGCATTGTGCTACACGTCTGCCGGGCGGGAGATTATCTCAGCATCCGCGTGCGCGACACGGGGGTGGGCATACCGGCCAAGGAGGTGGTGCGTCTGTTCGATCCGTTCTTCCAGGTCGGCACCGGCGTGCAGCGTAACTTCCAGGGCACCGGTCTGGGGCTGGCGATTTGCGAGAAGCTCGTCAGCATGATGGACGGTGACATTTCCGTGGATACCGAGCCCGGCATGGGCAGCCAGTTCACCATCCGCATTCCGCTCTATTCGGCGCAGTATCCGACAAAAGCCACGGTTGACGGGCTGAACGATAAGCGCTGCTGGCTGGCGGTCAATAATGCCTCGCTGAATGACTATCTGACGGCGTTGCTCGCCCATAGCGGCGTGAGGGTCTGCCGCTATGAAGGCCAGACGCCGGACGTGGACGATGTGCTCATCGCCGACGAGATGCCGGAACAGCCGTGGCAGGGGAGAGGAACGGTGCTCTTCTGCCGTCGCCACATTGGCATACCGGTTGAACGTGCGCCGGGGGAATGGGTGCACAGCGTCGCAACGCCGCATGAGCTGTTGAGCCTGCTGGCCCGTATCTATAAAGTCGAGCTGGAAGAGAACGACGGTGCAGTCGCGCTGCCGTCACCGGAAGGTCTGGCGTCAGTGAATGACGATATGATGATTCTGGTGGTGGATGACCATCCGATTAACCGCCGCCTGCTGGCTGACCAGCTTGGATCGCTGGGCTACCAGTGCAAAACCGCCAATGACGGCGTGGATGCGCTGAATGTGCTGAGTAAAAATCATATTGATATCGTGCTGAGCGACGTCAACATGCCTAACATGGACGGCTACCGGCTGACGCAGCGCATCCGACAGCTTGGCCTGACGCTGCCTGTCGTGGGCGTAACGGCGAACGCGCTGGCGGAAGAGAAACAGCGCTGTCTGGAGTCGGGCATGGACAGCTGCCTGTCGAAACCGGTGACGCTGGACGTGCTCAAACAAACGCTGTCTGTTTATGCGGATCGCGTGAGAAAAACCAGAATATAAAAAAGGCCCGTAAGGGCCTTTTTAATTTGCCCGGCGGCGCTGCGCTTGCGAGTGCCTACGGGTTCTGTAGGCCGGGTAAGCGTGAGCGCCATCCGGCATTTACAGTGGGGGATCAATCCTTATCCGATGCGCTCAGCGTAACGGAGGAGAGATAGTTCAACAGGGCAATATCGTTGTCCACGCCCAGCTTCATCATTGCTGATTTTTTCTGGCTGCTGATGGTTTTAATGCTGCGGTTCAGCTTCTTGGCAATCTCGGTCACCAGGAAACCTTCGGCGAACAGGCGCAGAACTTCGCTCTCTTTCGGCGACAGGCGTTTGTCACCGTAGCCACCCGCGCTGATTTTTTCCAGCAGACGAGAGACGCTCTCAGGCGTGAACTTCTTGCCTTTCTGCAGCGCAGCCAGCGCTTTTGGCAGATCGGTCGGGGCGCCTTGCTTCAGCACAATCCCTTCGATATCCAGATCCAGCACGGCGCTCAGGATCGCCGGGTTGTTGTTCATGGTCAGAACAATAATCGAGATGTCAGGGAAGTGACGTTTAATATATTTGATGAGCGTGATCCCATCACCGTATTTGTCTCCAGGCATAGAGAGATCGGTAATGAGCACGTGCGCATCAAGCTTTGGGAGGTTATTGATCAGTGCTGTAGAGTCTTCAAATTCACCGACTACATTCACCCACTCGATCTGTTCAAGTGATTTGCGAATACCGAACAGTACAATCGGATGGTCATCGGCAATAATTACGTTCATATTGTTCATGTATAAGGCTACCTTGCTACAGCAAGCTTTTGACGTAGGCGTCAATGTCGCTGATGTATTTTTCAATGCCAGAGGCATCTTTCTCACGAATTAGATGTTCCAGCGTTTCACATAACTGCTTGCCGGGAACCAGATTAAGCATGGCAAACACCCCTTTAAGCCGGTGTGCTGTCTGTGCCAGCGCTGCAAAATCATTCGCAGCGGACTCAGTATACAACCGCTTCACATCATCTGGTACTGTATCAACAAAGAGGGAATAGTATCCGCTGGCGTGAAGCTCGGCATTTTCATTACCGCCTAACGGGGATTCCGTTATCTCTTCCTGCGCCAGCTGCTCTTCTATTAGTTGTAGTACAGCTTCCTGCATCGCATTGCTTATATTAAAGTTGACGCGCAGCTGGCCAGGGCCGATTTTCCGCACGCATGACTCATCATCGCTTAAAAGCAAGCCCGAGGCAGTAAGATTAGACGGATTATCAGTTAAAAACAGATCAAATTCTTGACTTGCCAGCCTTTCATCCGGCGTGATGCAGGCCGCGCCCCAGTTTTCGAGCTGACGAACCACAATATTGCGGATCTCGTTTGAGGTCACATCCACCATCACCACAACGTCATCCAGCAGGCGTTCTTCATCTTCTTCCTGCGGATTGGCGGCCATTTTCACGTGGAGAGAGTAACGGGTGCCGAGCGATTCACGGGCCTTGATATTCAGATGGCCGCCGAGCTTACGCGCCAGCTGATCGCACAGCCAGAAGGTCAGGGCGTTAGCCTTGCCGTAATGATCGCTTTGCGTGTCATTCAGGAACGGGAAGTGCAGATTATCAATTTCACTCGCCGTCACGCCTTCCCCGGTGTCCAGAATGCGGAACGTCAGGCGATCTTCCACCGACTCGTCGGTGCTCACTTCAAGGGTGATCTTGCCGATCTGCGTGGTGGTCACGGCGTACTGAATAATCATCAGCAGAATACGACGCAGCGCCTCGCGGTCGCCGTGACGTTCGTCATTGGCGGGTAAATGGTTGTTGATTAGCAGCTGCAGCCCTTTGCGCTTAATTACGGGCAGGACTTCCGGAACCACTTCATCGATCAGATCCTGAATGGAGAAGAGAGAAGGGGTGCCTTTCCAGAAATCATTTTCCAGCATGTTTGCCAGTTGGATTTCATCCACCATGCGGACCAGCGAGTCGGCCTGGCAGGCGAGCTGGTGGCTTTCAGACGTGTTTAACGCTGCCGCCTGGGTCGCCAGCGTTTTTAACGGCTGCTTGAAGGCATCGCCAATATTCTGCATGAATGCCGCGCGCCCCTGCTGGTTCTTCTCATACAGCCTTTGCGCCTGCTTGAGCTTTTTATTCACCAGCACTTCGCGATCCTGATCGCGAATGATGAAGATTTGCGTACGCGGTGCCACCTGGCTGCGGAACTGACGGATCTCGTAAAGTTCATTGTTAATCGTGGCCTGAATAACCCCCTGGTGCTGATCCGCCATAGTGGTGATGTTCTGCAGGTTAAGGTGCGGCAGCAGATGGTCAGCAATTTTATTGCTCATCACCGTGCGATTCGATTCCTGATCGTGAACTAACACCCCTAGCGGCAGCACGGAGACAATCTCTTCATTGAGCGCGCGCAATACGCGCAGCTCGTTGGTGTTGCCTGCGGAGACCGCAGACGCGTCGCTCTGGCGTCCCGGCTGGAAGCGGAAGGTGCTGTAGCCAAACAGGGCCAGCGCCAGCAGACCAATATTCAGCAGCAGCGGCAGCAGAATATTTTGCAGGGTATCAAGCAGCAGCGTGCCGAACGGTACCTGCCACACCAGACGCATGCCGGTTGAGTTCAGCGACGAGGCAATTTCAATTTTCGAGCCGTTAAAGGAGATTGTGACGCTCTCTGCGGCCTCTTTGTCGGACGCCGCACGCATGTTCTGGGTGCTGCTGTCCGGCTCCAGACGGAAGCTGTCGAGCGGCATATCCGGCGGGATCAAATCATTAATGGGTAAATCGAAGGCCACGACCGTCGCCAGATGACCCGGCTGGTTAAAGGTGGTACGCAGGGTAAAATAGTGACCATTCTGCCAGGCAAGACGGCGCAGCGATGAGAAGCTCTCACGTTCATCAAGGGCGTTGGCCTGCTGCAGCATTTCTGCCCGGCGGGAGTCGACAATGCTGCCGACCGTCGTCTCTTTAAATCCGGAAGAGAGATCTTTCAACGGCAGCGTCGAGATCAGGATCATGCTGTTGTCCTGACCGTTCAGATAGTACATCGACCACGGCACCGTTTCGGCGCCCCAGAGGGTATCCAGGTAGGTCGAAATACGCTGCGTCATCTCAAGGGTCGCGCTGTCGTGAGAGCCAAAGATAAGTGCTTCAGTCTTACGCTGCGGTTTTTCGAGATAGTAGACATCCTGCTTCAGCCGCGTTTCCTGAAGCCCATCTCCGGATGAGCTGGCAGGCGCTGCCGCAATGTTGTCGTAAATCTGCCAGGTGGCGTAGCGCCAGGTATCAATGCGCTTGTGTACGGCGTGGGTAATATCCACCACCTGATAGCTCTTATCCTTCAGCCAGGCGTTAACCGCGCTCTGCACCATCACGCCCATTGTGACTAACAGCACCACGATCAAAAGAAGAAAGAAACGGGTGATGCTTCCGGGCAGGAGGGAGAATTTGCTCTGGGCGGTAGTTTCAGTCTGACTCATTGATATCTTTAACCCGTGATGGTCGTGCTCTGTGGCGATAGGGCAGTATAAAGGGTAATAACTGAATTTCCAGCGCCACTGTCCTTCAACAAGCGACTTTTTCGATGACCCGTGCGAGAGAGGAAGTACGCCTTAAATGTGTACAAGAGCATAATGCATGTACAAATAAAAAATGCATTTCGTCAGAAAATAGCACGAATTAACAAGAAATTAAGTTTTGAGCGAATTTTCCCGTTATGCACAGGGGCGAGCGTGAATTTAGTTAATAGTCGTTACAATTACGCGGCGGTAGCACAAAAAAGGAAAAGTTACGTAAAGAAGGGTAAAAAAAAACCGAATGCGACGCATCCGGTTGAATTAGGGATAAACAGACATTCAAAGCTGAATGACGGTAATAAATAAAGTTAATGATGATAGCGAGAGTTATTTTAGAGACTGGAGTCGATCTTGTTTTGTCATTCAGTGCGGTAACGTTTTTTATTTTAACTCTTTGATATGTATTGGGTCATTTTTCGTTTTGATTATAAGTGCTAAATTTCTAAGCTTTTTGTGCTTTGTAAAAGTTCCTTTTCATTTACATTTTGAAACATGTTGATGGATAAATGAAACATCTTCAAAGTTTTCGTATCATATTCGCATTGGATTATTCTGTAATTTTGCGGAGAATGAATTTGCCGACTGGTTAATGAGGGTTAACCAGTAAGCAGTGGCAATTATAAGGCATATAACAGAGGGTTAATAAAATGAAAGTTAAAGTACTGTCCCTCCTGGTACCAGCACTGCTGGTAGCAGGCGCAGCAAATGCGGCCGAAATTTATAATAAAGATGGCAACAAATTAGATCTGTACGGCAAAGTTGATGGTCTGCACTATTTCTCTGACGACAAGAGTGCTGACGGCGACCAGACCTACATGCGTCTTGGCTTCAAAGGAGAAACTCAGGTTAACGATCAGCTGACCGGTTACGGCCAGTGGGAATACCAGATCCAGGGCAACACGACTGAAAGCGATAACCAGTCCTGGACACGTGTGGCGTTTGCTGGTCTGAAATTCGCTGAAGCGGGCTCTTTCGATTACGGTCGTAACTACGGCGTGATCTACGACGTAACTTCCTGGACTGACGTTCTGCCAGAATTTGGCGGCGATACCTACGGCTCAGACAACTTCCTGCAGTCTCGTGCTAACGGCGTGGCGACCTATCGTAACCAGGACTTCTTTGGTCTGGTGGATGGCCTGAACTTTGCGCTGCAGTATCAGGGTAAAAACGGTAGCGTAAGCGGCGAAAACGTCGGTGGACGCAGCCTGCTGAAACAGAACGGCGACGGCTACGGTGCATCCGTAACCTATAACCTGGGCGAAGGCTTCAGCGTGGGTGGTGCGATGTCCTCCTCCAAACGTACCGCTGACCAGAACGCACCGGGCGTTTACGGTAACGGCGATCACGCAGAAGTCTATTCTGGCGGCCTGAAATACGATGCCAACAACATCTACCTGGCTGCGCAGTACTCTCAGACCTACAACGCAACCCGCTTCGGTACCTCTAACGGCAGCAGCCCGACTACCGCTTACGGTTTTGCTAACAAAGCGCAGAACTTCGAAGTGGTTGCTCAGTACCAGTTCGATTTCGGCCTGCGTCCATCCGTGGCTTACCTGCAGTCCAAAGGTAAAGACATCGAAGGTTACGGCGATCAGGATCTGCTGAAATATGTTGATGTGGGTGCGACTTACTACTTCAACAAAAACATGTCCACCTACGTGGATTACAAAATCAACCTGGTTGATGAAAATGAGTTCACCCGTCAGGCCGGTATCGGCACTGATGATATCGTCGCGCTGGGTCTGGTTTACCAGTTCTAATCGCGTCATCGTGTGACTAAGGGGCCTGAAGGCCCCTTTTTTGTGCTTTTTTTTGGCCTCACAATGCAACCGTTTTGGTGTACTCTTGCCGCCCTGGCATGAGGATAATAATGAATGGACATGACTTTTTTACGCGCCAGCTTTCTGGCTATGCTTTTTTTCCTGACCGCGTGTGACGATTCCGCGCCCGTGGCGAAAACCGATGCACCCGCCGCGACGGTGCTCGAAGGCAAAACGATGGGCACTTTCTGGCGCGTCAGCGTGATGGGCCTGGATAAAACGCGCGCTGATGAACTTCGCGGTAAAATCCAGTCTCAGCTGGACGCCGACGACCAGCTGCTCTCAACCTATAAAAATGACTCGGCGCTGATGCGCTTCAATCTTTCCACCAGTACCTCCCTGTGGCCGGTGAGCGAAGCGATGGCCGATATCGTCACCGAATCAATGCGCGTGGGATATAAAACCAACGGCGCGATGGATGTCACCGTCGGGCCTCTAGTCAATCTCTGGGGGTTTGGCCCGAACAAACAGCCGGATACCACACCCGATCAGGCGGCCATTGATGATGCCCGCGCCCGGACAGGGCTAAAGCATCTGACGGTGATCAACCAGTACGGCCAGCAGTATCTGCAGAAAGACATCCCCGATCTGTTTGTCGATCTGTCGACGGTAGGTGAAGGTTACGCGGCGGATCACCTTGCCGAGCTGATGACGCAGGAAGGGATATCGCGCTACCTGGTCTCCGTGGGGGGCGCGTTAGTCAGCCGGGGCATGAACGCCAGCGGTAAACCGTGGCGCGTGGCGATTCAAAAACCGACCGATCGGCAAAACGCCGTACAGGCCATTGTGGATATTAACGGGCACGGCATCAGCACTTCCGGGAGCTACCGTAACTATTACGAACTCGACGGGAAGCGTATTTCGCACGTGATCGATCCGCTGACCGGACGTCCCATCACGCATAACCTGGTCTCGGTGACCGTGATTGCGCCGACTGCTCTGGAAGCCGACGCCTGGGATACCGGATTAATGGTTCTCGGCCCGGAAAAAGCCAAAGAGGTGGTTCGTCAGGAAGGACTGGCGGTTTATATGATCACTAAAGAGGGCGACGGGTTCAAAACCTGGAGCTCGCCGCAGTTCAACAGCTTCCTGGTGAGCGACAAAAATTAAAAAGCAAGGATGCGGGTTTTTTATCACTGGCACTCGGGCACGCTAAAGGTATGCTTGTAAGAGGAGCTGATGATGAAAAATCCAACCTATATGAATGATGAGGATCGCTGGCAGGCCGTTCTGGCTCGCGATCCGCGCGCTGACGATCGGTTTGTCTTTGCCGTGCAGACGACGGGGATTTTCTGCCGCCCGTCATGCCGCGCCCGTCACGCGCTGCGTAAAAACGTCTGCTTTTATCCCGATGTCCAGCATGCCGTTCAGGCAGGGTTTCGCCCGTGTAAGCGCTGCATGCCGGACAAACGCGATCCGAATCAGCAAAAGCTGGCGAAAGTGGAGCACGCCTGTCGCCTTCTGGAGCAGGATCCCGCGCTGACGCTTGAAGGTCTGGCGCAGCAGGTCGCCATGAGTCCTTTCCATTTCCACCGGCTGTTTAAGTCCGTCACCGGGATGACGCCAAAAGCCTGGCAGCAGGCGGCGCGGGGGCAGCGTCTGCGCGCGGCGCTTGCGCAGGGAAATAAAATTACCGATGCCGTGCTGGCGGCAGGGTTTCCCGACAGCAGCAGCTATTACCGCAAAGCCAACGATGCGCTGGGCATGACGGCGAAGCAGTACCGCAAAGGCGAGGTGGCGGTGCGTTACGCCATTGGCGACTGTTCGCTAGGACGCTGCCTGGTTGCGGAAAGCGAGCGGGGGATTTGCGCGATACTGCTGGGCGACAACGATACCAAACTGGCAGAAGAATTTGCGACGCTGTTTCCAAACGCGGAGCATGCCCCGCAGGAAGATGCCTTTGCCCAGCGTATCAGCCAGGTCATTGCCAGTATTGATAACCACGCGGTGCCGCTGGCGCTGCCGCTGGATATACGCGGCACCGCGTTCCAGCAGCGGGTCTGGCAGGCCCTTAGTGACATCCCCTGCGGGGAAACGGCCAGCTATCAGCAGGTGGCGAAGGCGATTGGCCAGCCCAACGCGGTGCGTGCCGTCGCGGGTGCCTGTGCGGCAAACAGGCTGGCGATTGTGATCCCTTGTCACCGCGTGGTCCGCACCGACGGCGCGCTGTCGGGCTATCGCTGGGGGGCGGTGCGAAAAGCGCTATTACTGAAACGTGAGGCGAAACGCCGGGAGGGATAATGCTCGATCTTTTTGCGGATGCTGAACCGTGGCAGGAGCCGCTTGCGCCCGGGGCAGTGATCCTGCGCCGCTTTGCACTCTCCCGTGCGGCGGCATTGCTTGCCGGTATTGAAGAGGTCACGGCGGTTTCACCGTTTCGCCATATGGTGACGCCGGGCGGCTACACCATGTCGGTGGCCATGGCCAACTGCGGCGAACTGGGGTGGGCGACGAACGAACGTGGGTATGTGTATGCCCCGAACGATCCCACGACCGGCCGGCCGTGGCCTCCCATGCCTGCGGTGTTTCAGGCGCTTTGTCACGAGGCTGCCGTGGCCGCAGATTACCCTGACTTCCGGCCGGATGCCTGCCTGATTAACCGCTACGCCATCGGCGCGAAGCTCTCGCTGCATCAGGACAAGGATGAGCCCGATCTGCGTGCACCCATCGTCTCGGTATCGTTGGGTCTGCCCGCCGTCTTCCAGTTTGGCGGATTGCGCCGCAACGATCCGCTCAGGCGCATTATGCTGGAGCACGGCGACGTGGTGGTGTGGGGCAGGGAGTCACGGCTGTACTATCACGGCATTCAGCCCCTGAAGCCCGGGGTTCATCCCCTCACTGGCGAGTACCGCTATAATCTGACTTTCCGTCAGGCGGGATTGAACAAACAAAAATAAGAATTATTCTTGATGTCCGCTCAGGGCAGTTTACACTGCTGGCTGATTTTTATTGTCCGGATTGCCTGCATGCAACTACTTCTTCTTGTCTGGCGTCAGTACCGCTGGCCCTTCATTGCCGTAATGGCCTTAAGCCTTGCCAGCGCGGCGCTGGGTATTGGCCTGATCGCGTTTATAAACGTGCGGCTGATCGAAATGGTCGATACCTCACTCTCGGTTCTGCCGGAGTTTCTCGGCCTGCTGCTGCTGTTGATGGCGGTTACGCTCGGCTCTCAGCTGGCGCTGACCGCGCTTGGTCACCATTTCGTTTTCCGCCTGCGCAGCGAGTTCATCAAGCGGATCCTCGACACGCAGGTTGAGCGCGTGGAGCAGCTCGGCAGCGCCTCCCTGCTGGCGGGGCTGACCAGCGACGTGCGCGCGATTACCATCGCGTTTGTCCGCCTGCCGGAGCTGGTGCAGGGGATCATCCTGACCTTTGGCTCGGCGGCCTATCTCGCCTGGCTTTCGACCAAAATGCTGGCGGTGACCGCGGTGTGGATTGCCATCACCATCTGGGGCGGTTTCATGCTGGTGTCGCGCGTCTATAAACACATGGCTGTCCTGCGCGAAACGGAAGATAAGCTCTATAACGATTACCAGACGGTACTGGAAGGGCGCAAAGAGCTGACCCTCAACCGCGAGCGTGCCGAGCATATCTTCAATAACCTCTATGTCCCGGACGCGCGCGAATACCGGCACCATATTATTCGCGCCGATACCTTCCACCTGAGCGCGGTGAACTGGTCCAACATTATGATGCTGGGCGCCATTGGCCTGGTATTCTGGATGGCGAACAGCCTGGGCTGGGCGGATACCAACGTGGCGGCGACCTACTCGCTGACCCTGCTGTTTCTGCGTACGCCGCTGCTCTCGGCCGTCGGCGCATTGCCAACCTTGCTGAGCGCGCAGGTGGCGTTTAACAAGCTTAAGAAGTTCGACCTGGCGCCATTTAAGGCTGAATTCCCGCGCCCGCAGGCCTTCCCGAACTGGCAGACCCTGGAGCTGCGCGACGTGACGTTCCGCTATCAGGACAACGCCTTCTCCGTAGGACCGGTCAACCTGACGATTCACCGCGGCGAACTGCTGTTCCTCATCGGCGGCAACGGTAGCGGAAAATCCACGCTGGCGATGTTACTCACCGGACTTTACCAGCCGCAGTCGGGCGAGATCCTGCTGGACGGTAAGGCGCTGAGCGCGGAGAAACCCGAGGATTACCGCAAGCTTTTCTCAGCGGTATTCACCGATGTCTGGCTGTTTGACCAGCTGCTTGGGCCGGAAGGGCAGCAGGCCAATCCGGCGCTGGTTGAGAAATGGCTTGCGCAGCTGCAGATGTCGCACAAGCTGGAGCTCCAGGACGGCAAAATCCTGAACCTCAAGCTCTCTAAGGGTCAGAAGAAGCGCGTGGCGCTGCTGCTGGCGCTGGCGGAAGAGCGTGACATCATCCTGCTGGATGAATGGGCGGCGGATCAAGACCCGCACTTCCGCCGCGAGTTTTATCAGGTGCTGCTGCCGCTGATGCAGGAGATGGGCAAGACCATTTTCGCCATCAGCCACGACGATCATTACTTCATTCACGCCGACCGTCTGCTGGAGATGCGCGACGGCAGGCTGAGCGAGCTGACCGGCGACGAGCGCGATGCGGCGTCGCGTGACGCGGTGGCGCGCACGGCCTGATGCCCTCACTCTAACCCTCTCCCACGGGGAGAGGGGATAATCGTGGCCGTAATGCCGCTTTTTTCTCCATCCCGCCTCGCTGTTTATTCTTATTTACATATCCTCGCGCTATGCTTAGTCTCAACTCATTTAATGGATTTATGATTGATGTCGGTATTAAAGAAAAACAGCGCCAGGCAGCGTGACCAGGAACGTGCGCGACTCATCTGGCTTCTCACGACCGATAAAGCGGTCACGTCTACGCTATTAGGCAAACTGACCCTGGCTGAGCAATATGATGTCGGCACCTTAGCCGACGATATTGCTGAGGTAGGTGCGCTGGTTGCTCATTTACCGCCGCCGGATCTGGCGGATACCCTGGAAGCGCTTCCTTCGGAAGAGCGTCACGCCCTCTGGCGCCTGGTACAGGATCACGAGCGCGGCCAGGTTCTGCTTGAAGCCTCCGAAAACGTCTGGGATGACCTGATCGACGAGATGAGCGATCGGGATATCCTCGACGCCCTGCAAACCCTGGATATCGACGAGCAGATTTACCTTGTACAGCATCTGCCGCGTAACCTGACCGGCCGCCTGCTGGCCTCTCTGCCTGCCGATGAACGTGCGCGCGTGCGTCAGGTGATGCACTACGAGAAAAACAGCGTCGGCGCGATCATGGAGTTCGGCGTTATCACGGTACGTCCGGACGTCACGCTCGGTACCGTGCAGCGCTACCTGCGCCGCCTGGGCAAAATGCCGGACAACACCGATAAGCTGTTTGTCACCTCGCGGGATAAAACCCTGCTCGGCGAGCTGGAGCTGAAAACCATCCTGCTCAACAGCGCCCAGCAGCGGGTGAGCGAGGTGATGGAAAACGAGCCGATGGTCTTCTCCCCGGAAGACGATGCGGAAAAAGCGGCGCGTACCTTTGAACGTGATGACCTTGTGAGTGCGGCGGTCGTAGACTCCGTTGGCAAGCTGATGGGCCGTCTGACCATCGATGAAATCGTTGACGTGGTTTATGAAGAGACCGATAACGACCTGCGCGCGCTAGGCGGGATCAGCGCCGAAGATGACGTCCACGCCTCCGTCGGTAAGGCGGTGAAAACCCGCTGGGCCTGGCTGGCTATTAACCTGTGTACCGCCTTCATCGCCTCTCGCGTGATTGACGGCTTTGAACACACCATTTCGCAGCTGGTAGCGCTGGCCTCGCTGATGCCGATTGTGGCCGGAATTGGCGGCAACACCGGAAACCAGACCATCACCATGATCGTCCGCGCGCTGGCGCTGGAAAATATTCAGCCCGGTAACTTCGCCTTTCTGATCTTCAGGGAAATGGGCGTGGCGCTGATTAACGGCCTGGTATGGGGCGGCATTATGGGCGGCATCACATGGTGGCTGTATGACGATATGGCCTTAGGCGGCGTGATGATGCTGGCGATGGTGCTGAATTTGCTGGTGGCATCGATGATGGGCGTCATTATCCCGCTGACGATGACCAAACTGGGGCGCGACCCCGCGGTGGGGTCGAGCGTGATGATCACCGCCATCACCGATACCGGCGGTTTCTTTATTTTTCTTGGGCTGGCAACGATTTTTCTGCTTTAACCCGACGCTTAATGCGGGCGGGGATCAGTGCCATGACGATAATCCCGCCCAGCACGCCAACCGCCAGGTTGCCGGTTGATACCGTGGCGGCTACCGTCACCAGCATCACCACCGTTTCGTCAATCGGGGCATTTTTTATCGTGGCGGGCTGAAGGCTTTGCCAGCTGAAGGTTTTGACGGCAACAATCGCCATAATCCCCGCCAGCACCGCCATCGGGATTTTGGCCATCACTTCGCTGAGCGCCGTTACCAGGAGCAGCAGCACGATGCCCGCCGCAATGGTTGAAATGCGGCTTCGTCCTTTTCCCATCTCCACGTTAACGATGGTTTGTCCGATCATCGCGCAGCCCGCAATGCCACCGTAGAGCCCGGCCATGATATTCCCCATGCCCAGCCCGATGCTCTCGCGACGCTTGCTGGAGGGCGTAACCGTCAGTTCATCCACCAGTTTTGCCGTCAGCAGGGACTCCAGCAGACCGACGAAGGCAATACTCAACGCGCACGGCCAGATAATGTTCAGCGTCTGTAAATTAAGCGGCACCAGCAGCTCGGTAAATCCAGGCAGACCGCCAGTCATTGAGCCTTCATCACCGACAGTCGGCAGGATCTGACCGGTGGTGACGGTGAAAAGGGTTAACAGCACAATCGCAATCAGCGGGGAAGGGACGCTTTTAATATAGCGCGGCACCCACAGCACAATCAGCAGCGTCAGCACGAACAGGCCCACAATCAGCGGGCTTCGGCTCCAGAAATGCGGCACCTGAGCGAAGAAAATCAAAATGCCAAGGGCGTTAACAAATCCGGTCATCACCGACTGGGGAATAAAGCGCATCAGCCTTGCCATGCCCAGCACGCCAAACAGAATCTGGATCACGCCAGCCATCAGCACGGCGGGAAGAATGTATTGTACCCCGTGCTGATGCACCATCGGGCCAATCACCAGCGCTACGGAACCCGCCGCAGCCGTGACCATCGCCGGACGACCGCCCAGCACGGAGAGAGCAAGACACAGCACCACGGAGGCGATCAGGCTGACCTTCGGGTCAACGCCCGCCACCACGGAAAATGAGATCACTTCGGGGATCAGCGCCAGAGCGGTAATCACGCCCGCCAGCGTTTCACGCGCCAGTTGTTTAGGGGAGTGCAGCACGCTGGCTACACTGTCTTCAGGGGATACGGCAGAATGAGGTAAGGACATAACAGTTCGCTGGTTAGGGCAGGCTTCCGTGCGCGCGATCACAAAGTGCAGCATAGTAGCCATAAATTCCTCCTTATACCAGTTGCGCACCGCAAACCCCTACAAACAATCCATCATTAAATTTCACAATTACAATAATTTCGTAACCTTTAAACAATATTTAAAAGTTGTTACCGTGCCCACGCAGCTTTTTTCACCTGCAATTTCCACGCATCAAGCACTTTTACACTAAGGCATAAATTATGAAAAAAATGACTGCCATGCTCTTTTCTCTGGCTGTCGGGCTCAACGCCGTCTCAATGGCAGCGAAAGCAGACGCACCAAAAGAGCAGGAAACGGACGTCCTTTTAATTGGTGGCGGCATCATGAGCGCCACGCTGGGAACCTATCTGCAAGAACTGCAGCCGGACTGGTCCATGACCATGGTCGAGCGCCTCGATGGCGTGGCGCAGGAGAGTTCGAACGGCTGGAATAACGCTGGTACGGGCCATTCGGCACTCATGGAACTGAACTATACGCCGCAGAAAAAGGACGGTTCCATTAGTATCGAGAAGGCGGTAGAGATCAACGAAGCGTTCCAGATCTCGCGTCAGTTCTGGTCCCACCAGGTCAACAGCGGCGTGATGCACGACCCGCACTCCTTCATCAATACCGTGCCGCACATGAGCTTTGTGTGGGGCGAGCAAAACGTGAATTTCCTGCGCGCGCGCTACGCTGCGCTGCAGCAGAGCACCCTGTTCCGCGGGATGAAATACTCCGAAGACCACGCGCAGATTAAAGAGTGGGCGCCGCTGGTCATGGAAGGCCGTGACCCGAACCAGAAAGTGGCGGCGACCCGTACCGAAATTGGCACCGACGTGAACTACGGCGAAATTACCCGTCAACTGGTGGCGTCCCTGAAGAAGAAAGATAACTTCAATTTGCAGCTCAGCACTGAAGTGCGCGGCTTTAAGCGCAATCCGGACAACAGCTGGAGCGTGACGGTTGCCGATCTGAAAAACAATGAAGCCGAGCACGTCATTAAGGCGAAATTTGTCTTCATCGGTGCGGGCGGCGCGGCGCTGAAGCTACTGCAGGAGTCCGGTATTCCTGAAGCTGACGACTACGCGGGCTTCCCGGTCGGCGGCCAGTTCCTGGTGTCCGAGAACCCGGAAGTGGTGAACCGTCACCTGGCAAAAGTGTACGGTCAGGCTTCCGTCGGTGCGCCACCGATGTCCGTCCCGCATATCGATACCCGTATGCTTGACGGTAAACGCGTGGTGCTGTTCGGACCGTTCGCGACCTTCTCAACCAAGTTCCTGAAAAACGGCTCCCTCTGGGATCTGCTGAGCGCGACCACCACCTCTAACGTCAAACCGATGATGGACGTGGGCCTGGATAATTTCGACCTGGTGAAATACCTGATTAGCCAGGTGATGCTTTCTGATGAAGAACGCTTCGAGGCGCTGAAAGAGTACTATCCGCAGGCGAAGAAAGAAGACTGGCGTCTGTGGCAGGCGGGTCAGCGCGTGCAGATCATCAAGCGCGATCCGAAAGAGGGCGGCGTGCTGCGTCTGGGTACCGAAGTGGTGAGCGATAAGGATGGCACGATTGCCGCGCTGCTGGGTGCGTCACCGGGTGCATCTACCGCTGCGCCAATTATGCTGCACCTGATGGAAAAAGTGTTTAAAGACAAAGTTGCCAGCCCGGAATGGCAGGCGAAGCTGAAAACCATTATTCCATCCTACGGCACGAAGCTGAACGGTAACGTGGATGCGACGGAACAAGAGCTGGAGTACACCAGCCGCGTGCTGCAGCTGCAGTACGTGAAGCCGCAGGCTGCGGATGCTGCGCCGAAGGCGGAGCTGAAGCCTCAGCCGGAAAACAAGCCGGTTGCGGATATCGCGCTGTAAGGTAAAAGCAAAACGGTAACATCTGTTACCGTTTTTAGTTTAGCAGGTCGGGTAAGGCGAAGCCGCCACCCGACTTGTTTTTAACGTACTACCGCTTGTCCGACTGTCTCTTCTGCCTTCCACACGCGATATTTTACTTCCACGTTTTCAGGCGTATATACCACGATCGGCAACTTGCTGTTGTAGCGCAGCAGGCTGTTGTCGCCCAGATAGGCCGTCACAAATTTCTTCTCTTTCTTGCCGTCCGGGCAGGCCATCATGGTAGAGACCGGAGAGGTCACTTTATCAAAGACGTAATAGTCATAACCCCAGCCTTCCAGGGTTTTGCTTTCCAGCTGGCCGCCCAGACGATGCTGATTGCAGTCCACTTCCAGCGTCTTGCCAATTAACAGTTCGACTTTGTAATTCGCTTCGTCCTGCTGAACCGGCAGTTGAATCACCTGACGCTTCATGCCTTTTTCCGCTTGCGGATAGGGTGCAACTTTTTCCAGCGGCTGCGCTTTTTGAGCGTCGCTGGCGAAAGCGCTGGTGCTGACGCACGCGGCGGCGAGAAGCGCGATGGCAAATTTAGGTGCGTTTTTCATTGTCATTCCTTTATGTCAAAACGGTCCTGAACAGCCTAACATAACGAGTATGAATGATTGGTGTTATTTACTTACATTTTCATTATATGCAGCGTAATAAACTTAGCATTAACCGTTTTGGCAGGTGTTTGTACTGGTGTGGAGTGTGACGGGCGTTCGTGTTATTTTAGTCCATCGATAATGTTATTCATCTGTGAAAGGGAAGAGAGATGGTTCGTGCAAAACTGAAAACACCTGAAGGCCGCAAGTTCCTCCTGGCGCTACTCGTCGTGTTTATGATTGCTGCCGCGTGCGTCGGGCGGGCCACCATTGTTGGCGTCATTGAACAGTACAACATTCCTCTCTCCGCCTGGACTACCAGCATGTATGTGCTGCAGTCGGCGATGATCTTCGTTTACAGCCTTGTCTTCACCGTTCTGCTGGCCATCCCGCTGGGCATTTTCTTCCTGGGCGGACGTGAAAAACACTGAGCATTCACCTGCTATAAGAAGCCAGCCTGCGGGCTGGCTTTTTTATATGTGATGATATTTATTCGCATTTCCAGGGTATTCTGTGTCGAACAAGGTCGTTCGACATAAAGCAGGAGATGTTCAATGTTATCCCGGTTTGCAACGCTCAGCCGGATCCCGAAAGGCGTCTGGGTTGTGGGTGGGGTCAGTATGCTGATGGATATCTCCTCGGAGATCATTCACAGCCTGCTGCCGCTGTTTATGGTTACGACGCTGGGAGCCAGCGTGATTTTCATTGGCTTGATTGAAGGCCTGGCTGAAGCCACCGCGCTGTTTATCAAAGTTTTTTCCGGTGCCATCAGTGACTACCTGGGTAAACGTAAAGGACTGGCGGTGCTGGGCTACGGTCTTGGCGCGCTGAGTAAGCCGTTGTTCGCTATCGCCTCTTCGTCGGGCATGATTCTGGGGGCACGCTTAATCGACCGGGTAGGGAAGGGGATCCGGGGCGCGCCGCGCGATGCGCTGGTCGCTGACGTTACGCCGCCGGAACTTCGCGGCGCGGCCTTTGGGCTGCGTCAGTCGATGGATACCGTCGGCGCATTTCTCGGGCCGCTGCTGGCCGTAGGCTTAATGCTGCTGTGGAACGATGATTTCCGCACGATTTTCTGGATTGCGGTGATCCCCGGCGTCCTCGCTGTGGCGCTGCTTTTCTTCGGCCTGCATGAGCCGAAAACGCCCGTCGAACATAAACGCACGAACCCCATCAAAAAAGAGAACCTCAGGCGCCTCGGGAAAGGCTGCTGGTGGGTCATTGGCCTGGGCGCCATCTTCACGCTCGCACGTTTCAGTGAAGCCTTTCTTGTCCTGCGCGCACAGCAGTCGGGGGTGCTGCTGGCGTTGATTCCGCTGGTGATGGTGGCCATGAATTTGCTGTATTTCCTCTCTGCCTATCCGTTTGGCAAGTTATCGGACGGGATGAGCCACACCCGACTACTGCAGTGGGGCCTGGTGATGCTGATTGGGGCAGATATTGTGCTGGCGCTAAGCACCCACTGGGCTGGAATGCTTTTGGGCGTTGCGCTTTGGGGAGTGCATATGGGGATGACGCAGGGGCTGCTGGCGGCAATGATCGCAAAAACAGCACCTGCGGATCTGCGCGGTACCGCCTACGGCATTTTTAGTCTGGTCAGCGGCGTGGGATTGTTAGTCGCCAGCCTGGGCGCCGGGGCCATCTGGGAAACGTTTGGCGCGGAATATACGTTTTATGCCGGAGCCGTGATTTGTCTGGTTACACTGATGTACCTGCGCAAAACACCGGACGAGGCAAAATAAAAAACCAGCCGTAATAGGCTGGTTTTCAATGTGTTTTTGGTCGGCACGAGAGGATTTGAACCTCCGACCCCCGACACCCCATGACGGTGCGCTACCAGGCTGCGCTACGTGCCGACGCATAGAAAGAATACTACTCGATTCCGTTTCGAATGCAAGGGAATCCGTCGCTAACTGGTTTATTATTAATCAGTTAGCGATGAAGCGCTTCTCATCCGTCAGAACCTGTAACAGCAGGCTAAGCTGTGGTTTCTGGTCCTTCAGCCGTTCACCCTGCAGATTATAGGTCTGATAGTTCCCGTTGCTGTTCAGCACCAGCGTCAGCTTCGGCGTGGTCACCACCAGCGTGTTACCGTCAGCTGCAGTCACCCAGTTATGGCGGCGCGTGGCGCTGAAGAGATCCTGCCCCTGCGAATACTCGTTTGCTGGCGTACTGACGTGCAGCAGGCGCTGCATCAGGGTCGTCATGACGTCTTTATGTTCTGTGAGCATATTGATGCGCTGCGCCGGCGTTCCCGGCCAGTGGATCACCAGCGGAACATGCAGGTTTGGACGTGACCAGCTCATGCTCTTCGTCTCGTCGCCTAACGGTACGCCATGCCCCGCGGTCACGATCACGACCGTGTTATCAAGCTTGCCTGATTCACGTAGCGCGTCCAGCACGCGGCCAATCTGTGCGTCAACATCGCTGGCCGCGCGGCCGTAGCGGCGAGCAAAGCCAGCCTGGTTGCTGTCGTTAAGCGTTGTGCCGTTAAAGGCCACCCACGAGAACCAGCGGTTATCTTCCTGCGCGTAGCGCTGCAGCCAGTTTATCCACTGGTTTGCGGTCTGGGCATCAGACTGGCTCTGCGCGGCAGGCAATGAGAAATCAGAGAGCAGCGCCTGGCGGTACAGTGAACTGTTGAAGCCGTCCGATGAGAACAGCCCTAACTGATAGCCCTGCTGATTAAGCCCGGTGATCAGCGCCGCAGGAATGCGCGCAGACAGCACGCCATCCATGTATCCGGCAGAAATGCCATAGAACAGGCCAAAGATACCTGCATCGGTTGAGTTACCTGAACTCATATGTTGAGTAAACGATACGTTCTGACTCGCGAAATCGGCCAGCGCAGGCATCTGCTTCTCGTAACGAGAATAGTTGAGGCCATCGACGGTAATCAGCAGGACGTTTTGCCCGCGACCCATATCGCGATAGCGCAGATCGCTCAGTGGATACTGCACGCTAACCGCTTCCGGATTACCCTGTTCGACCAGACGGCGCTGGTACTCCTGGGCATCAAGCAGGCCGTGTTTCTCAAGGAAACGACGGGCCGTCATCGGATAAGAGAGCGGCAGGTTAGCGCGCTGCATGGTAATAGGGCGATAGAAGTTCGCATCCGCCCAGATATACATGAGGTGCGAACTGATAAATGAGACGAAAAAGAGCGCGGCGACGGGCTTCGCGTAATGGCGGCGTCGGGTCAGGCTGCGGAGCTTTTGCCAGCTCCAGGTGGCAAACAGCATCTCAATCAACAGGATCACCGGGACGCTGATGAACATCAGTTGCCAGTCGCGGGCCGTTTCGTTCTGGTCGGGGTTGATCACCAGTTCCCAGACGATAGGGTTGAGATGCAGGTGGAAGCGGGTGAACACTTCACTGTCGATAAGCAGCAGCGTCATCCCCACCGTCGCAAGGATTGCGGACAAGAACCGCATCAAACGCTGCGACATGACGATAAACGTCAGAGGAAACAGGATCAGCAGATAGGTGGCGAATACCAAAAAGCTAAAGTGACCAACAACGCTTATCCAGGAGTAGATACGCCCGGTTAGCGTTGTGGGCCAGTCTGCGACAAACAGATAACGACAGCCAATTACCGTCGCTAGCAGAATGTTGAACAGGGCAAACCAGTGTCCCCAACTGACCATCTGGGAGACTTTTTCACGGTAGCGCTGACGATTCGTCACCATAAACTGTTGTTCGTTTCCCTTAATGGGCCTGGTCGTTGCTGACGGATGACTGTAACGCCTGGGCGAAAGATTTGGCGATCGCCTGACGCTGAGCCGGAGCAACGCTGGTGTTGATAAGGTTGGTGACCATATTTCCCAAAACCATCAGGGAGAGATCGGTCGGCGTTTTATGTTTTTCCAGTACGTTGACCAGCTCACTGAGCAGTTGTTCAACGTGTTCATCACTGTAGCGGGAATGTTGTGGCATAAATCAAAATCAGTTTGTTGATGAAAGGGCAACATATTACCGTAGCAACAGCTTTTTTTCCCCTTTTTTATCTGTTGTTGCACACATGTCCTGGTGGTGGTTGAATACCGCCCGGTCTAAAAGGAGAGTTTATCATGAGTCTGGAAATCAACCAGATTGCCTTGCACCAGCTTATCAAGCGTGATGAGCAAACCCTTGAAGTGGTGCTACGCGATTCGTTACTGGAACCCACGGCAACCGTTGTGGAAATGATGGCAGAGCTGCATCGCGTCTACAGCGCTAAAAATAAAGCCTATGGTCTGTTCAGCGAAGAGAGTGAGCTGGCCGATAGCCTGCGCCTGCAGCGTCAGGGCGAGGAGGATTTCCTGGCGTTTAGCCGCGCGGCAACCGGGCGTCTGCGCGACGAGCTGGCGAAATATCCGTTCGCCGACGGCGGTATTGTCCTGTTCTGCCACTATCGTTACCTGGCGGTCGAGTACCTGCTGGTTACCGTGCTGAATAACTTAAGCAGCATGCGCGTGAACGAGCAGCTGGACATCAGCTCAACGCACTATCTGGATATCAACCATGCGGATATTGTAGCGCGTATTGATTTGACCGAGTGGGAAACTAACCCGGAGTCGACCCGCTACCTCACCTTCCTGAAGGGGCGGGTGGGCCGCAAAGTGGCGGATTTCTTTATGGACTTCCTCGGTGCCAGCGAAGGCCTGAACGCCAAAGCGCAGAACAAAGGGCTGCTGCAGGCCGTTGATGACTTCACGGCGGAAGCGCAGCTCGATAAATCTGAACGCCAGACCGTGCGTCAGCAGGTTTACAGCTACTGCAACGAGCAGTTGCAGGCCGGGGAAGAGATTGAGCTGGAGTCCCTGTCAAAAGAGCTGGCGGGCGTCAGCGAAGTGAGCTTCCAGGAATTCACTGCGGAAAAGGGCTATGAGCTTGAGGAGAGTTTCCCGGCGGATCGCAGCACGCTGCGTCAGTTAACCAAATTTGCCGGCAGCGGCGGCGGGTTAACCATCAACTTTGACGCCATGCTGTTGGGGGAACGCATCTTCTGGGATCCGGCCACCGATACCCTGACCATCAAAGGTACGCCGCCGAACCTGCGCGATCAGCTTCAGCGCCGCACGTCTGGCGGTAAATAGCAGCCATAAAAAAACCCCGCCGAAGCGGGGTTTTCTCGACAGGTTTGCGATTACGCGCGAACGAAGTCGATGTGAGTCAGTTTTGGCTTGAACGCGTGACGCTGAACAGCCTGAACCTTCACTTTTTCTTCTTTACCGCCAACAACGATGGTCAGAACTTCGCTGTAGAACTCAGCTTTGGTCTGCATGTTCCACACTTTGTCGTGATCCAGTTCGATAGCAACTGGAGCAGCTTCGCCACCGTAAACGATAGCCGGGAACTTGTTAGCGTTACGCAGGCGGCGGCTCGCACCCTTACCCTGCACGTTACGTACTTCTGCTTCGATAGTGAACATTGATTTCTCTCTGTATTTAAAACCCTACTACAGGCGACCCAGCAGCAGGTGAGTGTTCTGCCCCACGGATGTGAAGCGGGCGGCATTTTATACTCAAATGCCCCGCACATCAATGAAAAGTCCCGTTAACCGCGCAATTCATTTGCCCGACGGAAGCGACCTTCATAGTCAAAGACCTTCTCGCGAACCTGCCAGAACTGGCCTTTCTTACGGGCGACCACGAAGTCGGGGTGGCGCAGCAGCGCCTGCTGATGCACGATATCCGCCACGGTTATCCAGCGCAGCGGCACGCCAGGCGTGCGGGTATGCGGCCGGATAAATAGCTGCTCAAATGCCGTGCGTTGGGCAGGCGTCTGAACCCTGAACCGTTCGCTGACGTCAGCGCCATCCTCGTCGTAATAGGTGATTTTCAGCCACTCGCCTTTTTCATCCGCGCCGGGCTGCAGCGCCATGCCGGAGCAGCGCAGCACCAGCGCATCTTTCAGCTTCAGCGCCGCTTTCAGCATGTCGTCCGGGTCCACCAGCACCGTGTCGCACTCGCGGCAACGGCGGGCGGCGATGTCATTTTCGGCGTTGCACTGCGGGCAGTTTTTGAAGCGGAAGCGGAAATCGCACTGCTCGCGATGTCCCTCATCATCCTCAAACCAGCCCTGACAGCGGCGGCCAAAGTGTTCAATCAGCGTGCCGTCGGCGGTGGTTTTTCCCCAGAAGGTGTTGGCAAAGCCGCAGGCCGGGCAAAACACCTGTACCGGCACGTTGTCGCTTTTGCCTTTTGGCGCGCCCACTTCCGGGGAGTACAGATCGTGCGGGTTGCCGGCGTAATCCAGTATCAGGCAGTCGGTTTTGCCCGGCGCCAGGCGCAGGCCACGGCCGACAATTTGCTGATACAGGCTGACGGATTCGGTCGGGCGCAGAATCGCAATCAGGTCGACGTGCGGGGCGTCAAACCCGGTGGTTAATACGGAAACATTCACCAGGTAGCGGAACTGCTGGGCTTTGAAAGCCTCAATCAGCCTGTCGCGCTCCGGGCCGGGCGTTTCGCCAGTGATCAGCGCTGCGTCGTCAGCGGGTAGCAGTCCCGTGATTTCGCGCGCGTGTTCGACGGTGGCAGCAAAAATCATCACCCCTTTACGCGTTTGCGCGAACTCTTCAATCTGGCTGATGATATGCGGCGTGATCCGCTTCTGTTTTTTCAGTTCATGGTTAAGATCCGCCTCGCTGAACAGCCCGTTGCTCTGCGCCTGTAAGCGGCTGAAATCGTACTGCACGACCGGCATATCCAGTCGCTCGGGCGGCGTCAGGTAGCCGTGCTTAATCATGTAGCGCAGCGGAAGTTCATAGATACAGTCGCTGAACAGCGCTTTCTCGTCGCCGCGCACCATGCCGTGATAATGAAAGCGGTAGATCCAGCCTTTGCCCAGACGAAACGGGGTTGCCGTCAGGCCGAGCAGGCGTAAGTGAGGGTTCACCTCTTTAAGGTGAGTGAGGATTTGCTGATACTGGCTGTCGTCGTCATCGCTGATGCGGTGACATTCGTCGACAATCAGCAGCGAAAACTCGCTGCGGAACAGATCCAGGTTACGGGCCACCGACTGTACGCTGCCGAAAACCACTTTGCCGTGGCTCTCTTTGCGCTTCAGCCCGGCGGCGAAAATGTCGGCTTCCAGCCCCAGCGCACAATATTTGGCATGGTTTTGCGCCACCAGCTCTTTGACGTGGGCCAATACCAGCACGCGACCACGCGCCAGGCGCGCCAGTTCGGCAATGACCAGGCTCTTGCCTGCACCGGTCGGGAGGACAATGGCCGCCGGTTCCCGGTGTTTACGGAACCAGGCGAGCGTCGCGTCAACGGCTTCCTGCTGATAGGGACGAAGTGTAAAAGTCATGGGGTCTCGGTTTCGTTAATCCGCATATAGTATGCCACGAAACTTTTTCCCTTGAGTGGCGCAACCAGACCATTATACTGAACCGTTCCTGACTGCTTCTTTTTTCGGACGCACGGTCCGACATCCAGCACCATTAAGGCTAAAAAGATTTCATGCGACTTGATAAGTTTATCGCTCAGCAACTCGGCGTAAGCCGCGCTATTGCCGGGCGTGAAATTCGCGCCAACCGCGTTACCGTGGATGGCGACATTGTGCGAGACAGCGCGTTCAAACTGCAGCCTGACCATCAGGTTGAGTACGACGGCAATCCGCTGACCCAGCAGCACGGTCCCCGCTATTTCATGCTCAATAAGCCGGAAGGCTATGTCTGCTCAACGGACGATCCGGATCACCCGACGGTGCTCTATTTCCTCGACGAGCCGGTGGCGCACAAGCTGCATGCCGCAGGCCGCCTCGACATCGATACCACCGGTCTGGTGCTGATGACCGACGACGGTCAGTGGTCGCATCGCATCACTTCCCCGCGCCACCACTGCGAGAAAACCTATCTGGTCACGCTGGAGTCACCGGTTGCGGATGACACGGCAGAGCAATTCGCGAAAGGCGTTCAGCTGCATAATGAAAAGGATCTGACCAAACCCGCCGTGCTTGAGGTCATCACCCCGACGGAAGTCCGTTTGACCATCAGCGAAGGACGCTACCATCAGGTGAAACGCATGTTTGCCGCCGTGGGTAACCACGTTGTGGGCCTGCACCGTGAACGCATCGGTGCGATTGCGCTCGATCCCGACCTGGCGCCCGGTGAATATCGTCCGCTGACGGAAGAAGAGATTGCCAGCGTCGGTCTGCCTTCTCACTAATTTCAGGAGAACCCTGTGACCACCAGGCCACACTCGTCGTTCAAAATTGTCTTCATTCTTGGCCTGCTGGCGATGCTGATGCCGCTGTCTATCGACATGTATCTGCCTGCGCTGCCGGTGATTTCCGCCCAGTTTGGCGTACCGGCAGGCAGCGCGCAGATGACGCTCAGCACCTATATTCTCGGTTTCGCGCTCGGACAGCTGCTGTATGGCCCAATGGCCGACAGCCTGGGGCGTAAGCCGGTTATTCTTGGCGGGACGCTGGTCTTTGCGGCCGCAGCGGTCGCCTGTGCGCTGGCGCAGAGTATCGATCAGCTGATTATCATGCGCTTCCTGCACGGGTTGGCCGCCGCTGCCGCGAGCGTGGTGATCAACGCCCTGATGCGTGATATCTACCCGAAAGAAGAGTTCTCCCGCATGATGTCGTTCGTCATGCTGGTGACGACGATTGCGCCGCTGGTGGCACCGATGGCCGGTGGTGCGGTGCTGGTGTGGTTTAGCTGGCACGCGATTTTCTGGATCCTGGCGCTGGCCGCGCTGCTGGCCTCGGCGATGATTTTCTTCTTTATTGATGAAACGCTGCCCGTCGAGCGCCGCCAGAAATTTCATATTCGAACCACGATAGGCAACTTTGCCTCGCTGTTTCGCCACAAGCGGGTGCTGAGCTATATGCTGGCGAGCGGGTTCAGCTTCGCCGGAATGTTCTCCTTCCTGAGTGCCGGGCCGTTTGTCTATATCGAGCTGAACCACGTTTCGCCGCAGCACTTTGGCTATTATTTTGCGCTCAATATCGTCTTCCTGTTTGTCCTGACCATCATTAACAGCCGCTTTGTCCGGCGGGTGGGCGCGCTGAACATGTTCCGCGCCGGGCTGTGGATCCAGTTTGTGATGGCGGTCTGGCTGGTGGTGAGCGCGTTTCTGGACGTGGGCTTCTGGGCGCTGGTGATCGGCGTGGCGGCCTTTGTCGGCTGCGTGTCGATGATCTCATCCAATGCGATGGCGGTGATCCTCGACGAATTCCCGCATATGGCGGGAACCGCATCGTCACTGGCGGGAACCTTCCGCTTCGGGATTGGTGCCATCGTCGGGGCGTTACTCTCTATGGCGACCTTTACTACGGCCTGGCCTATGCTGTGGGCGATGGCTTTTTGCGCAACCAGCTCTGTGCTTTTCTGTCTTTACGCCAGCCGGCCGCGAAAAGCGGCGCACTAACGCGCAGATAAGGCCCGAAAGGGCCTTTTTTGTTGACGCATATCAACCAAACTCGCGTTCGTTTATTCCGTGTTTGTTTATTTTATGTAAAATCTATTTATGTAAAAAGTCACATCATTGTATTCAAAAAGGTTGAGTTAGATCGCAGAAACGGGTACATATAGCGCCGACGCGAGCCTCGATACCGATAAAAAAGCGCTGAATAGTGCAGGTTGGCGATGATGTGTTACTATAAATGTAAATAAATTGTGAAGTAAATTTTGCTTCCGGGGAACGAACGTGAATACATTACAACTCTCCATTGTCCATCGCTTGCCCCAGAGCTATCGCTGGTCGGCGGGTTTTGCAGGTTCGAAAGTTGAACCGATTCCGCAAAGCGTTGCGGGCTGTGAGAATTGCCTGGTGGCGCTCAAGCTGCTGAGCCCGAGCGACGAAAATGCGTGGCGGGTGATGGAGCGTCTCAGCCAGGCCCTGACGGATATCGAAGTGGACAGCTCCGTACTGGAGTGCGAAGGGGAGCCGTGCCTGTTTGTCAAAAGCCAGGACGAATTCGCCGCGACCTGCCGCCTGAAAAACTTTGGCGTTGCGATTGCTGAACCTTTCTCCGGCCAGTATCCCTTTTAAGCGCTAGTCTGCCGCGAGCAGCTGGCGCGTGTAGCTCTGCGTTGGCGCAGTAAATACGCGCTGGCAATCACCCTGTTCGACCACCTCACCCTGTCGTAGCACAATCACCTGATGGCATAGCGCCCGCACCACCTGTAGATCATGGCTGATAAAGATATAGGCCAGCCGGTGCTTTTCCTGTAGCCCTTTGAGCAGCGCCAGGATCTGCGCCTGTACGGTTCTGTCCAGAGACGAGGTCGGTTCATCCAGAATAATCAGCTCCGGTTTCAGGATCAGCGCGCGGGCGATGGCGATACGCTGGCGCTGTCCGCCGGAAAATTCCGCAGGGTAGCGGTGGCGAGTGTCGGGATCTAAGCCCACTTCCGCCATCACCCGCATGACCTCCTGTTCCCGCTGTTGCGCACTCAGGCCAGGCTGGTGAACGCGCAGGCCCTCTTCGATAATCTGCAACACGCTGAGGCGCGGGTTAAGCGAGGAGTTGGGATCCTGAAATACCACCTGCATGCGGGGCCGCACGGGCAGCATCTGGCGGCGATTCCAGCGGTGCAGCGGCATATCGTCAAACAGGATCTCGCCCTGAGAGGCAATTAAGCGCAGCAGCGCCAGACCGGTAGTGCTTTTCCCCGAACCGGATTCGCCCACCAGCCCCAGGGATTCACCCGGTCGCAGCGAGAAGCGGATATTTTTCAGCACCGGGTTCTGGTCAACGATGCGCCGCAGAACGCCTTTGCGGATCGGGAACGAGACGGATAAATCATCGACGCGCAGCAGCGGTGTGCTGTCTGCCGTGAGAGGCACCGGGTCGCCGGAAGGTTCGCTGTCGAGCAGGCGCTGCGTATAGGGATGCTGCGGCGCGTTCAGCAGTTTGGACGCGGTATTCTGTTCAACGCAGCGCCCGTTTTGCATGACCGCGACGCTGTCGGCCAGCTTTTTCACGATGCTCAGGTTGTGCGTGATAAACAGCAGGCTCATGTCCAGCTCGTCACGCAGCTCCCTCAAGAGCGTCAGAATTTGCGCCTGCACCGTGACGTCCAGCGCCGTCGTCGGCTCGTCGGCAATCAACAGTTCGGGGCGCGTGAGCAGGGCCATGGCAATCATTACCCGCTGGCGTTCGCCGCCGGAGAGCTGATGCGGAAAATCATTCAGCCGTTTGGCCGCGTTGCGTATGCCTGTACGTTCCAGACAATCCAGAATTTCGCCCCGCGCGGCCTCTTTGCGCATCCCCCGATGAAGTGACAGCACTTCATAGAGCTGTTTTTCCAGCGTATGCAGTGGGTTGAGCGACACCATCGGCTCCTGGAAGATCATGGCAATCTTATTGCCGCGAATACCGCGCAGGGTATGTTCATCAGCGTGCAGCAGCGAACTGCCGTGGAACAGAATATCCCCTTGCGGATAGCTCACGGGCGGGGAGGGCAGCAGACGCAGGATGGAGAGCGCCGAGACGCTCTTGCCCGAACCGGATTCACCCACCAGCGCCAGCGTTTCACCGCGCTGGATCTGCAGCGACAGGTCGGTGACCACGGTACGGGTCTCGCCCTGCTTCGAGAAGGCAATCGACAGGCGATCAATACTGAGAAGAGGCTGCGTCATCTTATACCGCCTTGTTGGGATCGAAGGCATCGCGCACGGCTTCGCCAATAAAAATCAGCAGCGAAAGCAGCACGGCCACGGAAAGAAAGGCGGTGATGCCCAGCCACGGCGCCTGCAGGTTGTTCTTGCCCTGCAGCAGCAGTTCGCCGAGCGACGGCGACCCCAGTGGCAGGCCGAAGCCCAGAAAGTCCAGCGAGGTGAGGGTGGTGATGGAGCTGCACAGAATAAAGGGCAGGAAGGTGAGGGTCGCCACCACCGCATTGGGAAGCATATGGCGGAAGATGATTGCGCGATCGCTCACGCCTAACGCCTGCGCGGCGCGAATATAGTCGAAATTACGGGTGCGCAGAAACTCTGCCCGCACAACGCCCACCAGCGCCATCCAGCCAAACAGAACGGTGATGCCCAGCAGCCACCAGAAGCCCGGCTGTACCACGCTGGAAAGCAGAATGATCAGAAACAGGGTTGGCATACCGGACCAGACTTCGATGATACGCTGCCCCCACAGGTCAATTTTTCCGCCGTAGTAGCCCTGAACGGCACCGGCCACTACGCCCATTACGCTGGAGAAGACGGTCAGCATCAGTCCAAAAAGAATAGAAATCCGCGTACCGTAGAGGATGCGCGCCAGCACGTCGCCGCCGTTGGCGTCTGTTCCCAGCCAGTTTTGCGCAGAGGGCGGAGAAGGGAAGGGGGTTGTGGTCGCGAAGTTAATGCTGTTGGCGCCAAAGCGCACCGGAGCCCAGAGGGCCCAGCCGTGCTGTTCGATCTGCTGGCGCAGCCACGGATCCTGGTACTCCGCCGGGGTGGCAAACGGGCCGCCGAAGTCGCTTTCACTGTAGTTAGCCAGTACCGGCACGTACCAGCGGTCGTTAAAGTGCACCAGCAACGGTTTGTCGTTGGCGATCAGCTCCGAACACATGCTCAGGACAAACAGGACAGCAAAAATCCACAGCGACCAGTAGCCGCGGCGGTTATGGCGAAAACGGGCCCAGCGGGCCTGGTTAACGGGGCTTAAACGCGGCATCAGCGGCCCTCAAAATCAATTCGGGGATCGACCAGCGTATAGCTGATATCGCTGATGATATTCAGCAGCAGGCCAATCAGGGTGAAAATATAGAGCGTGCCAAACATTACCGGATAATCGCGCGATACGGTGGCTTCGTAGCCCAGCAGGCCGAGACCGTTGAGCGAGAACATCACCTCAATCAGCAGTGAGCCGGTAAAAAACATGCTGATGAACGTGGCTGGAAATCCGGCAATCACCAGCAGCATGGCGTTGCGGAAAACGTGTTTCCACATAATCTGCTTCTCGCTGACCCCTTTGGCGCGGGCGGTCACGACATACTGCTTGCGGATTTCATCGAGAAAGGCGTTTTTCGTTAACATGGTCAGGGCGGCAAACCCGCCGATCACCGTCGCCAGCACCGGCAGCGTGATATGCCAGAGATAGTCGGTGATTTTCTGGTACCACGGCAGCGTGCTGAAATCGGCGGAGACCAGCCCCCGCAGGGGGAAGATGTCGAAATAGCTGCCTCCGGCAAAGAAGACAATCAGCAGAACGGCAAACAGAAACGCCGGAATAGCATAGCCGATGATGATGAAGGTGCTGCTCCAGATATCGAAGCGGCTGCCGTTATGCACCGCTTTTCGGATCCCGAGCGGTATAGAGACCAGATAGATAATCAACGTCCCCCACAGCCCCAGCGTGACCGAAACCGGCAGGCTTTGCTTGATCAACGTTAATACGGACGCACTGCGGAACAGGCTATCGCCAAAATCAAAGCGGATATAATCCCAGAGCATCTTGAAATAGCGCTCGTGTATCGGCTTATCAAAGCCGTAGCGATGGGTGATCTCGGCGATCACTTCAGGATCCAGCCCGCGCCCGCCGCGGTAGTGGCTTTCACTGATATTCCCCACGCCGGTTCGCGCATGGCTGGCGCCCATGCCTTCTCCGCCGCCGCCGGGCATGCCGCCGCTGTTGCCAAACTCAATGGCGGCAATGGCCTGGTCGACCGGCCCGCCCGGGGCAATTTGCACGATAAAAAAGTTAATGGTGATAATGGCCCACAGCGTGGGAATGACCAGCAGAAGACGGCGTATTAAATAGGCACCCATGATAATTCCTTATCGCCGCTCGGCGGGCAGTCTGGCGGCTTTATTCACGTCATACCACCAGGTGTCAAAGCCCAGAGAATAGACAGGGCGCACGGCAGGCACGGAGAACTTGTCCCAGCGCGCAAGGCGGTCTTCGCCCATATACCACATGGGCAGCATGTAGTAGTTCCAGGTTAACACCCTGTCGAGGGCGCGACCAAGCGGCAAGAGCTTATCTTTATCGCCCTGCGCCGCCACAATTTTCGCAATCAGGGCATCAATCGCCGGGCTTTTTACGCCTGGCGCATTGTACGAGGAGTCGATGTAGCTGGAGGCCCAGGAGATTTGCAGATCCGAGCTGGGCCACGGCTGTGCGGGCCACAGGCGTTGCATCATGTCGTAATCGCGGCTGCGCATGCGGTTGGTGATCTGCGCGTTATCGACCTGGCGAATGTTCATGGTGATCCCCAGCCGCGCAAGGTTGTGCTTAAACGGCAGCACCCACTGATCGTTGCCACCGGAGGAGAGCAGCAGTTCAAAGCTTAAAGGCTTGCCGGTTTTCGCATTGACGCGTTTCTGGTTCTTCAGCTGCCAGCCTGCCTCATCCAGCAGCTTGCTGGCCTTCAGCAGGTTGTCGCGGTCGTAGCCGTCACCCTTTGAAGCGGGCGGCTGAAACACCGTGGTAAACACCTCCGGCGGCACTTCCGCTTTCAGCGGCGCCAGCAGGAGCAGTTCGTCGGCTTTAGGGTAGTCGCGCGCGGCATATTCGGTGTTCTGGAAATAGCTGTTCGCGCGGCTGTACGCCCCGTAAAACAGGGCTTTGTTCATCCATTCAAAATCGAAGGCCAGGGAAATGGCTTCCCGAACGCGGCGGTCGGTAAATACCGGGCGCTGAATATTAAACGCCAGCCAGCGCGTGTCCTGGGCGGATTCGTTTTTGTGCTCGTCTTTGACGATGTAGCCTTTCGTGAAGTTTTTGCCGATATAGCGGGTCGCCCAGTTTTTGGCGCTGTTCTCCACGCGTAAATCGAAGGCGCCGGCCTTGAACGCTTCAAACGCCACGTTATCGTCGAGGTAGTAGTCATAGCGAAGGGTGTCGAAATTCCAGCGCCCGCGGTTTACCGGCAGGTTAGCCGCCCAGTAATCTTTCACGCGGGAATAGACCACGTACTGCCCCATGCGCCAGTCGGTAATGCGGTAAGGGCCACCGGCCAGCGGCGGCGTGGAGAGCGGGTCACTTAACTTATGGTTTTTCCAGAACGATTCAGGCATAACCGGCAGCGAGAACAGGCTAAGCATATTCTCTTTGTTCGGTTCGCTCAGCTCAATGCGTACGGTGAGGGGCGCAATGGCGCGCACCGTTGCGCCTTTATACACAATGCGGAACTGAGGCACGCCTTCGGTCATAAATTTATGAAACGTAAAAGCGACGTCGCTGGCCTTGACCGGCGTGCCGTCGTGAAAGCGGGCCCGGGGGTTTAGGGTAATTTCGGCCCAGGCGAAGTTATCCGCATAGCGCACGTTATCGGCAATCAGCGGGTAATAGCTGCCGGGTTCATCATCCGACGTGACAAAAAGCGTGTCATAGAGCGATTCCGTTCGCGCCGCGGCCACGCCGCGCAGGGCGAAGCGGTTAAAGTTGTCGAACGTTCCCGTAGCCGAGAGCGTGACCTTTCCACCCTTAGGGGCGGCAGGATTGACGTAATCGAAGTGCGTAAAATTGACCGCGTATTTTGGCTCGCCAATCACGGCGAACGCGATGTTCTCTTTGATGGTTTGCGCCTGGCTGGACAGGCTCACGACTGCCAACCAAAGCAACATAAAGCGCATAAACATCTCGCGGCGGCTCCCTCTTTTACAGACCGGCTCAGTTAAGCTGAATAATAAGTGACGCCACGGGCAATGTGAAATTATTCCCCGTCAGGCGACACCGTATTTTGCCACGTGCGGAACTGCTCCAGCGGCATCGGGCGGCTAATCCAGTAACCCTGCAGATAATTAACCCCATGCTCGCGCAGCCAGGCCGCCTGTTCCGGTGTTTCCACCCCTTCCGCAACGGTCGACATATTCAGTCGTCTTGCCAGCGTCAGTACGGCATCCAGCACCGGGGAGGTCACGGTTTCTGTGCCAATGGCGTTGACAAAACCACGGTCGATTTTCAGGTAGTCCATGGTGAAATGTTCAAGATAAATCAGCGCGCTGTGGCCGGTGCCGAAATCGTCGATGGCAATTTCAAACCCTTCGTTATGAAGCCATTCGAAGAGGCTGTTAGCTTCCCGATGGTTCAGCATGTCGCGCTCGGTAATTTCCAGTACGATCTGGAAGTAATCAGGCGGCAGCAGGGCTTTGAAGGTGCGCATATCATCTTTGAAGCTTTCCGCATGCAGATGCCCCGGCGCGATATTAATGCCCACTTTGGCACCCGGCGGCAGCACGGTCTGTAGCACTGGCGCATCGTGAATAATCAGGTCAAAAAGATGCAGCGTGAGCGGAACAATCAGCTTCTGCGCTTCGGCAAAATTGATAAAGGCGTCCGGCGGGATTTCCCCCATGGTCGGGTGCTTCCAGCGCATCAGCACTTCAAGCCCGGTCATCCTGAGCGATTTGGCGTCGACAACGGGCTGATAAACCACATAAAACTGGCCGCGCTTGATGGCGCTCAGAATCTCTTTGCCCGGATTGAGACGCGTCGTGAGGATGTAGAAGTTAAGCGACCCTGCCGCAATCCCGCACACCAGCCCGAAGAACAGGGCGTAAAGTATCTCATCGGTCGTCCACTCCTCGGCGTACAGGTTGATGGTCAGAGGAACGTCTTTGAGCGTCGCGGTGCGCGCCGGCGTTTCATGTAAATCCTTCGCTTTGACGAGGGTGCTTGAGGTAGTGGATAACGCATTGTCGCCGATGACGATCGCGATGCCTGCAAACTCGTCCTGGCGCGCGGTGTAAAGCAGGTAAGGCGTCAGGTTGAGATTCACCGAGGTGAATACGCCGCCGTCCTTCACAAGCGGATTACGATACCAGATGGCAATTGCGGGCTTATTGGGCAGCATGGGCGTGCCGGGGAGCAGTGCGATATCAACCTGCTTGTTGATGTGCAGCTCGGGTATCAGCTCCTCCATCGGGGCATTCATTGGCCCTGTGGCTGACGAGCAGAACGCCATTTTGTCTCTGACCAGCAGGAAGGCGCGTACGTTGAGGCTGAAGGCCGCGCGCGAGGTCAGCTCCGCGTTAACGTCCTGGCAATTATTGAGCGTCAGCGGCTGGAGCACGTCGATGGAGGCTTTCAGCTCGTCAAAATAGCTCTCCATGTAGATGCGCACATCCATAATCAACGTATCGAATCGGATTTCCCGCTTGTGGTAGCTCCAGAAAAATTGCAATGAACCCAGGAGCAGGGCGGCGATCAGGCCGGTAATGATACTGAGGAACAGTATCTTTCGATGACTGGAGAAGTAGCGGGTGAGCATAAACGTCGTGGTTCCTGAATTGCCGCTGATTGTATTCATTGTAACGGGCAAAAAAAAACACCGCCGAAGCAGTGCTTTTTTTTATTGTATCGCCAGCCAAGGGATAACCAACGATACAATTATCATATTAACTGCGGGTCAGTACGCGGCGCGCTTCGTTGTAGCGCTTCTTCCAGTACGGTTCATTCATGCTGGAAATGGTCACACCGCTGCTGGTGGAGGCATGTACAAACTGGTCATTACCAATGTAGATGCCCACATGTCGACCGGTAGAACCTGCACGGAACAGCACTAAATCACCGGTGCGCAGTTTGGTACGTGAAATCGACTTGCCCATCTCCTGCTGTTCGTAGGTCGAACGCGGAAGATCTAACCCAAATTGCTCGCGGAAGGTACGCTGTACAAAGCCGGAACAATCAATGCCTTTTTTAGTGCTGCCGCCAAGACGGTAACGCACGCCTTTCCAGTCAGCATACTGGTCCATAATGCGGGACTTCACGTCCAGATTACGTACCATATTTTCAAATTCATCCTGAGAGGCTTGCAGTGAAGAGGAATCTTCCATTCCCACAACACGCGTCTCAGGATGCATATTCTTTGCGGTGTTCGATGTACTACATGCAGATAACAGTACCGCGACTGCTATCGCCGGGATCCCCCGTAAGATATATCTCAGAAACGGTTGAGATTTGACCATTTTGTTTATTTTCCCTTGAAGTCCTTAACGACAAATATCGTTATAAAAATGCCAAACGTGACGAGACTAATTATCTGTTCACATTGAGACAATTGTTTCTAGTGACATTTGTGGTGCAGCGCACAAAATTATTCACCATCGAAATAATTATCTCCATGGGGCAAAACGAGTTCGAGATTAACCGATTGCCAGGGCTATTGCGAGTAAAAAGAGCCTTTTTTTTATAAGAAATTGTGATACAGAAAGTAAAAATTTGTCATTGCACAAAATAGCGGCAGATCCGCCGCGTAATCATGCAATTGATTCATTTTTATCACGAATGTGATGACAAGAATATGACAGCGCAGAAAGATCGCGGGAAGGGCATTATCAGGGATCGTGATGATCCCCGATAGTTTACGTTAAAAAAAAGGTAATTATTTGTTCAATTTTTGTTGCTTTCTACGCGGAAGATAGCGATCGAAAAGGGTAATTAGGCGATCGCTCAAAGGCGTCATCAGAACCCACGGCAGACCAATCAGCACCGCGGAAAGGGAACCCACGACAATATCCGTCAGCCAGTGCGCGCCAATCATCACGCGCGGGAAGGCAAATATCACCACAATAAGCAGGGCGATTGCGAACGCCTTCTTACCGAAATAGCGCAGCATGAAGCCAGAAAAAATAAGCAGCATCATGCCGTGATCGCCCGGGAAACTGTCCTTCGAGGCATCTTTTGTTGGAATATGCAGCAGTTCACTCACGCGATAAATATTCGGGAAAGAGAGCGAAGGACTAGCACGTTTTACCGGCATCAGATGTTGCGCCAGCTGATTAATGATCACCGCAGCCAGAAGCATCACCAGTCCGATAATCAGGATGCGGCGACGCCCCGTGTCATCCTCTTTGAGCCAGAAAGAGAGCATCAGGCAGCCCATGGCCAGCAGGGAAAAGCCGTCGAAGGCGCGGTTATTGGTAATTGCCACCAGCCACAGAAAGGCGTCACTCTTCACCAGCCCCTGGTTGAAGAAATGAAACAGGGATGAATCCAGCGGGAACCAGAAACCGTGATTCACCGGGATATACCAGGAGAAAAAGAGCGCCAGACCGGCGACATTAAGCAGTAGTATCTGGGGAATTCGAGTCGTCATAACGTTCTGCATTGAGTGAAAACTGGGGCAACGTTAGCCGCCCGAACTTAAACGAAGCTTCAACAGGCTGGACTGCAGGGCATTCCAGTCGGCGTTAACCGCACTAATTAACTCTATTCGGCTGTCAGGTGGCGCGACGTTTTGCGTTTCGATAAAGAAATCGTCGCCCTGGCGGTTGATCCGCACCAGCCCGTCTGGCGTGCGCATGATCCCTTTCACGCGGTCGACCGGCGCAAGCCTGGCCCACTCAAGGATGCCAATGGTGTCGAAAACGGTATCGGCATCGAAAATCCATCCGCAGGCCTGATACCCCTGACCGCTGTTAAGGTTACGACGCCAGCGCTGGTGTTCCGGCAGGCTAAGCGCGGCCAGACCCTGCTTTGCAGAATGGTGATGCGCATGCTCTGCACTGGCCGGGAGTTGCGCCAGGTTCAGGCGGGGAAGATCCAGCAGGGCGCTATCAATATTCCCCTGCGTGGCCTGCACCCGTGTCCGATTGCCGCCGAAATGCTGCCACCACGCGTCCAGCGCGGCCCGGCTTTCCGCCGTGGCGCGATCTTCTTTATTGGCGACAATAACGTCTGCTGCGGCGAGCTGATCGCGAAAGTTCTCATTGGCCACCGCTTTTTCATCCAGAAGCTGACGCGGATCGAGCAGGCACAGCGTGGCGCGAAGATCGATCCACGGCTCGTAAACCGGGGCGGTCAGTAAATCGAGGATCTGCTTCGGGTGGCCCAGACCGGTAGGTTCAATCAGCAGGCGGTCCGGTTTGCCCTGACGCAGCAGCGTATTGAGGCCTACCTGCATCGGTAAGCCGTTAACGCAGCACATGCATCCGCCGGGGATCTCTTTAATCATTGCGCCGCTGGATGACAGCAACGCGCCATCAATGCCCACTTCGCCGAATTCATTGACCAGCACGGCCCATTTCTCGGCGGGATCTTTATTCGCCAGCAGATGAAGAATAGAGGTGGTTTTACCGCTGCCGAGAAAACCGGTGATGAGGTTGGTTTTGGTCACGTGCGCTCCGCAAGAGAATTGTGATGCTATAACACTATGCTCTTATCCTGGCGAAAAACGGGCGCAATGAGAAGGGGGAGGGCGAACGGAGGCAATGTCCGTTCGCATTAAGCGCAATAATCGCTAAAGATTTAACGTTTCAATAACAGCCTGGCGTGCGCCACGGCGGATGATGCGCTGGTAGGCCTGGCTGACAGCCTCAGCGAAAACGCTATTTTGCGCGAGATCGTGACCGAAGACCTCGCTCAGCCCCAGCAGCGCATTGACGCGGTCGGCGTCGCTGCTGGCCTCGACAATCGTGCGGATTTTATCGCTGAGGGGATCGCGAACGTCAATCGCGTTGCCGCGTTCGTCGAACCCGCTGACGTAGCGTATCCAGCCAGCGACGCCCAGCGCCAGCAGCGGCCATTCTGTTTTACGCTCAAGGTGGACGCGGATGCCATCCAGCATTCGCTGCGGCAGCTTCTGGCTACCGTCCATCGCGATTTGCCAGGTACGGTGCTGCAGAGCCGGGTTAGCAAAGCGATCAATCAGGCTGTCGGCATAGGCAGTCAGGTCGACATCCTTTATACGCAGCGTAGGCGCCTGTTCATCCAGCATTAGCCGCCGGGCGGCTTCGCGGAAGGTGGCGTCCTCCATGCATTCATTAATATGCGCGTACCCGGCGAGATACCCCAGATACGCCAGGAAAGAGTGGCTGCCGTTAAGCATGCGTAATTTCATCTGCTCCCACGGCAGAACGTCCTGCACCATCTGAACGCCCGCCACTTCCCACTCCGGACGCCCGGCGACAAAATTATCTTCCACTACCCACTGAATAAACGGCTCGCAGCTTATGGCGCACGGATCGTCAACGCCGAGCGCGTCGGCGATCTCCGCAAGCGAGGCCTCCGTCGCGGCGGGAACAATTCTGTCGACCATCGTTCCCGGAAAACTCACGTGGCCCTCGATCCACTCCGCCAATGCCGGGGAGCGCTTATGCGCCATGCCAAGCACCGCATTTTTCACCACGTGACCGTTGTCCGGAATGTTGTCGCAAGAAAGCACGGTAAACGCAGGCAAGCCGCGCTCGCGGCGGCGATTAAGGGCTTCGACCAGGATCCCCGGCGCGGAATGCGGCTCAGCGGGATTTTCCAGATCGTGGACGATCCGGGCGTTTTGTAAATCCAGCTTACCGGTCGCGGGATCGATGCAGTAGCCTTTCTCCGTAATGGTGAGAGACACAATCGCCACCTGCGGCTCGCAAAACTTCTCTATTATCGCGGGCAGAGAGTCCAGCTTTGCATTCAGGCATTCATGCACGGCCCCGACAATAATCGGCTGATTTCCTTCAGCACCTTTCTCCAGCACGGTAAACAGGTGATCCTGCGCGCGCAGCTGGCTCATCAGCACGTCGCCGCTGAACAGGCTAATCTCACAAATTCCCCAGTCGCCGCCTTTTTCATTCAGCACCCGGTTTGTTAACAATGCCTGATGCGCGCGGTGAAACGCACCGAAGCCGAAATGGACGATGCGGGAGCGCAATTGATGACGATCGTAGCGCGGTTGTTGAACCTGGGCTGGAAGGGCGGTTGAGGCAATTGTCTTCATGAAATACACACCTGATTAACCATTAATTAACAATGCCAGTCTAAAGTTATATGACAGCAAATAAAATTGGTAAGCCGTAAATATCCCCGTTCTGTGAGTTTGATCAATCAATGTGTGGCGGCGTGTTGACCCTTCACGGCAAACATGTATGGTAGTCGTCATTGCAGTAACCCATATTGGTATAACAACTTGAGAGGATGAGGCAATGGAACAAACCTGGCGTTGGTACGGGCCGAACGATCCGGTTTCTCTTGATGATGTGCGTCAGGCTGGCGCAACGGGTGTCGTCACGGCGCTGCATCACATTCCTAACGGCCAGGTATGGCCGGTTGAGGAGATTCAACAGCGTCAGGCGCTGCTGGCGGAGAAGGGGTTAACCTGGTCTGTGGTAGAAAGCATTCCGGTTCACGAAGATATCAAAACCCATTCCGGGGAATACCGGACCTGGATTGCAAACTATCAGCAGAGCATTCGCAACCTGGCAGTCTGCGGCATTGATACGGTCTGCTATAACTTCATGCCGATTCTGGACTGGACGCGTACCGACCTGGAATATCAGATGCCGGACGGCTCGAAAGCGCTGCGTTTTGACCAGATTGCCTTTGCGGCGTTTGAGCTGCACATTCTGAAACGCCCGGGCGCCGAAGCGGATTACACCGCTGAAGAGCAGCAGCAGGCCCTTGAATGGTTCAATGCCGCCAGTGAAGCGGACGTTGAGAAGCTGACCCGCAATATCATTGCTGGCCTGCCGGGTGCGGAAGAGGGGTACACGCTGGACCAGTTCCGCGCGCGTCTGGCGGAATACGGCAATATTGATAAGCAGCAGCTGCGTGAAAACATGGCGTATTTCCTGCGCGCTATCGTTCCGGTTGCGGAAGAAGCCGGCGTGCGTCTGGCGGTACACCCGGACGATCCGCCGCGTCCTATCCTCGGCCTGCCGCGTATCGTGTCTACGATTGAAGATATGCAATGGCTGAAAGAGACGGTCGACAGCATCCACAACGGCTTTACCATGTGTACCGGGTCCTACGGCGTGCGCGCTGATAACGACCTGGTACGGATGATAGAAACCTTTGGCGATCGCATTCACTTTACGCACCTGCGTGCGACCTGCCGGGAGGAGAATCCAAAGACCTTCCACGAGGCCGCGCATCTGGGTGGCGACGTAAACATGGTGGCGGTGGTCGACGCTATTCTGGCTGAAGAGGCGCGTCGCAAGCAGGCGGGCGATGTGCGTCCTATTCCGTTCCGTCCGGATCACGGACACCAGATGCTGGACGATCTGCGTAAGAAAACCAACCCGGGCTATTCGGCGATTGGCCGCCTGAAGGGGATGGCGGAAGTGCGAGGGGTCGAGCTGGCGCTCAAGATGACGAAGTATCCGGAGCTTCTGTAACCGGAATTGTCGGGTGGCGAAGCCGCCACCCGACAAATGCCATAATCAGTCAGCACGACCCATATAGCGTTTTTCTTCAATATGGATGCGGATCTTCTCGCCAGCGGAGAGATATTCCGGCACCTGCACAACCAGACCGGTGGTCAGGGTCGCTGGTTTGTTGCGCGCACTTGCTGACGCGCCTTTGATGCCCGGCGCGGTTTCAACGATTTCCAGATCCACGGTCTGCGGCAGTTCAAGCGCCAGCAGCACGCCGTCCCAGGTCAGTACCTGCATGTCTGGCATACCGCCTTCAGGAATGAACAGCAACTCTTCTTCGATCTGATCTTTGGTGAAGATGTACGGGGTGTAATCTTCTTTATCCATGAACACGTATTCGTTGCCGTCGATGTAGGAGAAATCAACGTAGCGGCGGGTCAGGGTCACGGTATCAACGATATCGTCACCTTTAAAACGTTCTTCCACCTTCAGGCCGGTACGCACATCGGCGAAACGCATTTTGTACAGCGTCGCTGCACCACGGGCGCTTGGTGCCTGAATGTCGATGTCTTTCACAATCAGCAATTTGCCGTTGTAATTCAGTACCATACCTTTCTTAATTTCGTTCGCTCTTGGCATTGCAGTAATCCTGTCTACGGGAGGTAAAAAATATCGCGCCAAATTACTCGCGCGCGGCCTTTCAGGCAAGTGGAATTCGTGGCTTTTGCTATCAATACGCAAAAGGTGTTACTGTGCGCCCGATGCCCGACTGTACGGGTGTTCGCCACCGAGAGAGCATGTATGGATTGTCGTCCAGATTGCGGCGCGTGCTGTACCGCTCCGTCCATTTCAAGCCCCATTCCAGGCATGCCTGAAGGCAAGCCCGCCAATACCCGCTGCGTTCAGCTCTCTGAATCCAACCTGTGTATGATCTTTGAGTCTCCCCTGCGCCCGAAGGTGTGTTCCGGGCTTCAGCCATCAGCTGAAATGTGCGGCAGCACGCGCGCGCAGGCAATGACATGGCTGCTGGAGCTGGAAGCGCTCACTGCGCCTTAAACGTCTTTGATCCTCGCCAGACAGCCAATCGTCAGCGTACACATCACCAGCGCAATCCAGAACACCGTGTGGTAGTTCCAGATCTCGGCAACGATACCGGCCATCGAGCCCGCGATAATCCAGCCCACGCGGGTGGTATTAGTATAAAGGGTGGTGGCGGCACCTGCCTGCCCCGGCATCAAATCCTGGAAGTAGAGCATGCCAATCCCCGCCAGGATGCCGATATACACGGCGTTCAGCAGCTGTAAAGCAAGAAGCAGGGCTGGCGTATGGACCGTCAGCATGCCAACGTAGAATAGCAGCCCGGCGACGGCCGCGATGCGCATTAAAAAACGCTTTCCAAAACGCTTCGCATAATAGCCTGCAATCAGCATGGTCGGGATCTCAAGACCCGCGGCGGTGCCCATCATAATGCCGGCCAGCTTCTCCGGCAGGTGTAGCTCATCAATAATAAACAGCGGCATGTTAATGATATACAGGCTGTTGGTGCCCCACATCAGCGTGCAGATAACAAACAGGAGCAGGGCATCGCGGCGGTTACGACGCGGCGCTTCCAGTACGCCCGTTGCCACTTTGGGCTCTTTGCGCATTGACGGCAGAAAAAACCATACCATTGCGCCGCACGCCACAAACGCGACCGCCGCGCTCAGGTACATCACCGTAAAGCCAAACCCCATTGCCAGCGCGTAGGCCAGCGGCGGGCCAATTACCCATGCCAGCGACACCTGAGCGCGCAATATCGAGCTGAACATCACCGCTTCCCGCCCGGTATGGTCGGCATGTTCGCGGGCAAGGGCAAACAGCTGCGGGTTGGCGGTTGAGCCAAAGCTGCTCAGAAAAACGCCGATGAACAGCAGAATGAAATAGTTACGGTTCCAGGCAAACAGGATGCAGGCCAGCACCCCCAGCAGACAGCAGAAAACGATCAGGCTTTTACGATCGCCTTTGCGGTCGGAACGACCGGCGAGAAACTGGCTGACGAGAATGCCGATGATGGCGCTTCCGGTAAAAAAGAAGCCAACCATCGCCGGACGGGCGTGAACTTCGTTGGTCAGGAACAGGCTCAGCGTCGGGGTTTGCAACGCACCGGCGATGCCCGTAAAGAAGGCAACAATCAAGAACGCCGTTGACGTCAAATCAAAGGGCTTCGGCGCGGTGGCCGCAGGGGTGTTATGCATGTTTTATAATTAGCGAGTAACAGAGAGGGGCGGAGTTTACGCCGTCAGTTAAAAAATAAACAGTGGGTGAAGTCAATTACCCCACGAAAAATCAAAATGGCATTTCAACTTACTCCCCACCTGGCTGAACTTAGCTGAAACTGGTTTGCTGAAGTTCAGCAAAATTTAGCTGAACGCAGAAGAAATGTGCAGTATCTCTAAATTCTGATATCGGAAATACGACATTTCTTGCAAGCCATTGCAGAAAGCGCAAGACTTTTTGAAACGTTTCAGCGCTATCTTGTTTTAACAAACGGAGCAGGCTAGCGCATTTTTTCTCATGTAAGCTGAAACGATTCACTTTCAGCAGGAGAGGAGAACCATGTTCCAGTTATCTGTTCAGGATATTCACCCGGGCGCTCAGGCCGGGGATAAAGAAGAGGCTATTCGTCAGGTTGCCGCTGCCCTTGTGCAGGCGGGTAACGTCGCGGACGGCTACGTAAACGGTATGCTGGCGCGCGAGCAGCAGACCTCCACCTTCCTCGGCAATGGCATTGCCATTCCGCACGGCACAACCGACACCCGCGACCAGGTGCTGAAAACCGGCGTTAAGGTCTATCAGTTCCCGCAGGGCGTGCTCTGGGGCGACGGCCAGGTGGCTTATGTTGCTATCGGTATCGCGGCGAGCAGCGACGAACACTTAGGCCTGCTGCGTCAGCTGACGCATGTCCTGAGCGATGACTCCGTGGCGGAACAGCTGAAGTCTGCAACAACCGCTGAAGAGCTGCGGGCGTTGCTGATGGGCGAAAAACAGAGTGAAGCGCTGAAGCTGGATAACGACACGCTGACGCTGGATGTTGTGGCCTCCGACCTGGTCACGCTGCAGGCGCTGAACGCGGGTCGCCTGAAAGAAGCGGGTGCCGCTGATGCCACCTTTGTGACGCGCGTGATTAACGATAAACCGCTGAATCTCGGCCAGGGCATCTGGCTGAACGACAGCGCTGAAGGCAACCTGCGTAGCGCAATTGCAGTGAGCCGCGCCGCCACCGCGTTCGAGGTTGAGGGCGAGACAGCAGCCATGCTGGTGACCGTGGCGATGAACGATGAGCAGCCGGTTTCGGTGCTGAAGCGTCTGGGCGATCTGCTGCTGAACAATAAAGCTGAAAAACTGCTGAACGCCGATGCGGCGACCGTGCTGGCGCTGCTGACCAGTGACGACGCGCTAACGGACGACGTGCTGAACGCCGAGTTCGTGGTGCGCAACGAACACGGCCTGCATGCCCGTCCGGGCACCATGCTGGTCAATACCATTAAACAATTTGAAAGCGAGATTACCGTGACCAACCTGGATGGTTCGGGCAAACCGGCCAACGGCCGCAGTCTGATGAAAGTCGTCGCGCTGGGCGTGAAGAAAGGCCATCGCCTGCGCTTCACCGCGCAGGGCGCAGATGCTGAACAGGCGCTGAAAGCAATTGGCGACGCCATCGCGGCAGGTCTGGGGGAGGGCGCATAATGAGCAGACGTGTTGCGACTATTACGCTGAACCCGGCTTATGACCTGGTGGGGTTTTGCCCGGAAATTGAGCGCGGCGAAGTTAACCTCGTGCGTACCACTGGACTGCATGCTGCGGGCAAAGGGATTAACGTCGCGAAGGTGCTCAAGGATCTCGGTATCGACGTCACCGTGGGCGGATTCCTCGGTAAAGATAACCAGGATGGCTTCCAGCAGCTGTTCAGCGAGCTGGGCATTGCCAACCGTTTCCAGGTTGTGCAGGGCCGTACCCGCATCAACGTTAAGCTGACGGAAAAAGACGGCGAAGTGACCGATCTTAACTTCTCCGGTTTCGAAGTGACGCCAGCTGACTGGGAGCGCTTTGTGACCGACTCCCTGACCTGGCTGGGCCAGTTCGACATGGTGTGCGTCAGCGGCAGCCTGCCGTCCGGCGTCAGCCCGGAAGCGTTTACCGACTGGATGACGCGCCTGCGCAGCCAGTGCCCGTGCATTATCTTCGACAGCAGCCGCGATGCGCTGGTGGCGGGTCTGAAAGCCTCTCCGTGGCTGGTGAAGCCAAACCGCCGCGAGCTGGAGATCTGGGCAGGCCGCAAGCTGCCGGAATTAAAAGATGTGATTGAGGCCGCCCATGCGCTGCGCGAGCAGGGTATTGCTCACGTGGTGATCTCGCTGGGTGCAGAAGGGGCGTTGTGGGTTAACGCTTCAGGTGAATGGATTGCCAAACCGCCGTCAATGGAAGTAGTGAGCACCGTTGGCGCAGGGGATTCTATGGTTGGCGGCCTGATTTACGGCCTGCTGATGCGTGAATCCAGTGAACATACGTTACGTCTTGCCACCGCCGTTGCAGCCCTGGCCGTGAGCCAGAGCAATGTCGGTATTACCGATCGTACCCAGTTAGCCGCGATGATGGCGCGCGTTGACTTAAAACCTTTTAACTAACAGCAGGAGAGGAATAATGAAAACGCTGCTGATCATTGACTCCGGTCTCGGACAGGCTCGCGCCTACATGGCGAAGACCCTGCTGGGCGCGGCGGCACAAAAAGCACACCTGGACATCATTGATAACCCAGGCGATGCCGAACTGGCGATTGTCCTGGGCGATAAAATTCCCGCTGACAGCGCGCTGAACGGCAAAAAAGTGTGGCTGGGCGATATTAATCGCGCGGTGGCACACCCGGAACTGTTCCTGAGCGAAGCGAAAGGTCACGCGACCGTCTACAGCGCGCCTGTCGCGGCGGCTCCTGCTGCGGCCTCGGGTCCGAAACGCGTTGTCGCGGTCACGGCCTGCCCGACGGGCGTGGCGCACACCTTTATGGCGGCTGAAGCCATTGAAACCGAAGCGAAAAAACGCGGCTGGTGGGTGAAGGTTGAAACCCGTGGCTCCGTGGGGGCGGGCAATGCCATTACGCCGGAAGAGGTCGCTGAGGCCGATCTGGTGATTGTGGCGGCAGATATCGAAGTGGATCTGGCGAAATTTGCCGGCAAACCGATGTACCGCACCTCTACCGGCCTGGCGCTGAAAAAGACCGCGCAGGAGTTTGATAAGGCCCTGGCAGAAGCCAAACCGTATCAGGCCACCGGCGCAGTAAAAACGCCGACCGAAGGCAAAAAAGAGTCTGCGGGCGCATACCGTCACCTGCTGACCGGCGTGTCCTACATGCTGCCGATGGTGGTTGCGGGCGGCCTGTGTATCGCACTGTCGTTCGCGTTTGGTATTACGGCATTTAAAGAAGAAGGGACGCTTGCGGCTGCGCTGATGCAGATCGGCGGCGGTTCAGCGTTCGCGCTGATGGTGCCGGTGCTGGCGGGCTTTATCGCCTTCTCCATTGCTGACCGTCCGGGTCTGACCCCGGGTCTTATCGGCGGTATGCTGGCGGTGAGCACCGGCTCCGGCTTTATTGGCGGTATCATCGCCGGTTTCCTCGCGGGTTACGTCGCGAAGCTGATTAGCTCGAAGCTGAAGCTGCCGCAGAGTATGGAGGCGCTGAAGCCAATCCTGATCATTCCGCTCATCTCCAGCCTGGTGGTCGGTCTGGCGATGATCTACCTGATTGGTAAGCCGGTTGCGGGTATCCTGGCGGGCCTGACCCACTGGCTGCAAACCATGGGCACGGCGAACGCGGTGCTGCTGGGCGCAATCCTCGGCGGCATGATGTGTACCGACATGGGTGGCCCGGTGAACAAAGCGGCATACGCCTTTGGCGTTGGCCTGCTGAGTACCCAGACTTACGCGCCGATGGCGGCGATCATGGCGGCCGGTATGGTGCCACCGCTGGCGCTTGGCCTGGCGACGATTATTGCCCGTCGTAAGTTCGACAAAGCGCAGCAGGAAGGCGGTAAAGCGGCGCTGGTGCTGGGCCTGTGCTTCATCACAGAAGGTGCGATTCCGTTCGCGGCGCGTGACCCAATGCGTGTTCTGCCGTGCTGTATCGTCGGCGGCGCGGTAACGGGTGCCATCTCCATGGCGATTGGCGCGAAGCTGATGGCGCCGCACGGCGGTCTGTTCGTCCTGCTGATCCCTGGCGCCATCACCCCAGTACTGGGTTATCTGCTGGCGATTGTTGCCGGTACGCTGGTGGCAGGCCTGTCTTACGCGGTGCTGAAACGTCCGGAAGCGGAAGTTGTGGCAAAAGCAGCGTAAGCACTAAGCAATAAAAAAGCCGGGTGCTAATGCAACCCGGCTTTTTTTATGCCGCCTGTTCTGCGGTTTGCTGAGCCTTCAGCCAGGCAATCTCCTCCGCCCAGATATCCGGATTGATGGTTTCCAGCACCATCGGAATACCGTCGAAGCGGGCGTCCTGCATAATAAAGCGGAAGGCATCGTGACCGATATTGCCTTCGCCCAGGCTGTGGTGGCGGTCAACGCGGCTGCCGAACGCGCTTTTCGCATCGTTCAGGTGCATACCGCGAAGATATTTAAAGCCAACAACGCGCTCGAACTCCTCGAAAGTATTTTTCGTGGCCTCGGTGGTGCGCAGGTCATACCCGGCGGCAAACGCGTGGCAGGTATCAATGCATACGCCCACGCGAGACTTATCTTCCACGCCGTCAATGATTGCCGCCAGATGTTCAAACCTAAAGCCGAGGTTGCTGCCCTGACCAGCCGTGTTTTCAATCACTGCGGTGACGCCTTTGGTCTTATCCAGCGTCATGTTGATGGATTCGGCAATGCGCGCCAGACAGGCATCTTCATCAATCTGCATCAGATGACTACCCGGATGGAAGTTCAGCAGCGTCAGCCCGAGCTGTTCGCAGCGCTGCACTTCATCAAGGAACGCCTCGCGGGACTTATCCAGCGCTTCCTGCACCGGATGCCCGAGGTTAATCAGATAGCTGTCGTGGGGAAGGATCTGACCCGGCCCGTAATGGTATTTTTCACAGGCGGCTTTGAAATCGTCAATGACCTCAGCGGTGAGCGGCGCGGCGCGCCACTGGCGCTGGTTTTTGGTGAACAGGGCGAAAGCGGTCGCCTCAATTTCGGCGGCGCGAATGGCGGCATTCGCCAGGCCACCTGCAGCGCTGACGTGCGCTCCAACGTATTTCATACAAAAACTCCTGTTAACCCGAAACGCTTATGATAGCGGGTTAACAGGAGAAGGACGAGATGGTTTATGCCATCAGGCTGTGCACGGCGAGGTTAATCGCACCGCCGCCGACAATCAGCCAGATGAAGAGCACCAGCGCCATCAGCAGCGGCTTCGCACCGGCTTTTTTCAGCGCGCTGACGTGCGTCGTCACCCCCAGCGCCGCCATCGCCATCGCCAGCAGCACCGTATCCAGCGTCACCAGCATCTCCACTACCGCTTTTGGCAGCAGGTGGAAGGAGTTAAAGATAGCGACCACAATGAACAGGATCGCAAACCACGGAATGGTGATTTTGCTCTTCTCGCTGCCGCCAGCCGGTGCCAGCTGTTTAACACGGGCCGCGAGGAAAATCAGGAACGGGGCCAGCATCATCACGCGCAGCATTTTGGCAATGACCGCTGCGTTTTCCGCTTCCGGGTTAATGGCGTGACCTGCCGCCACCACCTGCGCCACTTCGTGCATGGTTGAGCCAATATAGATGCCGTAGGTTTCCGGGCTAAACCAGTGCGCCACCAGCGGGTACATGGCCGGATACAGGAAGATTGCCAGCGTACCGAAGATAACCACCGTCGCGACCGCCACCGTCACTTTACTGGCTTCGGCTTTAACGACCGGCTCCGTCGCCAGCACTGCCGCCGCGCCGCAGATGCTGCTGCCTGCGCCGATTAACCAGCTGGTTTGCTTATCCAGGCCAAACACTTTCTGACCGATAAAGCACGCCAGTAAAAAGGTGCTGGTCAGCGTCAGGACGTCAATGGCAATCCCGCTGACGCCCACGTCCGCAATCTGCGAAAAGGTGAGACGGAAGCCGTAAAGGATAATCCCGAGACGTAATAAATGCTGCTTGGCGAAAATCACGCCGCCGTCGCAGGATTTCCAGATGTGGGGGTAAACGGTGTTCCCGACCACCATGCCGAGCAAAATGGCCAGCGTTAACGCGCTGAACCCTGCACCGGCCACTGCCGGAATACTGCCACCCCATAAGGCCACGCCGGTGACGACGGCGCTGAGCGCAAGGCCGGGCACGAAGTGCCACACTGTACGATGATGTTGTAAGGTGATATCTGACATAACCTTCTCCTTTGTCTGGCTAAAGGTTACGGCGCACTGGCTTAAAAATAAAATTGATTATATATTTATAATCAATCTTTATAAGTGGTAAGCAACCATGCACATTACATTGCGTCAGCTGGAAGTGTTTGCCGAGGTGCTGAAAAGCGGCTCGACGACCCAGGCGTCACAAATGCTGGCGCTCTCGCAGTCTGCCGTCAGCGCGGCGTTGACCGATCTCGAAGGCCAGTTGGGCGTCCAGCTGTTTGACAGGGTAGGGAAGCGACTGGTGGTCAACGAACATGGCCGCCTGCTTTACCCGCGCGCGCTGGCGCTGCTGGAGCAGGCTATTGAAATCGAGCAGCTGTTCCGCGAGGACAACGGCGCGATCCGCGTATTTGCCAGCAGCACCATCGGCAACTACATCCTGCCGGAAGTGATTGCCCGCTACCGCCGGGATTTCCCGACCCTGCCGCTGGAGTTGAGCGTGGGTAACAGCCAGGACGTGATCAACGCGGTGATTGATTTCCGCGTGGATATCGGACTTATCGAAGGTCCTTGCCACAACGTCGATATCATTGCCGAGCCCTGGCTGGAGGATGAGCTGGTAGTGTTTGCGTCTCCGGCCTCGTCGTTATTGCAGGGTGAGGTGACGCTGGAGCGGCTGGCGCAGGCGCAGTGGATCCTCCGCGAGCAGGGTTCCGGCACGCGTGAGATTGTCGACTACCTGCTGCTGTCGCATCTGCCGCATTTCCAGCTGGGAATGGAGCTGGGAAACTCAGAGGCGATTAAGCACGCGGTGCGTCATGGCCTGGGCATCAGCTGTCTTTCCCGGCGGGTGATTGCCGAACAGCTGGAGACCGGATCGCTGGTGGAAATCCCCGTTCCGCTGCCAAAACTGGTGCGCACGCTGTGGTGCATCCACCATCGTCAGAAACACCTGTCCAGTTCGCTGCAGCGTTTTCTGCGCTACTGCGAGATGTAAAAGCGCCCCTCACCCCAAAGGGGAGAGGGAAAAATAATGCGTTACTTATAATCCTGGACGCGTCATGAAGCTCTCTTATAACAGGGTATTTCTGCCGGAAGGAACGCAGATCGTCTGCTACAATCGCGCCTCATTTATTAAATGGACAGCATTTTCACATGGTTTCAGAAACTAAAACCACAGAAGCGCCCACGCTACGTCGTGAACTCAAGGCGCGTCACCTGACGATGATCGCCATTGGCGGCTCAATCGGTACAGGTCTTTTCGTTGCCTCTGGCGCAACGATTTCGGCAGCCGGCCCGGGTGGGGCATTATTCTCTTATATCCTGATTGGCCTGATGGTTTATTTCCTGATGACCAGCCTGGGCGAACTGGCGGCATACATGCCGGTGTCAGGTTCGTTTTCGACCTACGGACAAAAATACGTTGAGGAAGGCTTCGGCTTCGCGCTGGGCTGGAACTACTGGTACAACTGGGCCGTCACCATCGCCGTGGACCTCGTCGCCGCGCAGCTGGTGATGACCTGGTGGTTCCCGGACACGCCGGGCTGGATCTGGAGCGCCCTGTTCCTCGCCGTCATCTTCCTGCTGAACTACATCTCCGTGCGCGGCTTTGGCGAAGCGGAATACTGGTTCTCTTTGATCAAAGTGGCCACCGTCATCATCTTTATCGTCGTCGGCGTGGCGATGATCGTGGGTATTTTCAAAGGGGCTGAACCTGCGGGCTGGAGTAACTGGACCATCGGCGATGCGCCGTTTGCCGGGGGCTTCTCGGCGATGATTGGCGTGGCGATGATTGTCGGCTTCTCCTTCCAGGGAACGGAGCTGATTGGTATTGCGGCCGGTGAATCCGAAAACCCGGAGAAGAACATTCCGCGCGCGGTGCGTCAGGTGTTCTGGCGTATCCTGCTGTTCTACGTGTTCGCTATTTTGATTATCAGCCTGATCATTCCGTATACCGATCCAAGCCTGCTGCGTAACGACGTGAAAGACATCAGCGTCAGCCCGTTCACCCTGGTCTTCCAGCACGCGGGCCTGCTCTCAGCGGCGGCGGTAATGAATGCGGTGATCCTGACGGCGGTGCTGTCGGCGGGTAACTCCGGCATGTACGCCTCCACCCGTATGCTTTATACCCTGGCCTGCGACGGCAAAGCGCCACGCATTTTCTCGAAACTGTCCCGCGGCGGCGTACCGCGCAACGCGCTGTATGCCACCACGGTGATTGCCGGCCTGTGCTTCCTGACCTCCATGTTCGGCAACCAGACGGTGTACCTGTGGCTGCTTAACACCTCCGGGATGACGGGCTTTATCGCCTGGCTGGGCATTGCCATCAGCCACTACCGTTTCCGTCGCGGCTACGTCATGCAGGGTCATGACCTGAATAACCTGCCGTACCGTTCAGGGTTCTTCCCGCTGGGGCCGATTTTCGCCTTCGTTCTGTGCCTGATCATTACTCTGGGTCAGAACTATGAGGCCTTCCTTGCGGACACCATTGACTGGGGTGCCGTCACGGCGACCTACATTGGTATTCCGCTGTTCCTGATCATCTGGTTTGGCTACAAACTGACGAAAGGAACCCGCTTCGTTCGCTACAGTGAAATGGATTTCCCGGAACGATTTAAACAATAACCGCGCTTCCTCTCTTTCAGCCCGCTCAACCGAGCGGGCTTTTTTATGGGCAGATCAGAAGCTGTAGGTCATGCCAACCGTATAGCGACGCCCGTCCAGCACGGTGTCATACGTGTCGTAGTCAATCTGCTTATCCAGCACGTTATACACACCGGCGGTAACCAGCAGGTTTTTGTTCGCGTTGTAGCGCAGACCGACATCAACCTGAGTGTAGGACGGTGTGCCCTGGGACATTGACGTGCGGCTCAGGTACTCAGACGTTTTACCGCGAAGGTTCAGACGGCTCCAGAAACCTACGTCGGGCGTCGCCTGCCAGTCCAGGGTGGTGTTGAACATGTGCTTCGGCATCTTGTTCAGCGGCTTGCCTGAGAACTGACCGCTCTTCTGCTCAGATTCGGTATAGGTATAGTTTGCGGTCCAGTTTACATCGCGCGAGATTTTCCAGCCGAAGGAGGACTCCACGCCGCGCATGTTGGCTTTGTCCACGTTAACGCGGTCGCTCACGAAATCATAGCTGTGATCGCCAATCGTACAGGCGGGATCGGCGCTGCTGTTACAGCGGCGAACTTCCGTAATCTTGTCCTTGAAGTCGGTATTAAACAGCGTCACGCCGGCATTCAGGTTATCGTTGTTATCCCAGAGCAGGGCGAGCTCTTCGCTCAGGCTCTTCTCTGGTTTCAGATCCGGGTTGCCAACGATGATACCGTCAAGACGGCCGCCACCCGTTACCTGGCCCCAACTGGCAGACGACTGCCGCAGATCCGGCGCACGATAGCCAGCCGAAACCCCGCCTTTCAACGTCCAGTGATCGGCCAGGTGCCATACGCCGTAACCGCGCGGCGTCCAGTTCGTCCCGTAGTTTTGGTCTTTGTCCATACGCAGGCCGCCGGTCAATGTAAAGCTTTCCGTCATTGACCATTCATCTTCGGCAAACAGGGCCCAGCTCCAGCGCGTCAGTTTGTTCAGGCCGTCCGCAGCTTCCAGCTGATTGCCCTCGTCGCGCAGTTTCTCATACCGATACTGCCCGCCGAGGGTCAACGTATGATCGCCGAGGAAAATCTGGTTCTGGTTGTTGAAGGTGGTGTTATACGAGCGCATTTTGCGACCTGGATTATTGGTCTCTTCCTGCTGGATATAGCTGGTGGTATTGAAGTCGTCGTAATACCCGCTGTGGGTTAAGGAGTAAGTTGTGTGCTCATAGCGTGAGTCGCTTTTAGTATTTGGCTTACAGGTCGTTCCCCGGCAGGTTTCAGCCGCTTTCGACATCCCTGGCGTGCTGTTTCTGTCCTGAAGCTCGCGAGCAAAATCAAGATCGAAATCGTTCTTCTCATCCGGGGTGAAGTTCAGGGTAATGCCACCGTTACGCATTTTCTGCTCGTTATACCCGTTCACGATTTTATCTTCGGCGCGGCGTGACAACAGCCCCGTCACTTTTGCGCCAAGCAGACCGTCAATCAGGGGACCAGAAGCGTAGGCGTTGGTCTGGAAGATATCGCCGGAATCATGGTTTTCCTGGAAGGTTGCATCGCCGTGCAACGAACCGGTCCAGGCTTTAGTGTTTGAGACTTTTTTGGTAATGACGTTGATGACGCCACCCATCGCATCGGAGCCGTAAAGTGAGGACATCGGGCCGCGGATAACCTCAATGCGCTCAATGGACTCCAGCGGCGGCAGCCAGCCTTGTTCAATACCCGAGTTGTCGCTGTTTGGGCGGGTGCTTCGCGTACTGACGCGTTTGCCGTTCACGAGGAACAAGGTGTACTGAGATGCCATGCCGCGAATGCTGATATCACTGCTACTCCCGCCGCCGGTGACGACCACGCCCGGGACGTCTCTCAGGGCATCGGTAACATCACGGTAGGCTTTATCTTCAATCTGCTGTTTCGAAATAACAGAGATGGAGGCAGGGGCATTCTGGATCTTTTGTTCAAAACCCGTCGCGGTGACGACAACGGTGTCCTGATCGGCTGCGTGAACGAGAGGGGTGAATGTGGCAGCGCCAACGGCGACGGCCAGGAGCTTAATGCGGGGTATTGTCATTTGTACATTCCGTATAAAAATGAATAAAACTCCATCGGGATAACCCTGAGAACTGTATGTTTTTGTCTTTTAAGAACTCTTTAAGATGGAGAAGAGCCTGGAATTGTACAAAAGAATGAAGAATTGTAAACACAAATGATAATTGAAATCATTTGTGTTTGAAGGAGGTGAAAGGAAACCAGCCTGGATTCAAGCGGATAGAACTATGTAAATGAGGGGAGGGGAAAGGCCCGGTATGCAGGAGGCTACCGGGCAAAAAGGCTGAACTTACCTGAACAGATGTTCCGCATGGAAGCGGAGATGATCTTCAATAAAGGACGCCATAAAGTAATAGCTGTGATCGTATCCCGCCTGAATGCGCAGCGTCAGCGGCCAGTCCTTCTGGCGCGCCGCTTCAGCCAGAACCGCAGGCTGTAACTGTCCGGCGAGAAACTGATCCGCATCACCCTGGTCGATAAGCATCGGAATCGCATCTTCCGTCCGGCTTGCCAGCATCAGCGCGCAGCTGTCCCATTCCTGCCATTTCTCTTCATCTTTACCCAGATAGTTTGTGAAAGCTTTTTGTCCCCACGGCACCTGCGTTGGGTTCACAATCGGCGCGAACGCAGAGACGCTGGTGTATTTCCCCGGGTTTTTCAGCGCCATGATTAACGCCCCGTGCCCGCCCATGGAGTGCCCGCTGATGGCGCAGCGGTCGCTCACCGTAAATTCGGCCTTAATCAGCGCTGGCAGCTCGTCGCGAATGTAGTCATACATGCGGTAATGGCTCGCCCACGGCTGCTCGGTGGCGTTGAGATAAAATCCGGCACCTTTGCCCAGATCGTACCCGGCATCGTCCGTCACATCATCGCCGCGCGGGCTGGTGTCGGGCATCACCAGCGCAATGCCCAGCTCGGCCGCAATACGCTGCGCGCCCGCTTTGGTGGTGAAGTTTTCGTCATTACACGTCAGGCCTGAAAGCCAGAACAGAACCGGCGGATTTTCCGTCGGCGGCAGGAAAATGCTGAACGTCATGGCGCAGTTCAGCGTGGTGGAGTCGTGCCGCCAGCGCTGCTGTCGACCTTCAAAACAACGGTGCTCTTCGAGCAGTTCCATGCAGGGCTCCTTAATGAGAATAGCTATTCATTAGAGCCATAATACAGCGTTTTCATTTACCTGTGAGCAACTTTCACTTTCGCGGAACGGCGAGATGCTGCATCATAAATTTACTTTTCTTTAACAATTGGAGCGGTCATGGCGCTGCGTATTGCGCTTAGTGGGTTTGTCGTTCTGGTGGTGGCGATGGGGATAGGGCGCTTCGCCTTTACGCCTCAGGTGCCACTGATGATTGCCGCCGGGCAACTCACGCTCACCAGCGCAGGTCTGGTGGCGGCGATGAATTATCTGGGCTATCTGGTGGGCGCGTGGGATGCCATGCGGGCGCACCGCTTTGTTGAAACGCGACTCTGGCTTGGCATCACCGGTGCGGTTGCGCTGACCCTGCTCTCCGCCGCCGCGGATAACGCGGTTGTGCACGGCCTGCTGCGCTTTGTGATTGGCTGCATGAGCGGCTGGTCAATGGTGCTGATTGCCGCCTGGAGCAACGAGCGGCTGGGGCAGTTGGGTAAACCGGGGCTCAGCGCTGCCGTGTTTGCCGGTCCTGGCGCGGGCATCGCCCTGAGCGGCCTGCTCGCGGTCTATATTCAGGCTAAATCCCTTTCGGCCGGTGCGGCGTGGCAAATCTACGGCGTGCTGGCGCTGGTATTGGTCGCGCTGGTGGCGCGCTATCTGCCGCGTTCCGGACAGCTTCATCGACCCGGCAGCGCGCCAGAGCCGCTGTTGCTGACGACGGATCTCAAGCGCCTGGTCTGGAGCTACAGCCTGGCGGGATTTGGCTATATCCTTCCGGCGACCTTCCTTTCGCAAATGGCGGCGGTGCGTTTTCCCGGCAGCCTGTTTGCCCAGTTTGTCTGGCCGATTTTTGGTGCCGCGGCCGTGGTGGGGATTGCGCTCAGCATTCTTTTGCGCCACACCTCAACGGCTAACCGCAGGCTGGCGATAGTGCTGTGGTTACAGGGGGCGGGCGTGCTGGCGGCCTGGCTGCTGCCGGGCATTGGCGGCTTGCTGACGGGCGGGCTGCTGGTCGGCGGCGGGTTCCTCTGCGCGGTGCAGCTCTCTCTTTTATACGGCCGCGAACTGGCACCGAACCACACGCGCTATATGGCGGGGCTGCTCACCACCGGGTATGCCATCGGGCAATTGGTGGGGCCGGTGACCTCGGCGTTATCAACCTGGCTAACCCACCGGCTGGAGCCTGCGCTGGGGCTGGCTGGCGTTGCGCTGTTTGTCGCAGGTACCCTGGTCTGGAATCGCCACGCTGAAAGGCAACAGCAATTGCAATAATTATCGTCGTGAATACTGGATTATGTGCGTCGCCTCACGCACAATGAGCGCATACTTTTGCCACAACGAGGGCGAAAGACGCCACACCTGCAGGAGAACAAAATGTCATCACTCAGTAAAGAAGCTGCCCTGGTCCACGAAGCCCTGCTCGCGCGCGGTCTTGAAACGCCACTGCGTCCGCCCGTTCAGGATATGGACAATGAAACCCGTAAAAGTCTGATTTCCGGGCATATGACCGAGATCATGCAACTGCTGAATCTCGATCTGAGCGATGACAGCCTGATGGAGACGCCCAAGCGTATCGCGAAAATGTACGTTGATGAAATTTTCTCCGGACTGGATTACGCCAACTTCCCGAAAATTACCGTCATCGAAAACAAGATGAAGGTGGATGAGATGGTGACGGTCCGTGATATTACGCTGACCAGCACCTGCGAGCACCATTTCGTGACCATCGACGGTAAAGCGACCGTGGCGTATATCCCGAAAGACACGGTGATTGGCCTGTCGAAGATCAACCGTATTGTGCAGTTCTTCGCGCAGCGTCCGCAGGTTCAGGAGCGTCTGACGCAGCAGATCCTGATCGCGCTGCAAACGCTGCTGGGTACCAATAACGTGGCGGTCTCTATTGATGCGGTGCACTACTGCGTGAAAGCGCGCGGCGTGCGTGATGCGACCAGCGCGACCACCACCACCTCGCTGGGCGGCCTGTTTAAATCGAGCCAGAACACCCGCCAGGAGTTCCTGCGCGCCGTGCGTCACCACAACTAATCAGACAGGGCAGGGACCATGGAGCGAAACGTCACGCTCGATTTTGTTCGCGGCGTCGCCATTCTGGGTATCCTGCTGCTGAATATCAGCGCCTTCGGTCTGCCGAAGGCCGCTTACCTCAATCCCGCCTGGTACGGCGACATCACCCGCAGTGATGCCTGGACGTGGGCGATCCTCGACCTGTTTGCCCAGGTTAAATTCCTCACGCTGTTTGCGCTGCTGTTTGGCGCGGGCCTGCAGCTTCTGCTCAAACGCGGCACGCGCTGGATCCAGTCGCGCTTAACGCTGCTGGCAATTCTCGGCTTTATCCACGGCCTGTTCTTCTGGGATGGTGATATTCTTCTCGCTTATGGGTTAGTCGGGCTAATCTGCTGGCGGCTGATTCGCGACGCGCACAGCGTGAAAAGCCTGTTTAACACCGGCGTGATGCTCTATCTCATGGGACTCGGCGTACTGCTTTTGCTGGGGCTGATCTCCGGTGACGCCACAAACCGTTCCTGGATCCCGGACGCCGCTAACCTCCAGTACGAGCAGTACTGGAAGCTGAAGGGCGGTACGGAAGCGATAAGCAACCGTGCGGATATGCTGGGCGACAATCTGCTTGCCCTGGGGGCGCAATACGGCTGGCAGCTGGCGGGCATGATGCTGATGGGCGCGTCACTGATGCGCACCGGCTGGCTGAAAGGGGAATTCAGCCTGCGTCACTACCGCCGCACCGGCGCGGGGCTGGTTCTGCTGGGCGTGCTGATTAACCTTCCGGCGGTGATGGCGCAGTGGCACCTTCACTGGGATTACCGCTGGTGCGCGTTCCTGCTGCAGGCGCCGCGTGAATTGAGCGCGCCGTTCCAGACCATCGGTTATGCGGCGCTGATCTATGGTTTCTGGCCGCAGCTTTCTCGCCTGTGGATCGTCAGCGCCGTAGCCTGCGTTGGGCGGATGGCGTTAAGTAATTACCTCCTGCAGACGCTGATCTGCACCACGATTTTCTATCGCTTTGGCCTGTTTATGAAATTCGACCGCCTCGGACTACTGGCGTTTGTTATTCCGGTCTGGATAGTAAACCTGGCGTTTTCTGTCATCTGGCTGCGTTATTTCCGCCAGGGACCGCTGGAGTGGGTGTGGCGTCAGTTAACCGCACATGCTTCGGGGGTATCATTGAGTAATACATCCAGATAACGATCTGGATCACAATCATTAACAAAACGGATGTAAGCGTTTTCATGAGTGTGAGCTTCTTCACGTAGTCCCCTTTCTCTCGCTGCCAAAATAGCCACCTTGCTAAACACAGGGGGTGTCTGTGAGTTGCTGCAATTCTTTGAAGGATGGTGAATATGATCACCATTCGTGACGTCGCCCGTCTGGCGGGCGTTTCTGTGGCTACCGTCTCCCGCGTGCTGAACAACAGCGCGCTGGTCAGCCCTGAAACCCGTGAAACCGTAATGAAAGCCGTGACTCAACTCGGGTACCGGCCAAATGCCAACGCGCAGGCGCTGGCAACACAGGTCAGCGATACCATCGGCGTGGTGGTAATGGATGTCTCGGATGCCTTTTTCGGTGCGCTGGTGAAAGCGGTCGATGTGGTCGCCCAGCAGCATCAGAAATACGTGCTGATTGGCAACAGCTATCACGAGGCGGAAAAGGAGCGTTATGCCATTGAAGTACTGATCCGTCAGCGCTGCAACGCCCTGATTGTTCACTCAAAAGCCTTAAGCGATGAAGAGCTGGTCGGGTTTATGGAGCAGATCCCGGGCATGGTGTTGATCAACCGCATCGTCCCGGGCTATGCCCACCGCTGTGTCGGGCTGGATAACGTCAGCGGCGCCATGATGGCCACCAAAATGCTCATCAATAACGGTCATCAGCGGATCGGCTATCTGGCCTCCAGCCATCACATTGAAGATGACGAGCTGCGGCGTGAGGGGTGGCAAAACGCCCTGAAAGAGCACGGTATTACGCCATCAGAAAGCTGGATTGGCACCGGCACGCCGGATATGCAGGGCGGTGAGGCGGCAATGGTGGAACTGCTGGGCCGCAATCTGCAGCTTTCTGCCGTGTTTGCCTATAACGACAGCATGGCGGCAGGTGCGCTGACTGCGCTGAAGGATAACGGCATTGCGGTGCCACAGCATTTGTCATTGATTGGTTTCGATGATATTCCGATTGCCCGTTACACCGACCCGCAGCTGACTACGGTGCGCTATCCCATTGCTTCTATGGCAAAACTGGCGACCGAGCTGGCGCTACAGGGAGCGGCAGGGCTGCTGGATCCGGGGGCGACTCACTGCTTCATGCCGACGCTGGTGCGTCGTCATTCCGTCGCCGCCCGGCAAATTGTGGTTCCGATCACTAACTGATTACACCAGGTGATGTAACCGTTTTCAATCTGTGAGTAAATTCACAGTATCTTAACAAGGCGCTGACTATGATGTCAGCGTTTTAGGGGCTGAAACGCTATGTAACGGTGATTATTCGCTTTCACCATAGCCAATGTGCCGCAAACAACGAATAAAACGCATTTCTGGAGCGTTACCGACCACGGAAGATAGAAATTTTATAAGTGAACGTCGGCTGTCAGTAACGTTTTATTAACACCTGCCTGCCGATCGTTATTCACAAGAACTACCCTGCATAAAAAACCGGAGATACCATGAATAAGAAGGTGTTGACCCTGTCTGCTGTAATGGCAAGCATGCTTTTTGGTGCAGCAGCGCACGCTGCGGATACCCGTATTGGTGTGACCATCTATAAATACGACGACAACTTCATGTCTGTTGTACGTAAAGCAATTGAGAAAGATGCGAAAGCAGCGCCAGACGTACAGCTGCTGATGAATGACTCCCAGAACGACCAGTCCAAACAGAACGATCAGATCGACGTTCTGCTGGCTAAAGGCGTTAAGGCCCTGGCGATCAACCTGGTTGACCCGGCTGCAGCAGGCACGGTTATTGAGAAAGCGCGCGGCCAGAACGTGCCAATCGTCTTCTTCAACAAAGAACCTTCCCGTAAAGCGCTGGACAGCTATGACAAAGCGTATTACGTCGGTACTGACTCTAAAGAGTCCGGCATTATTCAGGGCGATCTGATCGCGAAGCACTGGGCGGCGAACCCGAACTGGGACCTGAACAAAGACGGTCAGATCCAGTTCGTGCTGCTGAAAGGTGAGCCTGGCCACCCGGATGCTGAAGCGCGTACCACCTATGTTATCAAAGAGCTGAACGACAAGGGTCTGAAAACCCAGCAGCTGGCGTTAGATACCGCGATGTGGGACACCGCTCAGGCGAAAGATAAGATGGACGCGTGGCTGTCTGGCCCGAACGCGAACAAAATCGAAGTGGTCATTGCCAACAACGATGCGATGGCAATGGGTGCGGTTGAAGCGCTGAAAGCCCACAATAAATCGTCCATCCCGGTATTTGGCGTGGATGCCCTGCCGGAAGCGCTGGCGCTGGTTAAATCTGGCGCGATGGCCGGTACCGTTCTGAACGATGCCAACAACCAGGCGAAAGCGACCTTCGATCTGGCGAAAAACCTTGCCGACGGTAAAGGCGCGGCGGATGGCACCAACTGGAAAATTGACAACAAAATCGTTCGCGTGCCTTACGTGGGCGTAGACCAGTCCAACCTGGCTGAGTTTATCGGTAAATAAGATCTTTGTTTTGTCTTCACTGGGCGCAATTCGTTGCGCCCTTTTATAACGCGATATGCGAGGCCAACAAGGTATAATTATGGTCAGCACAACTACTCAGTCGTCCGGTGAATACTTGTTGGAAATGACAGGCGTCAACAAGTCCTTCCCCGGTGTTAAGGCACTCGATAATGTTAATTTAAAAGTCCGTCCTCACTCTATTCATGCATTAATGGGGGAGAACGGTGCGGGTAAATCAACGTTATTAAAATGTCTTTTTGGGATCTATCAAAAAGATTCTGGCAGCATTCTTTTTCAGGGGAAAGAGATCGATTTCCATTCAGCGAAAGAAGCGCTGGAAAACGGTATCTCGATGGTTCACCAGGAATTAAACCTGGTACTGCAACGCTCGGTAATGGATAACATGTGGTTGGGACGTTACCCAACTAAAGGTGTGTTTGTCGATCAGGATAAAATGTATCGCGACACCAAAGCGATTTTCGATGAGCTGGATATTGATATCGATCCGCGCGCCCGCGTGGGGACATTATCCGTTTCCCAGATGCAGATGATCGAAATTGCCAAAGCGTTCTCCTATGATGCGAAAATCGTCATCATGGATGAACCTACCTCGTCATTAACGGAAAAAGAGGTTAATCACCTTTTTACCATTATTCGTAAGCTGAAAGAGCGCGGCTGCGGCATTGTGTACATCTCGCACAAAATGGAAGAGATCTTCCAGCTGTGTGATGAAATTACCATCCTGCGCGACGGCCAGTGGATTGCCACGCAGCCGCTTGAAGGGCTGGACATGGACAAGATCATCGCCATGATGGTCGGCCGTTCCCTGAACCAGCGCTTCCCGGACAAAGAGAACAAGCCAGGTGAAGTAATCCTGGAAGTGCGCAATCTGACCTCGCTGCGCCAGCCGTCCATCCGCGATGTTTCTTTCGACCTTCACAAAGGCGAAATTCTTGGCATTGCTGGCCTGGTAGGGGCAAAGCGTACCGACATCGTGGAAACCCTGTTTGGCATCCGCGAGAAGGCCGACGGCACCATCACGCTGCACGGGAAGAAAATTAACAACCATAATGCCAACGAAGCCATTAATAACGGTTTTGCGCTGGTGACGGAAGAACGTCGTTCGACCGGTATTTATGCTTATCTGGATATTAACTTTAACTCGTTAATCTCTAATATTCGCAATTACAAAAACAAAGTCGGGCTGCTGGATAACTCCCGCATGAAGAGCGATACCCAGTGGGTAATTGACTCCATGCGCGTGAAAACGCCTGGCCACCGTACCCAAATCGGTTCGCTTTCCGGTGGTAACCAGCAAAAAGTTATTATTGGCCGTTGGTTATTAACCCAGCCAGAAATTCTGATGCTGGATGAACCGACCCGCGGTATTGACGTCGGCGCGAAGTTTGAAATTTATCAGCTGATTGCCGAGCTGGCGAAAAAGAATAAAGGGATCATTATTATTTCTTCCGAAATGCCGGAACTGTTAGGGATCACGGACCGTATTCTGGTTATGAGCAATGGTCTCGTTGCCGGTATTGTTGACACCAAAACGACAACGCAAAACGAAATTTTGCGTCTTGCGTCTTTGCACCTTTAAGATCAGGGGCTCCTCATGAGTGCGTTAAATAAAAAAAGTTTTCTCACTTACCTGAAAGAAGGCGGTATTTACGTTGTTCTTTTAGTCCTGCTGGCCATTATTATTTTCCAGGACCCTACGTTCTTAAGCCTGCTGAACCTGAGTAATATTCTGACCCAGTCCTCCGTGCGTATCATCATTGCGCTGGGCGTGGCGGGCCTTATCGTCACCCAGGGGACGGACCTTTCTGCCGGTCGTCAGGTCGGCCTGGCGGCGGTTATTGCGGCAACCCTGCTGCAGTCGATGGAAAACGCCAACAAGGTGTTCCCGGAGATGGCGACCATGCCGATTTTCGTGGTGATCCTGATTGTCTGCGCCATCGGGGCGGTGATTGGCCTGATCAACGGTATTATCATCGCTTACCTGAACGTGACGCCATTTATCACTACGCTGGGTACGATGATCATCGTTTATGGTATCAACTCCCTGTACTACGACTTTGTGGGCGCGTCGCCGATTTCGGGCTTTGACAGCGGCTTCTCCACCTTCACGCAGGGGTTTATCGCGCTGGGCAGCTTCCGCCTGTCGTACATTACCTTCTATGCGCTGATTGCGGTGGCGTTCGTCTGGATCCTGTGGAACAAAACGCGCTTCGGTAAAAACATCTTCGCTATCGGCGGTAACCCGGAAGCGGCGAAAGTGTCCGGGGTAAACGTTGCCCTGAACCTGCTGATGATTTACGCGCTGTCCGGTGTGTTCTACGCCTTCGGCGGGATGCTTGAAGCAGGCCGTATCGGCTCCGCAACGAACAACCTTGGCTTCATGTACGAGCTGGATGCGATTGCGGCCTGCGTGGTCGGCGGCGTCTCCTTCAGCGGCGGGGTGGGTACCGTGCTCGGCGTGGTCACCGGTGTGATCATCTTTACCGTCATCAACTACGGTTTGACCTACATCGGCGTGAACCCGTACTGGCAGTACATCATCAAGGGCGCCATCATTATCTTCGCGGTGGCGCTGGATTCACTGAAGTACGCCCGTAAGAAGTAATCGTCACTCGCCATACCCGGCCCGCTCACCGAGCGGGCTTTTTTATGGCCTATGCCAGATGGGACTCTTCTTGCGTCACAATGCGCTCAAACCACTCGAGTTCAGAAAGCTTGCAGGCGACCCACTGTTCGGAAAAGGCGTCGCCCAGGCTGTCGGTGAGATACTGACAGCGGGCGAAGGCCTCAATTGCCTCCTGCTGGAACAGCGGGAGTTCCGGTTGGCCCTGCTGCGGCTCCGGGAGTTCCCCCTCGTCGATATGTTCCAGCCCGTACAGCATGCCGGTCAGGATTGTGGCCGCCACCAGATACGGATTCGCATCGGCTCCGGCCAGTCGGTACTCGATACGACGGTTGCTCTCTTCCGAGCAGGGAATGCGCAGGGCAGCGGAGCGGGTGTTATAGCCCCACGAGTTAAAGACGGGTTCCGTCAGGTTTTTTCGCAGGCGACGAAACGCGTTGACCCCCGGCGCAAGAATGGCGACGGAGGCGGGCATCAGCGCCAGCTGGCCCGCGATGCACAAGCGCATCATGCTGCTCAGCGCGTTCACCGGCGAGGCAAAAACGTTCTCGCCACGGCTGTTGTTCAGGCTGAAATGGATGTGCAAACCGCTGCCGGAGAGCTGGCTGAAGGGCTTAGCCATAAAGTTAGCCTGAAGACCGTGCTTTTCAGCGACATAGCGGGTCAGGCGGCGCAGGGCCAGCACGTTATCACAGACCTCTACGACGCGCTGGCTGTGCTTCAGGTTTAATTCGTACTGTCCGGACTCGGCTTCCGCTACCACCCCTGACAGCGGGATGCGCTGAAGGTGCGCCAGCTGTTCCAGCTCGTCAAAAAGCGCCGCGTGCGCCGACGAGGTGTCCATGTGAAAACAGCCCTGATTTTGCGGATCGCGATCGCCCTGTCCCGTCAGGTAAAACTCGATTTCCGGGGCAATGACCGGGAAAAGGCCGTGCTGGTGGAAGCGGGCCACGACGTTCTGCAGTATCGCGCGTGGCTCAAGCGGGCAGGGGTTACCGTCGCCGTCCTTCATCGTCAGCAGGATCTGCGCGGTATGCTCCGCATCCTGCGGACAGGGACGCAGAGAACCGGCGACCGGGACGCACAGCCGGTCGGGTTCATCATAAAGCGGGGCGGCGATTTTTCCCTTCTGATCCATGGAGTAGACGGAAAGCGGAAAATAACAGCCTTTTTCCAGACTCAGCATGCTCTCCACCGTGAGGCGCTTGCCGCGCATCGTGCCGTTGATATCGTTCAGGTAAACGTCAACGTGTTTCGTGTGCGGGTAGCGTTCCAGATAGTCGGCCACTTCCACGGCAATATTGTGCTGCAGGGCGTCAATTTTTTCATCCAGCCAGAGACCAGAATTAAGTGCGCCGGGGAGTGATAATCCGGGAAAGTTAAAGTAAGGGCGGAGACTTTTGAGGAAAAACGCATTCATTATCGAGTTCATAGTCATTCTTCAATGAAGCCGTAGCGGCAGTGAACTCAGGTTAAAAGAGCTGGCGTAAAGGGGGGATAAAAAGCGTCAGTGCCGGCGTAAAGAAAGTATAAAGGCAGGCCTACTTTTTCTCTTTTTTCTGCATATCCAGCAGCTGCTCTGGCGTCACCGCCGGGTAACCTTGCGCGTCTTCCGGCACTTCATGCATCGCCGGAATGGGCACCAGCGGGCCTAAAAAGCGCGGTTCGCGTTTGAAGATATAGAGATCGGCCAGGGCGCCAAAGCGGGCACCAAACTCGCGGACGCGCACGCTCAGCATATCTTTTGGCGACGGCACCGCATAGCACTGCGCCTGAATGCCCATATGCAGGGCGATAAACAGCGCGCGCTCGCAGTGGAAGCGCTGGGTGATGATGATGAAGTCGTTGGTATCAAAGACTTTGCGCGTGCGCACGATGGAGTCGAGGGTGCGGAACCCGGCGTAATCGAGCACGATATCGGCAGGGTCCACGCCCGCGGCAATCAAATCCTTCCGCATCGTCACCGGCTCGTTATAGCTTTGCAGCGCGTTATCGCCGCTCAGCAGCAGGTAGTTTACCTTGCCGCTGTTGTAGGCGTTCAGCGCGCCCTGAATGCGGTAGCGATAATACTGGTTGATCACCCCTGTGCGGTAATACTTGGCGGTGCCGAGCACCACGCCCACCTGACGGTAGGGGAGATCCTGCAGGTCATCAAAGATGTAGGGGGCCGTTTTCCAGCTCATCCAGCGGTCGAGACCCAGCACGATAAACAGCAGTATGCCGACCAGGACAGAAAGGCTGTAAAAAACGCGCTTTAACATGAAGATGGCTCGTTCGTGGATGAAATTTAACTCAGGCTACTTTACCCGCCTGGTTAGCGCAAGAAACAGCGACTCAACTGAGGGGTTTTTCAGCAACGTGGCGGACATTTCTGTCCGCCGGAAGGTTTACGCCAGCAGGACGCGGTCGATCGTCGTGCAGCCTAACGCCTTGAGCGTTGCGGCGGTGGCATCCCACTGAATCAGCGGCGCATCGGCCTTTTCGGCCAGAACGGCACGCTGAATGTCCGGATAATCGTAGCCGTTCAGGCTCAGCAGGTTGAGTGCGCCCTGCAGCGGCGGCAGCGTTGGGTTAAACGCGGCGTTTTCCGCATAGCTGCCGGTGAAGATACGGCCATCGCGGCACTGCAGTGCCACGCCGCTCGGGGAGTTGCTGTACGGGGTGTGGCTCTTGTTCGCCGCGCGTATGGCCGCCTGGTTCAGGTCATCGCCGGACAGGGCGAAACCGTGATCCTGCTCGTCCATCAGCAGCGTTTTAATCTCAAGATCTTTCGGGCCGAAGGCGTCAGGCAGGTAATCGCCCAGCGTGTGCGGCGCGCGGCCCGGCAGGTTAATGCGCAGCTGCAGCCCGCTGTTCAGCTCGTTCATAAACTGGCGGCAGTGGCCGCATGGGGTGTAGTTTACGGTGATGGCGCTCAGGGCTTTCTCACCGCGCAGCCAGGCGTGGCTGATGGCGCTCTGCTCGGCGTGAACGGTCTGCTGCATGGTTGCGCCGAGGAACTCCATGTTCCCGCCGAAGTACCAGGTTCCGCTGACGCCGCGCGCGATGGCGCCGACGTTGAAGTGGGAAAGATCGGCCCGGGCGCAGGCGGCAGCCAGGGGCAGCAGTGCGAAAGCCAGCGCGTCTTCATCCAGCCCGGTTGCCTGTTTAAGCACCGTGACCTGCTCCGCCGTCAGCAGGGCGGGGAAATGTGCATCTGCCAGAACGGGAGCCAGGGCTGACTGCAAATTCTCTGCAAGCTGAGCGAAGGCAGCTTGAAAACGTGGGTGCATGGCGTTTGCCTCATAAAGGTTAATGGATCGGTAGTTTACGGAGCCGTAAGGCCTTTATATGTGATCCACATCTCATTATGTATGCAACTTATGAAATCAAAATGAAATTTGCGCGACGCATCGCAAATTTTAGCCCATCACCGCCAGAATCAGCGGGAAAATGAACGGGGCGAGCAGGGAGGTGATAATCCCGCAGATCACCAGCGCAAGCGAGCTAAACGCCCCTTCCTGATAGTCCAGTTCCGCGCAGCGTGCGGTACCCAGCGCGTGCGAGGCGGTGCCCATCGACAGCCCGCGCGCCGCTTTGGTGTGAATACGCATCCCGTTCAGCAGAGTGTGGCCAAACACCGCGCCGAGAATACCGACGAAAATCACGCACATCGCGCTGATGGCCGGAATACCGCCGAGGCTGCCGCCTACCGCCATCGCGATAGGCGTGGTCACTGATTTAGGCAGGATAGAGGCGGCAATTTGCGGGGAGGCCCCCATCAACAGCGCCACCGACGTGCCGGTAATCATCGCCACCAGGCTTCCCACAAAACAGATAGTAATGATGGACTTCCACCGTGCGCGGATCTGGTGCAGCTGCTCATATAAAGGAAAGGCAAGCGCGACAACGGCGGGCTGCAGGAGGTCGTTTAAAATTTTGCTGCCTGCAAAGTAACGCTCATAAGGAATGCCGGTGAGCAGCAGGAAGGGAATAATCACCACCATCGCCACCAGCAGGGGGTTCAGCAAGGGCATTTTAAATCGTGCGGCAAGCTTGCGCGCGGCGAAGAATACCAGCAGGGTTAACGGCAGTGACCACCAGATATTAGCCATCATTTTTTTGTTTTCTCCCCGACCACGTTGCGTTCGCCATGTACCAGATGAGAACTCCAGCTCACCACCAGGAAAACCACCAGCGTACTGACCGCGCAGGAAACGACAATCGGGCCGAACTGCGCCTTGAGCAAATCAAAATACTGCATGACGCCCACGCCGATAGGCACGAAAAGCAGCGCCATATAGCGAATGAGTACGAAGCAGCCTGGATTGACCCACTTTGCAGGCAGAATTTGCAGCGCCAGTAAAACGAAGAGGATCAGCATACCGATAATGCTGCCGGGAATGGTGATGGGCAGCAGCGACGCGATGAAAATGCCGGCATACAGGCAGGCGTAAATCAGGACGAATGCGCGCAGATATTGCCAGATAATGTTCAATGATTTGCTCATGGTGATAGTCCTTGCTGAAACGCATTCATCATACAATTAAACCTAAAAATGTGCCACGGATCACATCATGAATTTTGAGCATACCAGACATTCCGGAATGGAACGTCCGGTATCACCTTACTGGTGCAGGCTACAGTTTAGAGGAAAGGGATTGCGCTGGCGAAGTCACGCGCCAGAGAAGGCATCAGCGTCAGGCGGTCAGTTTATCGAGAAAAGAAAACAGCACCAGGTTCATTTCGCGATAATCATGCGAGCGGAGTTTTTCCGCCGTTTCGACAAAACGGAATTCACCCGCACGGCGGAGGTCATTCTGCGAATGCTCAATCAGCAACTCTACCACCTCCGGCGTCAGCTCCATATGGCACTGGAAACCGTAAACCCGTTCGCTGTATTGCACGATCTGGCGGGGACAGCCCTCGCTGTAAGCCAGAACCTTAGCCTGCGGCGTCAACCCAGGCATATCGTTATGCCAGTGACCGACGTTCAGCACGCTGCCAAAGTCCTCAAACAGCGGGTTCGCCTTGCCTGCATCTGTGAGCCTGACGGGAAATTTGCCGATCTCTTTTTCCGGACTGTGGCAAAACGCTGCACCCAGCGCTTCGCCGATAAGCTGTGAGCCCAGACAAACGCCTATCACCGTTTTACCTGCCTCTATCGCGCGGCTGATGAGTGCCTTTTCCGCCTGCGCATCAAACCAGGGGCATTCCGCGAGCGTGGTAGCGGGGGATTGCGGGCCTCCCATGATGATAAGCAGGTCTGTGCCCCCCAGTTCCTCAGGTAAAGGTTCGCCCTGATACACTCTGGTGTAGCTCAGACTGCAGCCGCGGCTTTTCCCCCAGATTTCATAGGCGCCTGGCGCCTCGAAATGTTCATGAATAATAAAATGGATGTGCATTGCGTCTCTCTCTGGTTACGTGTACAAGCAGCATCATAAGAGGAAGGGGGGAATGTGAAATGCCAACCGTTATCGATAAAACGCCAATTCACGACGATGCTATCGGATGGTCAAGAGGGGCAATTCGCTATACGCGCGGCGAAGTCGATCCGCCTCACCAGCATTCGCAGGGACAACTTTTGTTTGCCATTAAGGGGGTTATGCTGGTTGAAACCGGCAGCAAACGCTGGGTCATACCGCCGCAGCGCGCGCTGTGGATCCCTCCCTTTCAGGAGCATACCTACAGCGTGTTATCCGCAACGGAGCTTCGAGCGGTCTGGTTTAGCCCGGCACTGATTTCGCAATGCGAACCTTTTAAGCGGAAAGACGAGGTTCACGTGATTATGGCCACAGCGTTGTTCAAAGAGCTGATTGCCGGGCTGTTCAGCGCGGAATACCGGCCGGCAAGCCAGCGCAGCATGGCCGTTTTGCTGCTCGACATCCTCAGCGAGACGCAGCAGATTTCTGCCGAACTGCCGATGCCCGTGGATGAGCGCTTACATCGCGTGGCCTGTGACATCATTGCCAACAATCTCTGGGATCTCTCTCTGGAAAGGCTGGCGGAACGGGCCGCGATGTCTGAACGCACATTTTCACGTGCGTTTATCAACGATACCGGCTTTAGCTTCCGGGCCTGGCGACAGCGCGCAAGGATTTGTGCCTCGCTGGATCTCCTCGCCAACGGATACCCGGTTAAGCAGGTGGCCTGGATGCTGGGGTTTTCCGGCCCGGCGGCATTTGCGGCGGCGTTTCGCGCTATTGTTGGGGCAACGCCGGGTGACTTTCTGCCTGAACAGAAGCGCTTCCCAGCGATATAGAGAGCGGCTACTATAGCGCGTCTTTTTTCACAGGTACTGCTATGCGTGTTTTACTGGCCCCAATGGAAGGCGTACTCGACTCCCTCGTGCGCGAGCTTCTGACCGAGGTGAACGATTACGATCTCTGCGTAACGGAGTTTTTACGCGTGGTCGATATGTTGCTGCCAGAAAAGTCATTCTATCGTCTCTGCCCTGAACTGTATCGCCAGAGCCGGACCCCTTCCGGCACGCTGGTGCGTATTCAGCTGCTTGGCCAGTATCCTGAATGGCTGGCGGAAAACGCCGCCCGCGCGGTAGCGCTTGGCTCTTACGGGGTGGATCTTAACTGCGGCTGCCCGTCGAAGCTGGTAAACGGCAGCGGCGGCGGGGCGACGTTGCTGAAAGATCCTGAGCTGATTTACCGCGGCGCGAAAGCCATGCGTGAGGCCGTGCCCTCGCATTTGCCGGTGACGGTTAAGGTGCGCCTGGGGTGGGACAGCGACGCCCGACAGTTTGAAATTGCCGATGCGGTGCAGCAGGCCGGGGCCACCGAGCTGGTGGTGCATGGCCGCACTAAAGAAGACGGCTACAAAGCCGAGCGCATTAACTGGCAGTCGATTGGTGAGATCCGCAAACGACTTACTATTCCGGTGATCGCCAACGGCGAAATCTGGGATTACGAGAGCGCGCAGGCGTGCCTGAAAGCCACCGGCTGCGATGCGGTGATGATTGGCCGCGGCGCGCTGAACGTGCCGAACCTCAGCCGGGTGGTGAAATATAACGAGCCGCGGATGCCATGGGCAGACGTGGTGACGCTGCTGCAAAAATACAGCCGTCTGGAGAAGCAGGGCGACACCGGTTTGTATCACGTCGCGCGAATTAAACAGTGGCTGAGTTATTTACGCAAAGAGTACAGCGAAGCGCTGGGATTATTTCAGGAGATCCGCACGCTGCAAACGTCGGCTGATATTGCGCGGGTTATACAGTCAAAATAATCGGCACTTATATTTAAAAATAAATAATTCACTCGGTGAATATTTTGCCGAGTATGTAAGTGTATGACAATTTGCGGATTGCCACGCGTTACTAAAAAATAGCGCGTCATCAAGCGTAAGTTGCGCCTTTATTTTTTTGAGTGCATGGCGTAATGAAACGTTTTCTTATTTTATCTCTGAGTGCTCCCCTTGTTTTTATGCTGGCTGCCTGCGCACCGGAACATTCCACGGTGTCGCCAATTCAAACGCAAGCGACAGCCGCGTCCGTTAATACCCAACTTCGTCATGCGGACTGGCCGAAAAATGAATGGTGGAAAGAATATAACGACCCGCAGTTAAATTCGCTTATTGCCAAAGCCATAGCGGATGCGCCCGATATGCAAATTGCCCGGCAGCGCATTACGCTTGCCGAAGCGCAGGCCAGAGCCGCTATCGCAGCCGATGGCCCACAAATGGATTTTTCAGCGGATGTTGAACGGCAAAAAATGTCGGCAGAGGGGCTGATGGGGCCGTTTGCCCTTACCGACCCGGCGGCGGGCACCACCGGACCATGGTATACCAACGGCACCTTTGGCCTGACGGCGGGCTGGGATCTCGATCTGTGGGGAAAAAACCGCGCCCGGATTGCAGCGCGTATCGGTAAAGTGAATGCGCAAAAAGCGGAGCTGGAGCAGACCCGTCAGCTGCTTTCAACCAGCGTTGCGCGTCTTTACTGGGCGTGGCAGACCCAGGCCGAAGCAGGGGAAGTTCTTACCCGGATTAAACAGGAGCAGGAAAATATTATCGACGCCGATCGCGAACTGTATCAGCACGGTATTACCTCCTCGGTGGAGGGCGTCGAAACCGATATACACGCCAGTAAGACTAATGAACAGCTGGCCGACGTAAAGGGCAAAATGAAGGCCATTGAAGCGCGTCTGGATGCGCTGACCGGCACCCCGGCAACACACCTTACGCGCCACCCGTTGCCTGCAGCAGAAGCCTCGCTACCGTCAACGCTGGGATATGAACTGCTGGCACGCCGTCCGGATCTGCAGGAGGCGCACTGGTATATCGAAGCCTCTATGAGCGAGGTGGACGCCGCCCGAGCGGCGTTCTATCCTGACGTGAACCTGATGGCGTTCTTACAGCAGGATGCCCTGCACCTGAGCGATCTGTTCCGCTCTTCAGCCCAGCAGATGGGCGTGACTGCCGGACTGACGCTGCCGATCTTCGACAGCGGCAGGCTGAACGCTAATCTGGATATCGCCCAGGCGCAGAATAACCTCTCGGTCGCGAACTACAACAAAGCGGTGGTGGAGGCGGTCAATCAGGTGGCGCGTACGGCAAGTGAAGTTGAAACCCTGACGGCAAAAAATCGTCACCAGCAGCAGATCGAAAAAGACGCGGCGCGCGTGGTGGCGCTGGCGCAGGCGCGTTTTAGCGCAGGTATTATTGCCGGTTCGCGGGTCAGCGAAGCCAGAATCCCGGCACTGAAAGAGCATCTCGAAGGCGTCATGTTGAAAGGCCAGTATCTCGACGCCACGCTGCAGCTGACGTCAGCGCTGGGCGGCGGCTATCATCATGGCTAAACAGGGCCATTATCTATACTTACCTCTTTGCAGTTTTTCAGGAGGTGAGTATGAACAGAGTAGCGATTGTAACCGCATCGGATTCCGGGATCGGTAAAACCACGGCGCTGATGCTGGCAGAGCGCGGGTTTGATATTGGCGTCACCTGGCATTCTGATGAAAAAGGGGCGCTGGAAACTTGCCGTGAAGTTGAAGCGCGTGGGCAGCGTGCAGAGGCTATCCATCTTGATTTAAGCACGCTCCCGGACGGCGCTGATGCTATTGAAACGCTGATTGCACGTTTCGGCCGGCTGGACGTGCTGGTTAACAATGCCGGAGCGATGACCAAAGCGCCATTTCTTGAGATGGCGTTTGACGACTGGCGGAACATTTTTACCGTCGACGTGGACGGCGCGTTTCTCTGCTCGCAGATTGCGGCACGGCAGATGGTGAAGCAGGGGGAAGGGGGGCGGATTGTGAACATCACCTCGGTGCATGAGCACACGCCGCTGCCTGATGCCAGCGCTTACACGGCTGCGAAACATGCGCTCGGCGGCTTAACCAAATCGATGGCGATGGAGCTGGTGAAGCACAAGATTCTGGTGAACGCCGTCGCGCCGGGGGCCATTGCCACTCCGATGAACGATATGGACGACAGCGAAGTGAAGGAAGGGTCAATGCCGGAAATCCCGCTGGCAAGGCCGGGCCACACCAAAGAAATCGCCAGCCTGGTGGCGTGGCTGTGTGACAGCGACGCCAGCTATACCACAGGGCAATCGTTTATCGTCGACGGGGGCTTTATGCTGGCGAACCCGCAGTTTAAGCCGGAAGGGTGACAGGTTTCCCCTCTCCCCAAAGGGGTGAGGGGCACCAGGCTGACTCACTCCTCATCCCGCTTCTTCTCTCTGTGCCGCATCCACAGCCTGACCCCAATCACCGCCACAACCACCAGAATCAACCACGCCCAGTGCTTCAGGTGTTGGTCAAGGTTATGCAGCCACGGGCCAATCACCTCGCCACCCACGTAACCAAGCGTCGTGAAGATCAGCGCCCAGGCTATCGCGCCAACAATATTCAGCGGCAGGAAAATTTTTGGCGGCAGGCGGCTGGCACCAATCAGTATCGGCCCGATGATCCTGAAGCCGTACATAAAGCGGGTGCCTATGACGAACAGATAAGGGTGACGCTGGATCAGGCGCTGCGCGCGGTTGATTTTCTTTTTGTGTTTAACGAAACGCTTGAGCAGCGTCGGGCCAAAGCGCAGCCCCAGGAAGTAGAGCAGCTGATCGCCAATCATGCCGCCCAGCGCGACCGCAGCGACGACCAGCGGAAACTTCAGTAAGCCCTGATGCGCGGCGACGCCGCCCAGCAGCGTGATGGTTTCACCTTCCGCCACGCTGCCGATGACCAGCGCGGCATATCCATATTGTTCAATGAGTGCGTTAATATCCATTACGTAACGGTTATCTCCCTCTGCGTTCCTCGTTTAATCATATACCTCATGAATCAACCGCGCGGCAATCAACGGAAATTTCCCACTGTACATAAAATAATCTAAAGCCTGCATTATACTTAAGGTATCGCTGACGGGCCGACAACAAGGGGGCGCTATGAACCATGTCTGGGGACTTTTCTCCCATCCCGATCGTGAAATGCATGTCATCAAAAGTGAGAACGAAACGGTCTCGCATCATTACACCCACCATGTGCTGCTGATGGCCGCGGTGCCGGTAATATGCGCGTTTATTGGCACAACACAAATCGGCTGGAACTTCGGTGACGGTACCGTGGTTCAGCTCTCCTGGTTTACCGGGCTTTATCTGGCCATTCTCTTTTATGGCCTGATGCTGGCAGGGGTGGCGGTCATGGGGCGCGTCATTCACTGGATGGCGCGTAACTACCCACAGCGCCCATCGCTGGCACACTGTATGGTCTTTGCCGGATACGTCGCGACCCCGCTGTTCTTAAGCGGTATTGTTGCGCTCTATCCACTGGTCTGGCTGTGCGCGCTGATCGGTACTGTTGCGCTCTTTTACACCGGTTATCTGCTGTATCTGGGCGTTCCAACCTTCCTGAATATCAATAAAGAAGAGGGCCTGAGCTTCTCCGGTTCCACGCTTGCCATCGGGGTGCTGGTACTGGAGGTGTTACTGGCACTGACGGTTATTCTCTGGGGTTATGGATACCGTCTCTTCTAAGCTCACTGCATTGCTGGCGTAAATGCCAGCAATGCAGCATCTGTTCACGATTATCCGCTGGCGACAAAGCACGGTGACCGCTATGATGCCGAAGCCAGCCTGTGTTTATCCGTCGACACAGGCGGTGTACGTCATTACGTGCGTGAATAATTATCAGAAGTCTCACCATGCTGAAATTTCGTGTCTCCTTACTTAGCCTGGCGCTGCTGCTGGGCGCGTCCGCTGCCGTGCCAGCTGTCGCCAAAACGCCCGCTGTGACCACCGCTGCTGCTCAGCCGCAAATTGCGTCCGGCAGCGCGATGATTGTTGATCTCAATACCAATAAGGTGATTTACGCCAGCCACCCGGACCTGGTGCGCCCAATCGCCTCAATAACAAAATTAATGACCGCGATGGTGGTGCTTGATGCTCGCCTGCCGCTGGACGAAAAGCTGAAAGTGGATATCAGCCACACGCCGGAGATGAAAGGGATCTACTCTCGCGTGCGCCTGAACAGTGAAATCAGCCGTAAAAATATGCTGCTGCTGGCGCTGATGTCGTCCGAAAACCGTGCGGCGGCAAGTCTGGCGCACCATTATCCTGGCGGTTACGATGCCTTTATCCGCGCGATGAACGCTAAAGCCAAAGCGCTGGGGATGAGCAATACTCATTTTGTTGAACCGACGGGGCTGTCGATTAACAACGTCTCCACGGCCCGCGATCTGACGAAACTGCTGATTGCCAGCAAGCAGTACCCGCTGCTCGGCCAGCTCAGCACCACGCGTGAGGACATGGCGACATTCTCGAATCCGTCTTACACGCTGCCGTTTCGCAACACGAACCATCTGGTGTACCGCGAGAACTGGAATATTCAGTTAACCAAAACCGGGTTTACCAATGCGGCAGGCCACTGCCTGGTGATGCGCACCGTGTTTAACGGTAAGCCGGTGGCGCTGGTGGTGATGGATGCCTTCGGGAAATATACCCACTTCGCGGATGCGAGCCGCCTGCGGACCTGGATTGAGACCGGGAAAGTGCAGCCCGTTCCGGCTGCAGCATTGACCTATAAAAAGCAGAAAGCGGAGCAGATGGCGACGGCGCAAAACGATTAATTCCCCTCTGCGCGTTGATGCCCTCACCCCGACCCTCTCCCACGGGAGAGGGAGAAAACACTAAAAACGGTAACCCAGGTTACCGTTTTACGTTTATTCCGGCAGCGTCCAGTCACCGTCATTGAGCGGGCGCTGCATTATCACCGTATCCCGCCAGTCGCCTTTCTTATACCCCACGCTGCGAAGCTGACCGACAATCTCAAAGCCGTGTTTTTTATGCAGCCGTAACGAGCCGGAATTATTATTGCCATCTCCGACAACGGCAATCATCTGCCGCCACGGGCCCTGCTCGCAGCGCGCGATCAGCGCGTTCATTAATGCGGTGCCAAAACCGCGTCCGGTGATGCTGGCATCCACGTAAATCGACTCTTCCAGAGTATAGCGATAGGCCTGACGCGGTCGGTAAGGGGTGGCGTAACAATAGCCCACCACGATGCCGCGATAGAGCGCGATGAGCCACGGTAAACCGTTCTCGGCCACGCTTTTCATGCGCTGACGCATTTCGTCGATGGTGGGGGGGACTTCTTCGAATGACGCGCGTCCGTGAAGCACATGCCAGGCATAGATGGCGGCGATGGCATGCACATCATCGGGAAGGGCGTCGCGCACTTCCAGTTCGGTTTCGGATAAAACATCAACAGCCGACATGATGCGCCTGCTCCTCGTTATAGAATGCCGGAGAAACATTTCTCCGGCGACAGACCGCTACTCTATTACGATTAAGGCGCGCGAAACAATCTCTCAAATTTGGCTGTAGGGTTTAATCAGACGCTTGCGTTATGCGCTGCTCCGCGTCTGCACTCTCTTTCCAGTATTTCTTCCGCGTTGTTTTCCCGATCCCGGGGTTCATGCTGTTTGTAGGGTCATTCTCGCGATAAAACTGCTTAAGGGCGTCAGGGGCCTTATAAAGATGCCCGACGTTGTGTTCCGCAGGATATTGTGCGCCACGCTCGCGCAGCAGGGCGAGCATCTGCTCCTTCAGTTCGTGAGCATCTACCCCTTTTTTGACGATGTAGTCCTGATGGAAGACGTAGCACATAAAGTGGCCGTAATAGAGCTTATGCACCAGCTTGCTGTCGATTTCCGGCGGCAGATGCTCAAACCATTCGGTGTCGTTGCGTCGCAGGGCGATATCCAGCGCCAGAATATCTTCCACCTCTTCGGAATGTACCGCCTGGTAACGGATAGCGGCACCCGCCGCGGCGAAGCGGTGCAGGAAGGCTTTGCTGCCTTCTTCCGGCGTGCAGGCAAAGAAATCACCCTCAGCCGTCCTGAAGAACTCGGTCAGCCAGCTCTGCGCTTCGGCGATCCCGTCCCCGGCCATTTTCAGCAGCAGGTGATGTTCGTACTTATCACGCCAGGTTTTCATTCGCTCTGGCAGATGCGCAGGGAAAACGTTGCCCAGCTTCTGCATAAAGCGGTCGGTAAAGTGGGGCTTGAACAGCGGCACTTTCTCCAGCATCGCGTCGGTGCGTCCCTTCATTGTGAAGAAGAACGGCATTTTGTCGGTGCCAAGCTTATCGATCATCAGGAAAGTGTCTTTCCCGTAGCGCTCCGCGATGTCGTAAATATCCCGATGCATGTACTCGCCCGCCACCGGCAGGTGGGTGAATTCGCCCAGAATATGGCGACGAATTTCGGTCAGGACCTCAGGCTGATTGGTGCCGATGTAAAATACCTGCTGCTTTTTCTCTGCCGGGAAGGTGTCGAGACGCACCGCAAAAACCGCCAGCTTGCCCGCGCAGCCGGACGATTCAAACAGGCGATCCGGATCGGCGTTGTAGCGCGCCGGGGTATCGGCCTCGATATCGCGTACGCGGGTGATGTAATCGTGGTCGTGCGCGTGGCGACCATCGTGCTGCACGTCTTCGTCCCTCACGCGGTCGTCGTCGAGCTTACTGAGGATCTGTTCCGGCGTTACGCCCAGATCGATGCCCAGGTGGTTCACCAGCGTCAGCTTGCCATTTTCATCAATGCGGGCAAAAAGTGACATTTCGGTGTAGGCCGGGCCGCGCTGGACCAGCGAACCGCCGGAGTTATTGCAGATCCCACCGACCACCGAGGCGCCAATGCAGGAGGAGCCGATCACCGAGTGCGGCTCGCGGCCCAGCGGCTTAAGTGCTTTTTCCAGCGAGTAGAGCGTGGTGCCCGGGAACGCGAGCACCTGCTCGCCTTTGTCCAGCAGATGCAGCTTGTCGAGGCGCAGGGTGCTGATAATCACGATATCGCGATCGTAATCGTTGCCGTTCGGCGTGGAACCTTCGGTCAGGCCGGTGTTGGCCGCCTGCATTAAAATAATTTTGTCGGCCGCAACGCAGGCGCTCAGCACGCGCCACAGCTCCAGCAGCGTGCCGGGGAAGACCACCGCCAGCGCGTCGCCCTGGCCGGAGCGGAAACCCTTGCGGTAGCGGGCGGTTTTGGCCGGGTCGGTAAGCAGGTGAGAGGAGCCAACCAGGCGCGACAGTTCGTTAATAAATGTTTTGTTATCGTCAGTTCGAACAGAAGTCATCTTCCACTCCTTGTGGTGAGGCAAATTTCTCGCTGTAAAGCATAGCGCGATTAACTGTTCAGCGGTCGAGTATTCACGAGAAAAATCAGAGAATAACCCTGCAACGTTCAGAGGGTTTATGGCACACTGCGCTTTTCGCACGGTCTGGCCGGGTGCTTCCCACGGTTATTGATGAGAGAGAATAACAACATGAAATGGCTATGTTCTGTAGGTGTCGCCGTCAGCCTGGCGCTGCAACCTGCGCTGGCAGAGGATTTGTTTGGTAATCACCCGCTCACGCCTGAAGCCCGCGACGCGTTTGTCACGGAGTTGCTTAAGAAGATGACGGTCGATGAAAAAATCGGCCAGCTGCGTCTGATCAGCGTTGGCCCGGATAACCCGAAAGAGGCCATCCGCGAGATGATCAAAGAGAACCAGGTGGGCGCGATTTTTAACACCGTCACCCGCCAGGATATCCGCGCCATGCAGGATCAGGTGATGCAGCTCAGCCGCCTGAAAATCCCGCTGTTCTTCGCCTATGACGTGGTGCACGGCCAGCGCACCGTCTTCCCGATCAGCCTCGGCTTAGCCTCCTCGTTTAACCTCGACGCGGTGAAAACCGTCGGGCGCGTGTCGGCCTATGAAGCGGCGGACGACGGCCTGAACATGACCTGGGCACCGATGGTGGACGTCTCGCGCGATCCGCGCTGGGGCCGCGCCTCGGAAGGCTTCGGTGAAGACACCTATTTAACGGCCACGATGGGCAAAACCATGGTGGAAGCGATGCAGGGCAAGAGCCCGGCGGACCGCTATTCGGTGATGACCAGCGTTAAACACTTCGCGGCCTACGGTGCCGTGGAAGGCGGTAAAGAGTACAACACCGTCGACATGAGCCCACAGCGCCTGTTTAACGACTACATGCCGCCGTACAAGGCAGGGCTGGATGCGGGCAGCGGCGCGGTGATGGTGGCGCTGAACTCGCTGAACGGCACGCCTGCGACCTCTGATTCCTGGCTGCTGAAAGACGTCCTTCGCGACCAGTGGGGCTTTAAGGGCATCACCGTTTCCGACCACGGCGCGATTAAAGAGCTGATCAAGCACGGCACGGCGTCCGATCCGGAAGACGCGGTGCGCGTGGCGCTTAAGTCCGGCATCAACATGAGCATGAGCGACGAGTACTACAGCAAATACCTGCCGGGGCTGGTGAAGAGCGGCAAGGTAACGATGGCGGAGCTGGACGATGCCGCGCGCCACGTGCTGAACGTGAAATATGACATGGGGCTGTTTAACGATCCGTACAGCCACCTGGGGCCGAAAGATTCTGACCCGGCGGATACCAACGCCGAAAGCCGCCTGCACCGCAAAGAAGCGCGTGAAGTGGCGCGCGAAAGCCTGGTGCTGCTGAAGAACCGCCTTGACACGCTGCCGCTGAAAAAATCCGGCACTATTGCTGTGGTCGGCCCGCTGGCTGACAGCAAGCGCGACGTGATGGGGAGCTGGTCTGCTGCGGGCGTGGCCGATCAGTCCGTTACCGTCCTGACCGGCATCAAGAGCGCCGTCGGTGAAAACGCCAAAGTGGTGTACGCCAAAGGGGCGAACGTCACCGACGATAAAGACATCGTCACCTTCCTCAACCAGTACGAGGAAGCGGTGAAGGTCGATCCGCGCACGCCGAAGGAGATGATCGACGAAGCGGTCCACGCGGCGAAGCAGTCTGACGTCGTTGTCGCGGTCGTGGGGGAAGCGCAGGGTATGGCGCACGAAGCCTCCAGCCGTACCGACATCACCATCCCGCAGAGCCAGCGCGATCTGATCGCCGCCCTGAAAGCGACCGGCAAGCCGCTTGTGCTGGTGCTGATGAACGGTCGTCCGCTGGCGCTGGTGAAAGAGGACCAGCAGGCTGACGCCATTCTGGAAACCTGGTTCGCCGGCACCGAAGGCGGTAACGCCATCGCCGACGTATTGTTTGGCGATTACAACCCGTCGGGCAAGCTGCCGATGTCCTTCCCGCGCTCCGTCGGGCAGATCCCGGTTTACTACAGCCACCTGAACACCGGTCGCCCGTACAACGCCGACAAGCCGAACAAATACACGTCTCGTTACTTTGACGAAGCTAACGGCCCGCTCTACCCGTTTGGTTATGGCCTGAGCTACACCACCTTCAAGGTCTCTGAGGTGAAAATGTCGGCGCCGAGCCTGAAGCGTGACGGCAAGGTCACCGCCAGCGTCGAGGTGACCAACACCGGCAAGCGTGAAGGGGCAACGGTGATTCAGATGTACGTGCAGGATGTCACCGCCTCGATGAGCCGTCCTGTGAAGCAGCTGCGCGGCTTTGAGAAGGTCAATCTCAAGCCTGGCGAAACCAAAACCATCAGCTTCCCGATTGACGTGGATGCGCTGAAGTTCTGGAACCAGCAGATGAAATATGATGCGGAACCGGGCAAGTTTAACGTCTTTATCGGGGTGGATTCCGCCCGCGTAAATAAAGGCGAGTTCGAGCTGCTGTAACCTTTCCCTCCTTTGCATCCCCCGTTCATCGGGGGATGCGTCTTACCTTATGCTAAAAAGGCATTTTGCCGGGTAAATCCGCCGTTTTAAGCTACGCTTTTCTCTCAAGCCTCTGAAAAAGGCAGCAAAAAAATGAGGATAGCGGAATGACGATTAAATCGGGGATGGTAGTTTCTGCGGCGCTACTCGCGGCGCTAAGCCTGCCGTTACAGGCGGCGGAGCCGGTAAAAGTGGGCTCAAAGATCGATACCGAGGGCGCGCTGCTCGGGAATATTATTCTCCAGGTGCTGGAAAGCCACGGCGTGAAAACCGTCAATAAAGTTCAGCTGGGCACCACGCCCGTCGTGCGCGGCGCGATTACCTCCGGCGAGCTGGATATCTATCCTGAATATACCGGCAACGGCGCGTTCTTCTTTAAAGAAGAGAACGATCCGGCATGGAAAAACGCCAAAGCTGGCTATGAAAAAGTCAAAAAACTCGACGCGGAACAGAACAAGCTGGTCTGGCTGACCCCAGCCCCGGCCAACAATACCTGGACTATCGCCGTGCGTAAGGACGTGGCGGAGAAAGGGAAGCTCACCTCGCTTGCGGATCTCAGCCGCTATCTGAAAGAGAAGGGCGACTTCAAGCTCGCGGCGTCCGCGGAGTTTATCGAGCGTCCTGACGCGCTGCCGGCGTTTGAAAAAGCCTACGACTTCAAGCTCGACCAGGCGCAGCTGCTCTCGCTGGCGGGCGGAGATACGGCGGTAACCATTAAGGCGGCGGCGCAGCAAACCTCCGGCGTTAACGCGGCAATGGCCTACGGTACCGACGGCCCGGTCGCGGCACTGGGCCTGCAAACCCTGACCGATCCAAAAGGCGTTCAGCCGATTTACGCTCCTACCCCGGTTGTGCGTGAGGCGGTGCTGAAAGCCTACCCGGATATTGCTGAATGGCTCAAACCGGTCTTCGAAAAGCTGGATGAAAAAACGCTGCAACAGCTGAATGCCAGCATTGCCGTCGAGGGACTGGATGCCAAAAAAGTGGCCGCCGACTTCCTGAAACAACAAGGGCTTGTGAAGTAACGGGAAAGGGCTGTGCCAATAAAATGTCATAACCGCGTACTGCTGCTTTTGGCCTGCGTGGCCATCGCGGCGGTCGCGTTACCGTTTGTGAACGTCGCGCCTAACCGCCTGATGTCGGGGGAAGGGCGTGCTCTCTGGGACGTATGGTCGTTCACGCCGTGGTGGCTGGCGGCTGCGCTGGCCGCGTGGGTTGCACTGTCGCTCTGGCAAGGGCGAACGGCGCAGTGGCTGACGCTGCTGCTCTCGGAAGGTCTCTTTATCACGCTGTTCTGGAGCGCGGGGCTGGCGGCAACGCATATGGCCTCGGCGGAAAGTCCGCTGGCGAGAACCACGCCAGGCAGCGGCCTGTGGCTCTGGCTGGCTTTGTGTTTACTGGCCAGCAGCGATGCGATTCGTCGTCTCATCGCCAGTTCTGTCTGGCGCTGGGTGCTTAATGCGCAGATATGGTCTATTCCGCTGCTGTTATTGTTCAGTGGTGAACTGAACAACCTCTCGCTGTTAAAAGAGTACGCCAACCGTCAGGAGGTGTTTGATGATGCCCTGGCGCAACATCTGACGATCCTTTTCGGCACGCTGATCCCGGCGCTGCTGATCGGGATACCGCTCGGCATGTGGTGTTATCGTCATCCCTCACGTCAGGGTAGCATCTTTGCTGTACTCAACGTCATCCAGACCATTCCCTCCGTTGCGCTGTTTGGCCTGCTGATTGCCCCTCTGGCCGGGCTGGTGAAGTCGTTTCCCGCGCTGGGCGCGGTGGGTATCGCCGGAACGGGGTTAACACCCGCGCTGATTGCGCTGGTGCTGTACGCGCTGCTCCCGCTGGTGCGCGGCGTGGTCGCGGGCTTAAGCCAGGTTGCGCCGGATGTGCTGGAAAGCGCCCATGCGATGGGGATGAGCGCGCGACAGTGTTTCTGGAAGATTCAGCTCCCGCTGGCGCTGCCCCTGCTGCTGCGCAGCTTGCGGGTGGTGGCGGTTCAGACCGTTGGCATGGCGGTGATTGCCGCGCTGATTGGAGCGGGCGGCTTTGGCGCGCTGGTGTTCCAGGGGCTGCTGAGCAGCGCCCTCGATCTGGTGTTGTTAGGCGTAGTCCCTACTATTGCGCTGGCGGTTGTCGTCGACGCCCTGTTTGCCTTATGGCTCGCGCTGCTCAGGAGAAGAGCCAATGATTGAATTTCATGATGTGAGTAAAACCTTTGCCGGCCGCCCGGCGGCAAGCCATCTGAACCTGAACTTTGCCGAGGGGGCATTTTCCGTGCTGATTGGCACTTCGGGCTCGGGAAAATCCACCACGCTGAAGATGATCAACCGGCTGGTGGAGCATGACAGCGGGTTAATTCGCTTTGCCGGGGAAGAGATCCGCAGCCTGCCGGTGCTGGAGCTGCGCCGCCGAATGGGCTATGCCATTCAGTCTATCGGCCTGTTTCCGCACTGGACGGTGGCACAGAACATCGCCACCGTGCTGCAGCTGGAGAAATGGTCGCGGGCTAAAATCGCTGACCGCGTTGATGAACTGATGTCTCTGCTGGGGCTGGAGCCCGCGTTGCGTGAGCGCTATCCTCACCAGCTCTCCGGTGGGCAACAGCAGCGCGTGGGCGTGGCGCGCGCGCTGGCGGCTAACCCGCAGGTGCTGCTGATGGATGAACCCTTTGGCGCGCTGGATCCCGTTACGCGCGGGGCGCTGCAAACGGAGATGACCCGCATTCACCGCATTCTTGGTCGAACCATCGTCCTCGTGACGCACGATATAGATGAAGCCCTGCGCCTGGCCGACCATCTGGTGCTGATGGACCACGGCGAGGTGGTGCAGCAGGGCGCGCCGCTTGCGCTGCTGACCAGCCCGAAGAATGACTTTGTGCGCGAGTTTTTTGGACGCAGCGAGCTGGGCGTCAGGCTGCTCTCCCTGCGGACGGTCGGAGACTATATGCGTCGGGAGAATGCACCGTCCGGCGGGGAACCGCTACAGGAGCAGATGAGCCTGCGGGATGCCCTCTCCGCGTTTGTCGCGCGCCGGTGCGAAGTCCTGCCCGTGGCGGATGTCCGGGGTGCGCCGTGCGGCAGCCTGCATTTTCGCGATCTGCTGGCCGGGGAGGTGACGCGTGAAGGCACTGCGTGATCCGCTCCTCTGGCTGGTAGCGCTCTTTGTCGCCTTACTGTTTCTGATGCCTCACAGCGCGGCGCTGTTTAACACTCTTTTTCCGGGGCTACCGCGGCCAGTGTATCAGCAGGAGAGCTTTATTAACCTTGCCCTGGCGCATCTCTGGCTGGTGGCGCTCTCAAGCGTCATCGCGGTGGTGCTGGGAGTAGGGGCGGGCATCGCGGTCACGCGACCTGCGGGCCGGGAGTTTCGTCCGCTGGTGGAGACGGTTGCGGCCATTGGACAGACGTTTCCGCCGGTGGCGGTGCTGGCGATAGCGGTGCCGGTGATGGGTTTTGGTCAGCAGCCCGCGATTATTGCGCTGATTTTATATGGCGTGTTGCCCGTTCTGCAGGGCACGCTGGCGGGCGTTGCGGCGGTCCCGGCGTCTGTTTTAAGCGTGGCGGAAGGGATGGGGATGAGCCGCTGGCAGCGGCTGCGCAAGGTAGAACTGCCGCTTGCGGCACCGGTTATTATTGCCGGGATCCGCACGTCGGTGATCATTAACATCGGGACGGCGACCATTGCGTCTACGGTCGGTGCCAATACGCTGGGAACGCCGATCATCATCGGCTTAAGCGGGTTTAATACGGCTTATATTGTGCAGGGGGCGGTACTGGTCGCGCTGGCGGCCATCGTTGTCGATCGCCTTTTTGAGCGGCTGGCGCTGTACCTCAGCCGACACCACCACGAACGATAAACGAGTATCCTGCAAGCATCACGCCGCCGATACCACTTACGGCCATCAGGACAAAAAGGGTAATAATGGCGAGTTTAGTTGCCTTCATCATGTGCTCCTGTTGTTAACGGAACAATTATACGGTGAAGCGCAGCTGTTAATGAACCATTAAATGCCGTTATGGCTCATCCGGGCCAAGGGAATAAACCGGATAACCATGCTCACGCCACTCCGTCAGCAGCTGTTGCTGCGTGGCGGACGGCACTTCGCCACACCAGACCAGCAGGGTCTGGCCGTCGAAAAACTCGGGTTTGAGCTGCCCCAGCGAGTGCGCAAGGACATCCACGCGCCAGCCCTTTTGGGTGGCGATCCACGCTTCCAGCCACAGACGGGTAGTATCGTGCACGTTCCAGCCGACCACCAGCGCATCTTTTCCTGCCTTGTTCTTCGCCGAGGCAAGACAGACGGCAATATAGTTGATCAGCACCCCGTCAAGCATGCTGAGCAGCGCCTGCAGGGTAGACTGTTGGCACTGCAGGCGCCGACGGAGCGGAATGAAAAGATGGGTGATAAGCGTTTTCGCCGGATAATCGCGACCCTGCTCTTTGATCCAGGCGCGCAGTCGCTGCAGGTTACCCGCCTGCAGGAGCCGCAGCAGCGTTTCCTGCTGCTCGCGCCAGAGGCGTTGCGTGTCCGGGTCGTCGTGGCTCAGCAGGGACTTCACTTTCCCGACCTGCACCCCGTTGTCGATCCAGCTTTTGATTTCGCGGATCCGGTCGATATCGGCATCGTTGAAAAGGCGATGACCACCGTCCGTCCTCTGCGGTTTGAGCAATCCATACCGTCGCTGCCACGCCCGTAGGGTAACGGGATTGATATCACAAAGGAGTGCCACTTCACCGATTGTGTAAAGCGCCATATTTGCCCCCTGGCTTACGCGTCCCCAGCTTAACTGTAGACCCACTTTGCCGAACCAGGAAGAATTGATTAATTTTTAAACAAATAATGCGAACCATGCACGATGTGCAGAAAAAGATGTGATAACGGACACGATTTTGCGCTTTTTTGGGGTGCTTCAAAGAAAGTTCAGCCGCATCCGTGTATGTTACGCGTTTTTTAGCGTGTGCGGTTTTGAGTATGTACGAGTTTAACCTGGTGCTGCTGTTGCTTCAGCAGATGTGCGTGTTTCTGGTCATTGCCTGGCTGATGAGCAAAACGCGTCTTTTCATTCCGCTGATGCAGGTCACCGTACGCCTGCCGCACAAGCTGCTCTGCTACGTCACCTTCTCTATTTTTTGCATCATGGGGACCTACTTCGGCCTCCACATCGAAGACTCTATTGCTAATACGCGCGCCATCGGCGCGGTGATGGGCGGGCTGCTGGGCGGCCCGGTCGTCGGTGGCCTTGTCGGTTTAACCGGTGGGCTGCATCGCTATTCCATGGGCGGGATGACGGCGCTCAGCTGCATGATCTCGACGATCGTCGAAGGGCTGCTTGGTGGCCTGGTGCACAGCTATATGATTAAGCGCGGTCGCCCGGACAAGGTGTTTAGCCCGCTTACCGCCGGGGCCATCACATTTGTGGCTGAAATGGCGCAGATGGCGATCATTCTGCTGATTGCCCGCCCGTTCGAGGATGCGCTGCACCTGGTCAGCAGTATTGCCGCCCCGATGATGGTGACCAACACCGTCGGCGCGGCGCTATTTATGCGTATTCTGCTCGACAAGCGCGCCATGTTTGAGAAGTACACCTCGGCCTTTTCCGCCACGGCGTTGAAGGTTGCCGCCTCGACCGAAGGGATCCTGCGTCAGGGGTTTAACGAAGAGAACAGCATGAAGGTTGCGCAGGTGCTCTATAAAGAGCTGGATATCGGTGCGGTGGCCATTACCGATCGCGAAAAGCTGCTGGCGTTTACCGGCACCGGAGACGATCACCACCTGCCGGGCAAACCGATCTCGTCGACCTATACGCTGCGCGCCATTGAAACCGGCGAAGTAGTGTATGCCGACGGTAACGAAGTGCCTTACCGCTGCTCGCTGCATCCGCAGTGCAAGCTGGGCTCCACGCTCGTCATTCCGCTGCGCGGGGAAAATCAGCGGGTGATGGGCACCATCAAGCTGTATGAGGCGAAAAACCGTCTGTTCAGCTCCATCAACCGCACGCTGGGGGAGGGTATCGCCCAGCTTCTTTCCGCGCAAATTCTGGCCGGGCAGTATGAACGGCAGAAAGCCCTGCTGACGCAGTCTGAAATTAAGCTGCTGCATGCCCAGGTCAATCCGCATTTCCTGTTTAATGCCCTCAACACGCTCAAAGCGGTGATTCGCCGCGACAGCGATCAGGCCGCGCAGCTGGTGCAGTTTTTGTCGACCTTTTTCCGTAAAAACCTGAAGCGCCCGTCAGAGATCGTGACCCTCGCCGATGAAATTGAGCACGTGAATGCCTATCTGCAAATTGAGCAGGCGCGGTTTCAGTCCCGCCTGCAGGTGTCGCTCTCCGTTCCGGACGAGCTGGCGTATCAGCATCTTCCGGCCTTTACCCTGCAGCCTATTGTGGAGAACGCCATCAAGCACGGTACCTCGCAGCTGCTGGGGACAGGGGAGATAACCATTGCCGCCAGCCGTTTTAACCACCATCTGGTGCTGGATATTGAAGATAACGCCGGGCTGTACCAGCCTTCCGCTTCGGGCGGATTAGGGATGAGCCTGGTTGATAAACGTCTGCGCGCCCATTTTGGCGACGACTGTGGCATTACCGTCGCCTGCGAGCCTGACCGTTTTACCCGTATTACCGTTCGACTGCCGCTGGAGGAAAACGCATGTTAAGAGTGCTGATTGTGGATGACGAGCCGTTGGCACGGGAAAACCTGCGCGTTCTGCTGCAGGAGCAGCCAGACATTGAGATTGTGGGGGAGTGCGCCAACGCCATTGAGGCCATCGGTGCGGTGCACAAGCTGCGCCCGGACGTGCTGTTCCTCGACATTCAGATGCCGCGCATCAGCGGGCTGGAGATGGTCGGCATGCTCGACCCGGCGCATCGCCCCTACATCGTGTTTCTGACGGCGTTCGACGAATATGCCGTTAAGGCTTTTGAGGAGCACGCGTTCGATTATTTACTCAAGCCGATTGAAGAGAAGCGGCTGGAAAAAACGCTCACCCGCTTACGCCAGGAGCGAACCGTCCAGGACGTTACGCTGTTGCCGGAGAACCAGCAGCCGCTGAAATTTATCCCCTGCACCGGGCACAGCCGGATTTATCTGCTGCAAATGGATGATGTGGCGTTTGTCAGCAGCCGCCTGAGCGGGGTGTTTGTCACCAGCGCGGAAGGGAACGAAGGGTTTACCGAGCTGACCCTGCGCACGCTCGAGAGCCGCACGCCGCTGATTCGCTGTCACCGTCAGTATCTGGTGAACATGGCGCACCTGAAGGAGATCCGTCTGGAAGATAACGGTCAGGCCGAGCTGGTGCTGCGCGCCGGGCAGACCGTCCCCGTCAGCCGCCGCTATCTGAAAAGTTTGAAAGAGGCGATTGGCCTGTAAAACTGGTACACTGCGCGCCATTGCATCATCGACATTCGAAGGCTCTATGCTAAGTAACGATATTCTTCGTAGCCTGCGCTACACCCTGAAAGCAAACAATAACGACATGGTGCGTATTCTTGCGCTGTCCGACATGGAATCCACGTCTGCAAATTTTGATACCTGGATGACCAAAGAGGACGAAGAGGGCTTCGTCCGCTGCCCGGACATCATTCTGTCGGGTTTTCTGAACGGGCTGATTTACGATAAACGTGGAAAAGATGACTCCGCGCCCGAGCTGGCGCTGGAGCGTCGCGTGAACAACAACACGGTGCTGAAAAAGCTGCGTATCGCCTTCTCGCTGAAAACGGACGATATCCAGGCGATCATGACCGAGCAGAAATACCGCGTGTCGATGCCGGAAATTACTGCCATGATGCGCGCGCCGGACCACAAAAATTACCGCGAGTGCGGCGACCAGTTTCTGCGTAATTTCCTGCGCGGGCTGACCCATCGGGTGCATCACCCGAAACCATAAAAAAAGCCGGAGATTATCTCCGGCTTTTTTGTTATTTCACCTGCTGGCCCGGCTTCGCGCCTTCGTCTGGGCTTAACAGGAAGATATCCTTCCCGCCAGGGCCTGCTGCCATCACCATCCCCTCGGAAATGCCGAAGCGCATTTTGCGCGGCGCCAGGTTAGCGACCATCACGGTTTGACGGCCGATCAGCACCTGCGGGTCCGGGTAGGCAGAACGGATGCCGGAGAAGACGTTGCGCTTCTCGCCGCCGAGATCCAGCGTCAGGCGCAGCAGCTTGTCAGAGCCTTCCACGAATTCTGCGTTTTCAATCAGCGCCACGCGCAGGTCGACTTTAGCGAAGTCATCAAAGGTGATGGTCTCCTGAATCGGATCGTCCGCCAGCGGGCCGGTTACCGGTGCTGCAGCCGCTTTCACCTCTTCTTTAGAGGCTTCGACCAGCGCTTCAACCTGCTTCATCTCGATGCGGTTATACAGCGCCTTAAAGGTGTTCACCTTGTGGCCGAGCAGCGGCTGCGCCATTGCATCCCAGGTCAGTTCGGTGTTCAGGAACGCTTCAGCGCGGGCTGCCAGCTGCGGCAGAACCGGCTTCAGGTACGTCATCAGCACGCGGAACAGGTTGATGCCCATGGAGCAGATGGCCTGCAGATCGGCATCGCGGCCTTCCTGTTTAGCGACAACCCACGGCGCCTGCTCGTCCACATAGCGGTTAGCCAGGTCAGCCAGCGCCATGATTTCACGCACTGCTTTACCGAACTCGCGCGTTTCCCAGGCTTCGCCAATGGTGGCTGCCGCGTCGGTGAAGGTTTGGTACAGGGCAGGGTCCGCCAGCTCAGCGGCCATTACGCCGTCAAAGCGCTTGGCGATAAAGCCCGCGTTACGGGACGCCAGGTTCACCACCTTGTTCACGATGTCTGCGTTCACGCGCTGCACGAAATCTTCCAGGTTCAGGTCGATATCGTCGATGCGGGAAGAGAGCTTCGCGGTGTAGTAGTAGCGCAGGCTGTCCGCGTCGAAATGGTTCAGCCAGGTGCTGGCCTTGATGAACGTCCCGCGGGACTTGGACATCTTGGCGCCGTTCACCGTGACGTAGCCGTGTACGAACAGGTTGGTCGGCTTGCGGAAGTTGCTGCCTTCCAGCATGGCCGGCCAGAACAGGCTGTGGAAGTAAACGATGTCTTTGCCGATGAAGTGGTACAGCTCGGCGGTAGAGTCTTTCTTCCAGTATTCGTCGAAGCTGACGGCGTCGCCACGCTTGTCGCACAGGTTCTTGAAGGAGCCCATGTAGCCGATTGGCGCATCCAGCCAGACGTAGAAATATTTGCCCGGCGCATTCGGGATTTCGAAGCCAAAGTACGGCGCATCGCGGGAGATATCCCACTGCTGCAGGCCGGATTCGAACCACTCCTGCATCTTGTTCGCCACCTGCTCCTGCAGCGCGCCACTGCGGGTCCACGCCTGCAGCATTTCGCTGAAGGACGGCAGGTCGAAGAAGAAGTGCTCGGAATCACGCATCACAGGTGTGGCGCCGGATACCACGGATTTTGGCTCAATCAGTTCGGTCGGGCTGTAGGTCGCGCCGCAGACTTCGCAGTTATCGCCGTACTGATCCGGGGATTTACATTTTGGACAGGTGCCTTTGACGAAACGGTCCGGCAGGAACATGCCTTTTTCCGGATCGTACAGCTGAGAGATAGTGCGGTTTTTGATGAAACCGTTCTCTTTCAGACGGGTGTAGATCAGCTCAGACAGCTCGCGGTTTTCGTCGCTGTGCGTGGAGTGATAGTTGTCATAGCTGATGTCAAAGCCAGCAAAATCGGTCTGATGCTCCTGACTCATTTCGGCAATCATCTGCTCCGGGGAAATCCCCAGCTGCTGCGCTTTCAGCATGATCGGCGTGCCGTGGGCATCGTCCGCACAGATGAAGTTAACCTCGTGGCCGCGCATTCGCTGGTAACGGACCCAGACATCAGCCTGGATATGCTCCAGCATGTGGCCGAGGTGGATTGAGCCGTTGGCGTACGGCAGGGCGCACGTTACCAGAATTTTTTTCGCGACTTGAGTCATAGTAGGCATTACTTCTTTTAACTGTGAAAAGGGTTTTCGATATTACCAAAAGGGGCATTATTAAGTAAGCACAAACCACGGCCTTTCAGGTAAACTTGTTTGTCTAAGGTCTTATTCACAAGAACAAAGGAGTCGGGATGAGTTCTCAATCCCAGGCCAAATCACCGGAAGCCTTACGAGCAATGGTCGCCGGGACGCTGGCTAACTTTCAGCATCCAACCCTGAAACATAACCTCACTACGCTGAAAGCGTTGCACCACGTCGCGTGGCTGGACGATACGCTGCACGTTGAAGTGCAGATGCCGTTCGTCTGGACCAGCGCCTTTGACGCGCTGAAAGAGCAGACCAGCGCCGAGCTGCTGCGCATTACCGGTGCGAAAGCGATTGACTGGAAGCTGAGCCACAGCATTGCCACGCTGAAGCGTGTGAAAAATCAGCCGGGCGTCAACGGGGTGAAAAACATCATCGCCGTGAGTTCAGGTAAGGGTGGGGTGGGTAAATCCTCTACCGCCGTCAACCTCGCGCTCGCGCTGGCGGCGGAAGGGGCAAAGGTCGGTATTCTGGATGCCGATATCTACGGTCCGTCTATTCCAAACATGCTGGGTGCGGAAAATCAACGTCCAACCTCGCCGGACGGCACGCATATGGCGCCGATCGTGGCGCACGGTCTGGCGACCAACTCCATCGGTTACCTGGTGACCGACGATAACGCCATGGTCTGGCGCGGCCCGATGGCCAGCAAAGCGCTGCTGCAGATGCTGCAGGAAACGATGTGGCCGGATCTGGATTATCTGGTGCTGGACATGCCGCCGGGCACCGGTGACATTCAGCTGACGCTGGCGCAGAACATCCCGGTAACGGGGGCCGTTGTGGTCACCACGCCGCAGGATATCGCGCTGATCGACGCCAAAAAAGGCATCGTGATGTTTGAGAAAGTGGAAGTGCCGGTGCTCGGCATCGTCGAGAACATGAGCATGCACATCTGCAGCAACTGCGGACACCATGAGCCTATCTTTGGTACGGGTGGGGCGGAAAAACTGGCAGCGCAGTATCACACCCAGCTGCTGGGGCAGATGCCGCTGCATATTTCCTTGCGTGAAGATCTGGACAGCGGGAAGCCGACGGTCGTCAGCCGTCCGGACAGCGAGTTCGCTGAGATGTACCGCCAGCTGGCGGGGCGAGTTGCGGCGCAGCTCTACTGGCAGGGTGAAGTGATCCCGGGTGAAATCGCCTTCCGCGCGGTGTAACCCCCCAGCGCTGGATTGCCGGGTGGCGGCTTCGCCTTACCCGGCCTACGAAATACGATTTTGTAGGTCAGGTAAGCGAAGCGCCACCTGACTTTACCCAAGCCGGTAATGCATAAGATAGTACTCTCCCTCAGGAGAATTCCCCGTTGCCTCAATGTGCCAGCCGTGCCGCTGGTAAAACGTAATAGCCCGCGCATTTTTCACCAGACACTTGAGTGAGCCCGTGCTGGTAAACGTCTTCTCTACGTGCTCAAGCAACACATGTCCGACGCCCAGGCTCTGATACTGCGGGTCGACAAACAGGTTGTGCAGAAAATTATCGTTCGTCCAGACTGAGGCGAAGCCAAGTCGGTGCCCATCCTGCTCCGCCACCCAAATCTCTTCGTCCAGGGTTGCCGCGTCAAAATCTTCAAGCTGCCACGCAGAACTGTCCAGCCACGGCCAGGCTTCACGCCGGGCGTGGAGGTAGAGCGTACGCAGGAAAGGGCGGTCGCTCTCCTGCCACGGACGGATTACGATCGTATCAGCGATGATAGAAAATATCTCCATTGTAGGCTTTGTAGATTTTGCCATCTGCATCGCCAATCAGGACGTAGTTTTCGCCCATGTAGGTCCAGTGGGTACCGGCATCCGGTGCCGGAAGGTTACGCAGCTGGTACTGTTTAATGGTGTACTCCGGCGTTTGATACTGCGCCGGTGCCGTATCGCCGATTTTAAACTTCGTGAAATCGGCGATGAACTCTTGTTCTTCATAGGCCTTGATGCCCGATGGCGCAGCGGCGGTTTGCGGAGCAGAAAACGCGGAGCCCGCCAGAGACAGTAATACACCCAGAAGCAGCAATTTACGCTTAGCCATTTTTTCTCCAGTGATATTGTTTCAGAGACTTTCGTCTGCAGGGCACGCAGCACAAGACAGACGGTCTATTTTAAGTATCAAAGCATGATGCGTTTGATAAAAAATGTAACAAAAGTGGAGGGGTTTGGGTAGTCGATAACGGTGATGCTCATCATTGCGGTGAATGTTGATTGTGCGGAATATTTGTTATTTTTATTATTTTATTAATCTATTCTGAAAATAAGTTTATACGTCAAAATAGCACCGTTAAGCGAATGCTTTCGTAAGGGATAACATTTAATATCGCGGCGCATAAAGTATTATTACTCTCCGTTTTCTTGCGCAATTGTGCGCTGTTTTTTAACTTTTTAAACAACAGCGAACGTGTGTTTTACGGTATCACGGGGAAATAATAAATAACTATATTTCAATGGCTTGCTTGCTTTCTTTTGCGAGTTAACTACCCAGCGCAACGATAAATCAACATTTTATATAAATGAAAAATACAACTGCTCTTTTACTGTCCTTTCTGACGCTCAGCCAGCTAACAGGATGTGTATTTTCACCAGGCCAGAACTTAAGTCTTTCCGGGAAAAAAGTCACTACCGGTGAGGAAATTAACGATCCGCTGGACAAACGCGTGGAAGTTTTTCCTTTAACCCCTGGATTGATTGAAAAACTGCGCCCACCCGTTTCTAAATCTCAGGCAAATCCTACTCTGGATGAGCAGCTCAAAAACTGGGAATACCGCATTGGCTCAGGGGACATTTTGACGGTCACCGTCTGGGATCACCCTGAACTCACGACGCCCGCAGGGCAGTACCGTAGCGCGAGCGACGCGGGTAACTGGGTTAACGCCGATGGTACGCTTTTCTACCCCTACGTCGGCAAGCTGAAAGTGGCGGGCAAAACGGTTTCGCAGGTACGTGAGGAGATCACCGAGCGGCTGGATGAGGTCATTGAGAGCCCTCAGGTGGACGTCAGCGTTGCCTCCTTCCGTTCTCAAAAAGCCTATATCACCGGAGAGGTTGAGAAATCGGGCCAGCAGCCAATAACCAATATTCCATTGACGGTAATGGATGCGGTGAACGCCGCGGGCGGTCTCTCTGCGGATGCCGACTGGCGTAACGTCGTGCTCACGCATGATGGCCAGGACTCGCGCCTTTCCCTCTATGCTCTGATGCAACATGGCGATTTAACCCAAAATAAGCTGCTTTATCCGGGCGATATCCTGTTTGTTCCCCGGAACGACGCGCTGAAAGTGTTTGTGATGGGCGAGGTGGTTAAACAGAGCACCCTTAAGATGGATCGTAGCGGCATGACGCTGGCCGAAGCCCTGGGGAATGCAGGCGGGCTGAACCAGAATATGGCCGATGCAACCGGGATTTTTGTTATTCGCCCGGTTTCACGAAAAGGCGAGAAAGATAAAATCGCCAACATCTATCAACTCAATGCGGAAGATGCCTCAGCCATGGTGCTGAGCACAGAATTCGAGCTGGAACCGTACGACATTGTCTATGTCACGACGGCACCGCTTTCACGCTGGAATCGTGTGATCGCCCAGCTGGTACCCACCATCAGTGGCGTACATGACCTGACCGAAGCCGTCCGTTACATCAGGTCGTGGCCGCAATAATGTTCAATTCAATTCTCGTGGTTTGCACCGGCAATATTTGCCGTTCACCGATTGGTGAGCGGCTGTTGCGCCAGCAGCTACCCGACGCGCAGGTGACCTCGGCAGGTATTTTCGGGCTTGAAGGACGCCCGGCGGATGCGACTGCAAAGGCAGTCGCCTTACGTCATGGCGTTTCGCTGGAAGGTCACGTGGCGCGTAAGGTCACACGTTTTCTGTTACAAAAATCCGATTTGATTCTGGTGATGGAGCCAGAGCATCTCCGTTTTATTGCCTCAGTGGCGCCGGAGAATCGGGGGAAATCGCTGTTGTTTGGTCAGTGGCTGGAAACAAAGGACATACCCGACCCGTATCGCAAAAGCCGGGAAGCCTTCGAATATGTTTTCGAGCAGTTAGGAAAAGCCAGTCAGGAATGGGCTCGTCGTTTGCGTCAACAAGGAATGAAGCAGTAATGTCGTCTCATAAATCAGACAAATTTGGTGCTGCGACACCGCATGATAATGAAATTGATCTCATTCAGCTGTTGGCTGAGATGTTTGATCATCGGGTAATGATAGCGTGCATCACGCTCCTGTTCACCGTATGCGCCGGGATCTATGCGTATAGCGTCACACCGATCTATCAGGCTGATGCCCTTGTGCAGATAGAAGCGAAGCAGGACAACTCGTTGCTCAAAAGCTTAAGCCAGTTTGGTACCGATCTTTCACCTGATGTTGCGCCCGAACTCTTGCTGCTCAAGTCGCGGATGATTCTGGGGGAGACCGTTGATAAGCTGGGGCTAACATACAGCGTCAAACGGCGCGTGCTGCCCGTCATTGGGCCGCTGCTGGAACGAGGGCGTAAAGCCGGTGAACTGACAATTGGCGCGCTTACCCTTCCTCTTCTGGAAGACAAGCCACAGGAACTTTTACTGACCGTTCAGGAGCAGGGCCGGTATCACCTCGAAGGAAAAACGCTGGAGGCTGATGGCGTTGTTGGGAAAACGCTGGTTAAAGACGGAGTAACGCTGCTTGTCACCTCGCTCAGTGCGGCACCAGGCACCCGTTTTGCCCTCAAAACCGTCACAAAGCTTGAAGCAATTAACGCCCTTCAGCGCCGACTCATTGTTTCTGAGTCGGCGAAGCAGAGCGGAATTATCACCTTAACGCTGACGGGCGAGGACCCTGACAAGATCGCCGTGGTGCTCAACACCATTGCTGAAAATTATCTCAGCCAGAATATTGCGCGCCAGGAAGCTAAAGATACCCGCAGCCTGACGTTTTTACAGGACCAATTACCTAAAATCAGGCGCGAACTGGATGAAGCAGAAGCACGACTGAACGCCTACAGAGAGCAGCGCGATTCTGTCGATCTATCCCTTGAGGCGAAGACGGTTCTCGATCAGGTTGTTAATGTGGAAAATCAGCTTAACGAGCTGACGTTCCGCGAAGCAGAAGTTTCTCAGCTTTTCAAAAAGGATCACCCAACCTACCGCGCCTTACGGGAAAAAAAACAGACCCTGGAGCAGGAACGTACGCGCCTGAATAATCGAGTCTCATCCATGCCTTCTACGCAGCAGGAAATTTTGCGTTTAAGCCGTGACGTTGAGTCCGGGCGCACCATCTACCTGCAGCTGCTGACGCGTCAGCAGGAGCTGAATATCTCGCGCTCCAGCGCCATCGGAAACGTGCGGATCATTGACCCTGCAGTAACGCAGCCTGGACCCGTCAAACCGCACAAAGTGATTATCATTGTGTTCGGTATGCTGGTGGGATTGATGCTCTCTGCAGGAACGGTGTTGGTGCGCTCTGCGTTTAAACGGGGCATCACCTCGTCTGAACAGCTGGAAGCGCAGGGAATGCCTCTTCTGGCTACGCTCCCGCGTTCAGTGTGGCTATGGAAAAAAACGCATTTGCGCAGAAGGACGCTGTTTGCTTCCCACTGGAAGCACAGGACGTCAAACGTACCTTTCCTGCCCGTTGACCGACCGGCGGATATATTTGTCGAGGCGGTGCGCGGGTTACGCACCAGTCTGCATTTTACCATGATGAATGCCGTTAATCGGATAGTGGTGATTTCAGGCCCTTCGCAGGACTGCGGAAAGACTTTGGTTAGCACCTCGCTGGCGTCGATTGCCGCTCAGGCAGGTCAACGGGTACTGTTTATTGATGCGGATATGCGCAAGGGATATGTTCACAATATTTTCAAACTGAACAACCAGCATGGGTTGTCCGGCGTGCTGGGGGGAAGCGTAGAGTGGCAGGATGCGATTCAACGCTTCGAGAAAGGTGGCTTTGATGTCTTGACCTGTGGACCTCAGCCTTCACATCCTGTCGAGCTGCTCATGAATGAGCGCTTCCAGACGGTAATGTCGCGAATAGACAAAGAGTACGACATCGTGATTGTCGACACGCCACCGGTGCTGGCCGTGACGGATGCGCTACTCGTCGCCAGAGCCGCGGCAACCACGTTGCTGGTTGCCCGTTTCGGTAAAACCAGCGTCAAAGAGATCGAAAACTGTCGGAAGCGTCTGCAGCAGATGGGCGTCCAGGTTGAAGGCGCGATTCTCAATGATATTGTGAAATCCGCTGCGTTCTATTACCACTCGGGTTATAGCCATTACAACTACGGCTATACCCCGGAATAAAGTGACGCGACACTTCTTTACAGCATGACGCCGAATAGCCCGCTAAGATGACCTCCGTTAAATCGAGAGGTCATAATGGATAACCGTAAATTGAGTCGCCTGCGCCGCTGGGCGCGGGAAGGGATCATACTCATTCTGCTTACGCTGGCGGTTATGTGGGGCGTGGATCAATACCGAAAGCCGTCATTACCCGCCAGCTTTAGCGCAACGCCTATGCAGAGCATCGACGGTAATATTCACGATATCGCGGCGCTCAGCAAGGAGCGCCCCCTGCTGATTTACGTCTGGGCAACCTGGTGCAGCATCTGTCGTTATACGACACCTGCGGTCGATAAGCTGGCAAAAGAGGGCGGTAACGTCGTAAGCATTGCCATGCGCTCCGGTGACGATGCAAAGCTCGCTCGCTGGGTTGAAAAGAAAAACCTGAGTATGCCGGTGATTAACGATGCAAACGGTGCCGTGTCGCAGCAGTGGCAGGTGAGCGTAACGCCGACGCTGGTGATTGTGTCAAAGGGGAAAGTAGTCAGTACCACAACGGGCTGGACGAGCTACTGGGGATTGAAAATCAGAATGTGGTGGGCAGGCGTATAAGATAACCCCTCTTCCGACGGAAGAGGGGTTTTGTATTACTTCGCGAGAACTTCCTGCGCGGTGCGCTCAACCAGCGACAGCAGGATTTTGATATCCTCCAGCGTCACGGTTGGGTTCAGCAGAGTCAGCTTCAGGCAGGTGATGCCGTTATGCTCGGTCACACCGACGTTTGCACGGCCGGATTCCAGCAGCGCATCACCAATTTTCTGGTTCAGCAGGGCGATGCCCGCGTCGTCCATCTGCACCTGGCCACGGAAGCGGAACAGCACGCTTGCCAGCTGTGGCTGCATAACCAGTTCCAGAGCAGGCTGCTCTTTCACGTAGGCCGCGACCTGCTGCGCCAGCGTTACGCCGTGATCGATGATCGCCGCGTATTGCTCCTGACCCAGCGCTTCCAGGCTCATCCACAGCTTCAGCGCGTCGAAACGACGGGTGGTCTGCAGAGATTTGGACACCAGGTTAGGCACGCCCGCTTCTTCGTCGAACTCAGAGTTCAGGTAGGCCGCCTGATAGCGCATCAGCTCATAGTGACGCGCTTCTTTCAGCAGGAACGCGCCGCAGCTGATGGTCTGGAAGAACTGCTTGTGGAAGTCCAGGGTGACGGAATCCACCAGCTCGATGCCGTCCAGGTAGTGACGATACTGATCGGACATCAGTAGCGCGCCGCCCCAGGCCGCGTCAACGTGTACCCAGATGTTCTGCTTCGCCGCCAGTTCAGCAATGGCACGCAGTGGATCGATAGCACCGGCATCGGTAGTACCTGCCGTCGCGACGATGGCCAGAATCTGCTCCCCGTTCGCGTTGCACTGCTCGATTTTCGCCGCCAGATCGGTCAGATCCATGCGGGAGAACTCGTCGGTTTTCACCTGCACTACGGACTGATAGCCCAGGCCCATCAGCGCCATGTTTTTCTGCACGGAGAAGTGTGCGTTTTCGGAGCACAGCACGCGAATTTTGCGCAGATCGCCCACCAGACCGTCCTGCTGAACGGAGTGGCCCTGACGCGCGAAGAATGCGTCACGCGCCAGCATCAGACCCATCAGGTTGCTCTGGGTACCGCCGCTGGTGAAGACACCCGCGTCGCCAGCCTGATAACCCACGCGGGTACGCAGCCACTCGATCAGTTTGATCTCAATAATGGTTGCGGACGGGCTTTGATCCCAGGAGTCCATACTCTGGTTAGTGGCGTTGATCAGCACTTCCGCCGCCTGGCTTACCACCAGGCTTGGGCAGTGCAGGTGCGCCACACACTGCGGGTGATGAACGGACAAGCTGTCTTTCAGGAAGAACTCCACGGCGCGTTCAATCGCCGCTTCGTTGCCCAGACCTTTCGGGTTAAAATCCAGCTTAATACGGTCGCGCAGCTCCGCGACCGTTTTGCCCTGGTACATCTCAGGCTGCTTCAGCCACTGCATCACAGCCTGAGTGCTTTGTTCAATCGCCTGCTGGTAAGCTTCAATGCTCTGCGCAGAGGAGAACAAAATTGGGTTTGAATCTGACATCGTAATCAACTACTCCGGTTACGCCGGGCGAACGCCCGCAGCAAGCAGTGCCTGCTCGAATTTATCCAGGAAGATTTTCAGCTCTTCGTCGCTGATCAGCAGGGAAGGCAGCAGGCGCAGAACGATACCGTTACGACCACCACGCTCCAGAATCAGACCGGCTTCAAAGCACTTCTTCTGAATCAGCGCAGACAGCTCGCCGTCGCCAGGGAAGCAGCCCATATGGTCAGCAGCTTCGTGTGGCTTAACGATCTCGATACCGATCATCATGCCCAGACCGCGCACGTGACCGATGACCGGATAACGTTTTGCCATCTCTTTCAGCTGGCCTTTCAGCCATTCGCCCTGTGCAGCCACTTTGCCCGCGATGTTCTGGTCTTTCAGGATCTTCAGCGTTGTCAGGCCGGTTGCCATTGCCAGCTGGTTGCCGCGGAAAGTACCGGTGTGGTGGCCTGGCGCCCATGCGTCGAACTGCTTTTTGATACCGAGCACGGCCAGCGGCAGACCGCCACCAACCGCTTTAGACATCACGATGATGTCTGGCTCGATGCCCGCGTGTTCGAAGGCGAAGAATTTACCGGTACGGGCAAAGCCAGCCTGAACTTCGTCGAGGATCAGCAGAATGCCGTGTTCCTGAGTCACTTTACGAATGCGCTGCAACCACTCAGCCGGAGCCGGGTTCACGCCGCCTTCGCCCTGAACGGCTTCCAGGATCACCGCGGCAGGCTTACGCACGCCGCTTTCAACGTCGTTGATCAGGTTGTCGAAGTAGTAAGTCAGCGCTTTCACGCCCGCTTCACCACCGATACCCAGCGGGCAGCGGTACTCGTGCGGGTAAGGCATGAACTGCACTTCTGGCATCATACCGTCAACTGCTTCTTTCGGAGACAGGTTGCCGGTCACGGACAGTGCGCCGTGGGTCATGCCGTGGTAACCACCAGAGAAGCTGATGATACCGCTACGGCCGGTCACTTTTTTCGCCAGCTTCAGCGCCGCTTCAACGGCGTCGGCACCGGATGGACCGGTGAACTGCAGGCAGTACTCTTTGCCCTGACCAGGCAGCAGAGAGAGCAGATATTCAGAAAACGCGTCTTTCAGAGGCGTAGTCAGATCCAGAGTGTGTAACGGCAAGCCGCTGGTAATGACATTTTGGATGCTTTTCAGCACATCAGGATGGTTATGGCCAAGCGCAAGGGTCCCTGCGCCTGCTAAACAGTCAAGGTATTCTTTATTATCTGCATCGGTGATCCACACGCCTTCTGCTTTAGTAATCGCTAAAGGCAGTTTGCGGGGATAACTCCTGACGTTAGATTCAAACTCGGCCTGACGGGCCAGATAGGTTTCGTTGCTTTTGTGGGCATCTACGGTGTCAATACGGACTTTATCCGTCATCATATCACTCCTACAACCGCCGCTTCGCTATGAGCCACGATTGAATAAAAAGTTAAAAAACAGATGGGGCCTGAAAAAAACGCCGCCAATATAGAGCCTTTTGTCACGGGGCTCAATGGTTAATTTGTTTACTGTTTTGTGACATGGAGCACAGGAGAGGCAATATCACCATTTTTAAAAAGAAAATTGCACTTTATTGGCAATAAAAACAATTGCTTATTTGGCGTTCGTTTGGGTTGTTAAATGACAGAAAAGAGTGTGACAAATCGTGCCATTGGCTGACAAAAGAAGGGGGTATGCTGCCTTCATACCCCCTTCTTTTTCCATCAACGACAAAAAGCGGTAGTCACATGGCGCGCGCAATGGAATCACGCATTAAAAATGGACTTTCAACGCGCGTCGTTTCCCGGTGTTGTGCTCCGTTAATAATGTGCAGGGCGCTCAGGCGACCAATTTCGTAGTGGGGCAACTGAACCGTTGAAAGAGGCGGCAAAAACAGCTCGCCAATGCCCACCATATTGTCATAGCCGATAACCGCGACATCTTCAGGGATGCGAAGCCCTTGCGCCAGCAGCGTCTGGTAAACCATTAACGCGATCCGATCGTTACCGCAGATAACGGAATCAAACCGCGGGATGCCGTTCCGGATACGTGCCAGCAATGCGGTCGGAATATCACGATAATGCTCATCCCCGTGCGCCATATATTCATGTTCCAGGCTGTCCGGGTCGATTCCGGCTTCACGGCAGGCGCGTTCAAGCCCCTGACGGCGCCGGGTTGTGGCCAGATGGCCCACAGGTAAATGCAGACACAGGGGCTGCCGATAGCCTTCTGCGAGTAATGCCCTGACGGCGGCGTACTGCCCCTGTTCATCATCCGGGATATAGCTGGCGACCTTTTCACCGACACTCTCGCAGTTGGCCAGCACGCAGGGGAGGGTGAGCAGCTTGGCAGGAAGAGGAACCTGACGTAACCCCATCGTGGTGTAGATAATCCCGTCAGGCCGGTGGGAGAGCAGAAGATCAACAATGGCATCCGGATTGTCGTCAGCAAACATATTCATGACGAAGCTATTCCAGCCGTGCATCCTGGCCGTCTCTTCAATGGACAGCGTAATCTCCACCGAAAAAGGTGTCGTGACCGTATCGAGCGCCAGCACGCCTATGGTTTTAGGCGAAGCATTCGCGCCGCGTATTTTCTTGGCGGACAGATCGGGAACGTAGCTGGTTTGCTCGATAGCCCACTGTACGCGCGCCAGCGTTTCCGGTTTAAGCCGCTCCGGGCTGTTAAGCGCGCGGGAAACCGTCATCAGCGATACGTTAGCCAGCTTTGCGACGTCCTTCAGGGAAGCCATTTTCTTACTCCGTTAATGCTCTGTGAGAGGGTATACAACTAAGTCGCTGATGTAAAAGGAAGGCTGATGACCAGGTTAAGTCATGCTTACCTCAGTTATGAATTTATGATCGCGATCTCACTTCCTTAATGTTAACGTTAACTTTCGTGATTAACATCTTAAATCTTAATCAGACAGCATGAGAAAGCATAGATGTTAACGTTACCATTGGGTCATTACTCCAACACGAGAATGCCATGATGAAAACGCATCACTCTCACAGCTATCCCTTACTGAGCGCATTACTGTTTTTCTTTTTTGTCACCTGGTCATCTTCCGGCTCGTTGCTCTCTATCTGGCTCCACCAGGAAGTGGGGTTAAAAGCGGGGGATACGGGCGTTATCTATGCCGTGCTTTCCATCTCCGCGCTGTTTGCTCAAATCTGCTATGGATTTATTCAGGACAAACTCGGCCTGCGCAAAAACCTGCTCTGGTTTCTGACCAGTCTGCTTATTCTTTCCGGTCCGGCCTTTTTGCTGTTTGGCTATCTGCTGCAAATTAACCTGTTGCTGGGCAGTATTTTCGGCGGGATTTTTATTGGCCTGACGTTTAACGGTGGGATTGGGGTGCTGGAATCCTATACCGAACGCGTGGCCCGTCAGAGCCAGTTTGAGTTTGGCAAGGCGAGAATGTGGGGATCGCTTGGCTGGGCGGCGGCAACCTTTTTTGCGGGGCTCCTGTTTAACATCAATCCGAAGCTGAATTTCGCTGTCGCGAGCTGCGCCGGGCTGGTGTTTTTTGTTTTGCTCGCGCGCCTGCGGGTCTCTTCCGCACCGCACGCCATGCAGGAAGCGGTGTCCGGTGGCAAGGTGACGCTGGAAGACGCATTGCGCCTGCTGACGCTGCCGCGTTTCTGGGCGCTGGTGTTTTTCGTTATCGGCACCTGCATTTACGGCGTTTACGATCAGCAGTTCCCGGTCTATTTCTCATCACAGTTCCCGACGTTGCAGGAAGGGAACGCCATGTACGGCTATCTCAACTCCTTCCAGGTTTTCCTTGAGGCGGCGGGCATGTTTTGCGCCCCGTGGCTGGTGAACCGCCTCGGCGCGAAAAACGGGCTGATATTCGCGGGAATGGTGATGGCAATGCGTATGGTGGCATCTGGTCTGGTTGAGGGGCCGGTGCTCATCTCCATTACCAAGCTGCTGCACGCGGTAGAACTGCCCGTATTGCTGGTCTCGGTATTTAAATACAACAGCTTACATTTTGATAAGCGGCTCTCTTCCACGCTCTATCTGGTGGGCTTTGCCTGTACAAGCTCGGTGATTGCGTCTGTGCTGTCGCCGCTGGCGGGTTACAGCTATGAGAAATACGGCTTTGCCCAATCCTATCTCATTATGGGGCTGTTAGTTTTCAGCACCACGCTCATCTCCATCTTCCTGTTGCGCTCGGGTAAGTCTTCTTCTGACCCGCTCATGCCGCAACCCTCCACTATCTGACTGAAAAGAGTAAACAAATGATGTATTCCATTGCCAAAGCTGAACAATCATTACAGGCCAAACGCGGCGATCTTAACCTGCGCTGGTATCCGCGTTACCACCTCGCCGCGCGTGCCGGCTGGATGAACGACCCGAATGGTCTGGTGTGGTTTGACGGCTGGTATCACGCGTTTTACCAGCATCATCCGTACTCGACCCAGTGGGGGCCGATGCACTGGGGCCATGCGCGCAGCAAGGATTTAGTTCGCTGGGAACACCTCCCGGTGGCGCTGGCACCGGAAGGGCCAGAGGATAAGGACGGCTGTTTTTCCGGCTCGGCGGTGGTGGATGGCGATACGCTGGCGCTGATTTATACCGGCCACAAATTCCACGGCGATCCGGATGACGAGGCTAACCTTTACCAGGTGCAGTGCCTGGCAACCAGCCGTGATGGCGTCCATTTTACGCGGCAAGGAACGATCGTTGACACGCCGCCTGGGCTGCATCACTTTCGCGATCCGAAAGTGTGGCGGGAAGGGGAGCGCTGGTACATGGTTGTCGGCGCGCGGGATGGCGAGACGGGCCAGGTGCGCGTTTACCGTTCTGACGACCTGCGCGAATGGCAGGATATGGGCGTGCTTGCGGTGGCTGAAAAAGAGATGGGTTACATGTGGGAATGCCCGGACTTTTTCACTCTCAACGGCAAACGCGTGCTGATGTTTTCACCTCAGGGGCTGGCTGCGGAGGGATTCAAAAATCGCAATCTTTTCCAGAGCGGTTACCTGCTGGGGGAGTGGCAGCCCGGCCAACCTTTCGTGCGTGAAGGTGAGTTTGTGGAGATGGATAGCGGGCATGATTTCTATGCGCCGCAAAGCTTCCTGACGCCTGACGGCCGCCGCATCGTTATCGGCTGGCTGGACATGTGGGAATCTCCCCTTCCGGAACAGCAGGACGGGTGGGCTGGCATGCTCTCTTTACCGCGCGAACTGACGCTAAGCGCGGATAACCGCCTGCAGATGCGGCCAGCCAGAGAAGTGGAAAGCTTGCGGGGAGCGTGGTTCCCCTGGCCGGTGAGCACGCTCAACAATCAGCAGATCGTTCAGGTGGAAAGCTGCGATGCGATGGAGATCATTCTGCAGTGGGACTGTGCTAACAGCAGCGCGGAGCAGTACGGCATTCGTCTTGGCGACGGATTCCGTCTCTACGTTGATGCGCAGATGCAGCGCCTGGTGCTGGAGCGTTATTATCCGCAGTATGGCCTGTGCGGTACCCGAAGCGTCGCGCTGAACCTGAACGACGCGCTAAGCCTGCGCCTGTTCGTTGACAGCTCGTCAGTGGAAGTGTTTGTCAATGAAGGGGAGGCGTGCCTGAGCAGCCGCATTTATCCTGATGAAGGGGCGCGCGAACTGGCAATGTTTGCCTGGACGGGAACCGCATCGCTTATTGATGCCGGGGCGTGGCAGCTAGAGTAATGCGTTAAGGCCTGCAAATTAAAAAAGGCGACAGGTGTCGCCTCTGTTTCTATTTAATCTTTGTTGCGTAGCCTTCGAACTTTCCTTCTTTACTCACCGCTAATTTGCCTTTAGCAGGATAGTAAATGAAGGTGTATAGCCCTTGTGAATAAACTTTTGCCTGAGGCTCATTTTCATCCAGCGCGCCCAATACGCCATCGACATCCAGGATCTCGCCTTTAATTGTGATCTTCATTCCTTCCCATTTAAAGGCGTGTACCGTTTTGGCCGCCTGAGCATGTTGTTTCGCGTCTTTTTTAGCCCAGATACCCGTACCTGCTGCGGCATCACGCGCGTTCGCCCATGCTGCATTTTGTGCGGCTTCATTATAAGCATTCTGGCGATTTTGCTCAGCCAGGTAGCAGGTATCTTTGCTAATGCCCTGGCGCTCACATTCGGCCATGCGCTGAGCAGTTGAAGTACACGCAGAAAGCAGGATGGCAGCACCAGCTATTAATACCGCTAAGAGTGACTTTATCATTACGATGATACCTTTGGTGAAATATATTCTATAGAAGAAGGTTTAATAGCCGCAAATATAATAAGCCTGATACATAATACCTAACCATGCGCCAACGATAATAAGCATCAGGTACACTATTACAGAGATAACAATGTATTTTGTCATACTGGTTATTTATTAAAAGCCAATCCCTACGCCGACTGAAGCCCCCATATTATTTGCTGTGTCATCAGAGAAGCTCACTTTACCAACCATATGTTCGTTAAAGTTAACCGACGCCCCAACCGCTAACGCGCTTTCACCGTTGTAAGTCGCACCGCCAGCCGAGAACATCACGCGCTGATTTGTTTGCACCTGAGGTAAACCGGCCATCGCCATCGCGCCGCTGATACCCGCGTTTGCTTCTTTCTTGTTATTATCGACCTCCTCACGCAGCGATCTAAATTGCTGGTTAGCGTTGTTATTCAGAGCCTGTAATGTCTGTTTGGTCGCCTGCAGCTCCTGAGCCTCGGCCGTAACCGCATGACTATTAGTAGCGACTTTAGCCTGTGTTGCCGTGTCTACCTGCGTGCGTGTCACAGTGGTCATCACGCCATTTTTTCCATCTTTACCGTCTTTACCATTCGCTCCGTCACGTCCGTTAATTCCGGCAACGCCCTGTGCGCCGGTATCGCCTTTCTCACCCTTAGCGCCGTCTTTTCCATCAACGCCATTAGTTGGTTTTTGTGCATTCTCAAGAGCTAACAGGCGGCCATCTTGTATACCGTTAGTAGCTTCAACAGTTGCAAGGCGGCTATCCTGGACAGCGTTAACAGTTTCAATATTAGTAATTGCAGTTCCGTTAGTCAGCACGCCCTGTAACGCCGCATCACCTTTTTTATTAGCGGTGTCAGCAAGAGCGCCTGCTAATTTAGCTTCATGATCGACACCAGAAACAGAAGTCTGAAGAGAGGAAATATTATTGGCGTTAGTGCTGATATTACCATTACTTGTGTCAATCTCGTTTTGCATCCGCTCACGATCGCCTTGTAAGTTATAGATCTGCCCGTCTTGTTTTACATTTTCAGCTTTCATATTATCCAGATTATAAGCGGTTTTGTCAGTGCCCTGAACCTGAATAAAAGTACCTGAATTGAATACGTTATCGTTAAGGTTTATGTTTACATCAGCTGCTTGAGTTACGTTCATAGAGCCAGTGAAAATAACACCAAATACAAAAGCAGTAACGGCATTTTTAACAACTTTCATTTGTAAAACACTCATCATTTAAAAAGTAAAAATGGGCAAGGCAGGCTATCCTGGCTTGTTGATGTAACGTCTGGTTACGCCTGATTAAAATAACGGAGTTACGTTAAATTTTGAATAAATCACTTAATTCGTAACGTGCAGTAACTATCAGTTAATGCGAGCTTTGGGATATTGATCTAAATCATAAATAGCATCTATAGCTAATCAGGTCTGCTGTGATAGAAATGGCATTATCCCAATAATTACAGTTAGATACAGATCAGTAGAGATTTGAAGTGAAAAAAGTATTAAACACTAATCAATAA
>NZ_JADBQK010000023.1:0-75366 GCF_014895885.1 Enterobacter cloacae complex sp. P17RS
GACTGTACAGTGGGAGAGGGTTGGGGTGAGGGCATCAGTCCGCACAATTCAGAGGGAAAAACCATGCACACCACCCACAGCACATTTTCTCTCGCCGGCCTCACCCTCCACCGCGTCACCTTCGACCCCGCCACCTTAACCGACGCCGATCTCCTCTGGCTCCCCCATCACGCCCAGCTCGCTGACGCCGGACGTAAACGCAAGGCTGACCATCTGGCAGGACGCATCGCGGCCGCGCACGCCTTGCCTGACCACACCGTTCCCGCCATCGGCCCCTGCGGGGAACCGCTCTGGCCGGACGGAATTTCCGGCAGCATCACCCACAGCGGCACGGAGGCGATGGCTGTCGTCGCGCCATACCCTGCGCTTATCGGTATCGATAGTGAAGCGATCCTCGCCGAAAATGAAGCAAGGGAAATCAAAGATGGCATTATAGATGCCCATGAAGAGCGAGTGCTTTCCCGCTCGGGTTACCCGTTCGCCCTCGCCCTGACGCTGGTTTTCAGCGCCAAAGAGAGCCTGTTTAAGGCCCTTTTTCCGCAGGTGCAGGCTTACATGGGGTTTGACAGCGCGCGCGTCACAATGCTCGATAAAGAGACGCTGATGCTGGCGCTGACTCGTCCGCTGACGGGATTTGACGAAGGTTTAGCCTTCACACTTCACTGGCTACTCGACGGCGAACAGGTCATCACCCTGCTGTCACACGTTCCTGCCGACGCGCCTTCACGCTGGTCACCACAAACGTCACGATAAACACCACCGCGAACAGGACCACTATGGTCGGCGCGGGCGCGCTGTCGAGATAAAACGAGGCATACACGCCGCTGACCGACACCAGTATTGATACCGCCACTGCCACCAGCAGCGCCATATGAAAGCGTCGGGCGAGCAGCACCGCCACCGCGCCGGGGGCAATCAGCAGCGAAATCGACAGAATAATCCCCACCGCCTTCAGCGTCGCCACGATGGTCAGCGAAACCATGCACAGTAAGCCATAGTGCAGCCAGCGGGCGCGCAGGCCGCTCGCCTGCGCCTGCTGATAGTCAAAGCAGAACAGCAGGAAATCGCGCCATTTCAGGCCAATCACCAGCGCAATCAGCCCCGCGACGAGACCGCTTTGCAGAATGTCCATCCCGTTAATGCCCAGCATATCGCCGAACAGAATGTGGTCGAGATGCACCTCAGGTTTGACGGCGATATAGAGGATCAGCCCCGCGCCGAACATCCCGGAAAAGACAATCCCCATCACCGTATCCTGCTTGATCCGGCTGTTGTCCTTGAGGTAGCCGGTGGCAACCGCGCAAAACAGACCGGCAACGAACGCGCCCAGCGCCAGCGGCAGGCCCATCACCCACGCCAGCACCACGCCGGGAAACACCGCGTGGCTCATGGCGTCGCCCATCAGCGCCCAGCCTTTGAGCACCAGAAAAACCGACAGCAGCGCGCAGGGCACGGCTACCAGAAGTGAAATCAGCAGCGCGTTGTTCATGAACGCAAACTGGAAGGGTTCAAGGAGCAGCGCCATCATGGGTGTGCCTCCTTCGCGCGACGACGGCTGGCGAGCAGCCCGTGCTTCGGCGCAAAGACGAACGCCAGCAGGAACAGCAGCGTCTGGGCGACCACAATAATGCCGCCGGTGGCGCCGTCCAGATAATAGCTGGCCCACGCGCCGAGGAAGCTGGTGAGGCTGCCAATGGCGACGGCAATCATCAGCAGACGCGGGAAGCGGTCGGTGAGCAGCCACGCGGTTGCGCCGGGCGTAACCACCAGGCAAATCACCAGAAACGCGCCGACGGTTTGCAGCGCCGCCACGGTGGAGACCGCCAGCAGCGTGAAGAACAGGATCTTCAGGCGCTCCGGGCGCAGGCCGATCGCGCGGGCGTGGTTCTCATCAAAAAAGGTCACCATCAGATCTTTCCATTTGAACAGCAGGATAACCATCGACACCACGCCGATAATCGCCAGCTGGACGATATCCTCCGGAGCGATAGCCAGAATATTGCCGAGCACGATGGTCTGAATATTCACCGAGGTTGGGTTGAGCGAGACCATAAACAGCCCCAGCCCGAAAAAAGAGGAGAAGATCAGCCCGATAATGGCGTCCTCCTTCAGGCGGCTGCGCTGGTTGAGAAACAGCATGCTGCCCGCCGCCAGCCCGCCCGATAAAAACGCCCCCAGCGAGAACGGCAGCCCGAGCATGTAAGCCCCCGCTACGCCCGGCACGATGGAGTGCGAGAGCGCATCGCCGATTAGCGACCAGCCTTTGAGCATCAGGTAGCAGGAGAGAAACGCACACAGCCCACCCACCATCGCCGAGACCCACATCGCGTTGAGCATGTACTCATAGCTGAAGGGTTCGAGAAGCGCGTTCATTTAGCCTCCTGCCGGTGCGTCACGAAGGGTCGCTCATCGTCGGTAATGATGCGATCTTCCGAGCCGCTGAGTACCACGTGGCGCAGCACGCCGCTGAAGGCGCGCTCAAGGTTTTCGGCGGTGAAGGTGGTTTCCGTCGGACCGCTCGCCAGCACGGTGCCTTTGACCATCACCGTGTAATCGCAAAACTCCGTGACCGAGCCCAAATTGTGGGTCGAGACCAGCATGGTTTTGCCCTCGTCGCGCAACTCGCGCAGCAGGCTGATGATTCTGGCTTCGGTTTTAACGTCCACGCCGGTAAACGGCTCGTCGAGCAGGATCACCTCGCCCTGCTGGGCAATCGCCCGCGCCAGAAAGACGCGCTTCTTTTGTCCGCCGGAGAGCTCGCCAATCTGCCGATGGCGCAGCTCAAGCATATCCACGCGCTTCAGGGCGTCGGTCACGATCTGCCGATCCTGCGCTTTAGGCCGCCGCAGAAACCCCATATGCCCGTAGCGCCCCATCATCACCACGTCCTCGACCAGCACCGGAAACGACCAGTCGACCTCTTCCGACTGCGGCACGTAGGCGACCAGGTTCTGGCGCAGCGCCCGGTGAGGCGGCAGCCCATGGAGGGTGATAGTGCCGCTCGCCGCCCGCACAAAGCCCATCACCGCCTTAAACAGCGTGGACTTGCCGGAGCCGTTCACCCCCACCAGCGCGGCAATCGATCCGCCGGGCACGCTGAACGACGCATTGCGCAGCGCCGTGTGGCCGTTGCGGTAGGTCACGGTCACGTCCGTGACGACAATCCCCTTCTGCATGGTCACTCCTTCATGCCGTCGCGAATGCCCTGCACCAGCGTGCGGGTGGTGACGTTCAGCAGGTCGATATAGGTCGGCACCGGGCCGTTTTCCGCGCTCAGGGAGTCAACGTACAGCACGCCGCCGTAGTGGGCGCCGGTTTCCCGCGCCACCTGACGCGCCGGCTTATCGGAGACCGTGCTTTCGCTGAATACCGCCGGGATGCGGTGTTTCTTCACCAGATCGATCACCTTGCGCACCTGCTGCGGCGTCCCCTGCCGATCGGCGTTGATCGGCCACAGGTAAAGTTCCTTCATGCCCAGATCCCGCGCAAGATAGGAGAAGGCGCCCTCGCTGGTCACCATCCAGCGTTTGTCTTCCGGGATCTCCGCCACCTGCTTGCGCAGCGGTTCGAGGGTCGCGACGATCTTCTGCTTGTAGGCCTCAGCGTTGCGTTGGTAGACCTGCGCGTTGGCCGGGTCGTACTTCACCAGCGCGTCGCGGATGTTATCAACGTAAATCAGCGCGTTGTCCGGCGACATCCACGCGTGCGGGTTAGGCTTGCCGTCGTACGGCCCCTCGCTGATGCCCATCGGGGTGATGCCCTGGGTGACAATCACCTCCGGCACGCCGTTCAGGTGCTGATAAAAACGCTGGAACCACAGCTCCAGGTTCATGCCGTTCGCAAGGATCAGCTGCGCCTTTTGCGCGCGCTTGATATCGCCCGGCGTCGGCTGGTACTCGTGGATTTCAGCGCCCGGTTTGGTGATGGAGGTGACTTCTGCGGCATCCCCCGCCACGTTTTTCGCCATATCCGCGATGACGGTAAAGGTGGTGATGACCTGGAACTTTTCAGCCGCCAGCGCGCCCGTGCTGGTCGTAGCCGTGAGCAGCGCGCCGAGCAACAGACGCTTTAATCCTTGCAGTGGGTGCATCGCAGAAGTCTCCTGAGGTGGTGAAATTCAAAGCAAAATTAGCCCGTGCTATAAGGTATAGCACAGGCTATATTTAAATGAAAATAGTTATCATTAAAGTTGTGTCAATGAAGGGTGGGCCTGACGACGCTTCGCTTATCAGGCCTACGGAAAAGCAGTTTTGAAGGCCGGGTAAGCGCAGCGCCACCCGGCATAAGGGCGACTCACAGCCCGGCAAGTGCCTTGTAAAATGCAGGATTCTCCCGAATCACATTAAGTACCTTCGCCGCCAGCCCGGTTGGATTGCGGCGTTTGGACTCCCAGCTCTTTATCGTATCGACGCTCGTGCCAAGCGCCTTCGCCATTTCGCTTTGCGTGATATTGAGCTGCTCTCTGATGGCACGCACATCAGCAACTTCATAGCGGGTTACTCGGGAAGCGGCTTTTCTTCCGTTATGGATCTCAACGGCCTCTTCAAGCGAAGATTTTAATTCATTAAAAATACTCATTATTAGCCTCCACCTGCCTGATTAGGGTACATAGTACACCTCTCATTTACGGCACTGGAAGCAGTATTTTTCAGAATGGAAGTCAGCTTTTTAAGTTCTGCTTTCTCTGCCTCTGTCAGGCTGTCCTTTATGCATTTTGGATAGGCCATAATGAAATAGATCACCTCCTCCGTGGCCAGAAAGTAAATCACTCTGATACCCCCTCTCTTTCCCTTTGAGGCTGCCGCCATCCTTATTTTACGTAAACCACCCGTCTGCTGGATCAGGTCACCTTTATCAGGCCACGCAATAAGTTCCTTTTGCAGATCCTTTAATTCATCATCCGTAGCAATGCTTTTAATCTGTCGGGTAAAGAGTGATGTTTCGATAAACTCTATCGCATGACTCATCCATAGTTCCTTCCCTAAACGCAGCAAAAGCCCGAATGCTTCAACACCAGGCTCATGCTGCATGGTTACTCTTCCTTGAGTAATGCTGCGCCAAATAACTGTATTTATATACAGCTTAAAGGTATTTTAAGAATCCGTTTAGACATCCGGGAACATCACGCTATTCCCCGGCGCTTCCCGGTGCAGGTGGATAAAGTTCAGGTGCCGTTCATACTGGTCCAGAATATCCGTAATCACCTGCTCCTTGCTGTAGTCCATCAAATCATTCCCCTGGCTACCCTCCAGTAAGAAGGTTTCCAGCCGGTAGTAGGTTGATTTCCCGCTGCGCGCCCGGTAGGTAAAGCCGGGTACCGAGTACTGCTGCGGCCAGATCTGATAGACAAAGTTCTGCTCGTCGCCCATGTGCACCAGCAGATCCAGATGCCCCAGGGTTTCGCCCTCCTCCGGCGGCAGGTTTTTCAGCTCCACGTACGCACCACGCAGCTTCAGCTCCTGCGCCACCTCTTCCATCGCCGGGTAGCAGACCGTCTCCATCATCTGTTTGGTGTAGCGCGTGCCCGGGTAGTTCATCAGGCGCGACAGGCGTTTCTTCCAGCTCAGCCTGTCCTGAGCGCCCATTGGCCGCGGCGCGGTGTCGCGGCTGGCGCTGACGCGCCGATAGTCTTCCACCTTGAGCGATTTATACAGCCCGGCCATCACGAAGAAGATCACAAAGCTGAACGGCAGGCCCATGATCACCGTGGTGTTCTGCAGCGCCGAAATGCCGTTGGTCATCAGCATGCCGAGCGTCAGCAGGCCGATGGCGACGGACCAGAAGATACGCAGCCAGTTCGGCGCGTCGCTGTTGATGTCCTTCAGCTTTGAGGTGAAGTTCCCCAGCACCAGCGCGCCGGAATCCGCTGAAGTGACGTAAAACAGCAGGCCGGTGATGGTCGCCACGGAGGCGCTAAAGGTGAACGCCGGATACTGCGCCAGCAGGCTGTAGAAGCCGCGCTCCGGGTGCGCCATCGCTTCCTGGGCAAAGGTTGCGTTGCCGTGGATGATCTCGTGCAGCGCGCTGTTGCCGAAAATCGACAGCCACAGCAGGGTAAAGGTGAACGGGATGATCAGGGTGCCCATCACAAACTGACGAATGGTGCGCCCGCGCGAAATGCGCGCCAGGAACAGGCCGACAAACGGCGACCACGCGACCCACCACGCCCAGAAGAACAGAGTCCAGTTGTTCATCCACTCCACCGGGCGGTCAAAGGCGAAGCTGTTCAGCGTCATGCCCATGAAGCGGTTCACGTAGTCGCCCACGTTCAGCACCAGGGCGTTGAGCAGGAACGACGTGTCGCCCATAAACAGCACGAACAGGATCAGGCCCAGCGCCAGCGCCACGTTCAGCTCAGAGAGCACGCGGATGCCCTTATCCACGCCGGAGGTCACCGAAATGGTGGCGATAATCACCGAGAGCGCAATCAGCGCCGCTTTCGCCGCCATCGAATCCGGGATATCAAACAGCACGCTCAGCCCGTAGTTGAGCTGGACCACGCCAATGCCGAGCGTCGTCGCGATGCCGAAGATGGTGCCAATTACCGCCGCAATATCGACGCTGTGGCCAATCGGGCCGTTAATTCTTTTCCCGAAAATCGGGTACAGCGCGGAGCGGATGGTGAGAGGCAAATTATAACGATAGCTAAAGTATCCGAGCGCCATGCCCATCAGGGCGTACATCGACCAGCCCGTCAGGCCGTAGTGGAACAGCGTCCAGACCATCGCCTGACGCGCGGCCTCCATCGTCTGCCCCGCCCCTTCCGGCGGCTGCATATACTGCGTGACCGGCTCAGCTACCGAGAAGAACATCAGATCGATGCCGATGCCCGCGGCAAATAGCATCGCCGCCCAGCTCAGCAGGCTGAACTCGGGCTTGGACTGCTCTGGCCCGAGCTTCACCGAGCCGAAGCGCGAGCAGGCAATGCAGACCACGAAGACGATATAGAGCGTCGCCGCCAGCAGGTAGTACCAGCCGAAGGTCTTCGACACCCAGTTCAGGGTGCGGCCAATCCACTCGGCAGAAAAATCGTTAAAGAAAATGGTCGTCAGGGAAAACAACAAAATCAGCCCGGCGGACGTATAAAAAACGACCGGGTTGATTTTGTCTTTTTCTCTGTCTTGTGAAAGGTCTGTCATCCAGTATCCCCACTGTTTTTGTAACTATTGAAATCCAAAATCGCAACAATTAAGACACATTTTATATTGAACGTCCAATCAAAAACCGCTTTAATAGATTACCAACGCTGATGAATGGAGTGGCAAAAATGCCCAAAGTGGGGATGCAGCCGATCCGGCGCAGGCAGCTTATCGACGCCACGCTGGAAGCAATTAATGAAGTGGGAATGCATGACGCAACCATCGCGCAGATCGCCCGTCGGGCGGGCGTCTCCACGGGGATCATCAGCCACTATTTCAAAGATAAAAACGGCCTGCTCGAAGCGACCATGCGCGACATCACCGGCCAGCTGCGCGATGCGGTGTTAAGCCGCTTACGCGCCCTGCCGAACGGCAGCGCGGAGCAGCGTTTGGAGGCGATTGTCGGCGGCAATTTTGATGAAACCCAGGTCAGCGGCGCGGCGATGAAGGCCTGGCTGGCCTTCTGGGCGAGCAGCATGCATCAGCCGATGCTCTACCGTTTGCAGCAGGTCAGCAGCCGCCGGTTGCTCTCAAACCTGGTATACGAGTTCCGCCGCGAGCTGCCGCGTGAACAGGCTGAAGAGGCGGGCTACGGGCTGGCGGCGCTGATCGACGGGCTGTGGCTGCGCGCCGCGCTCAGCGGCAAACCGCTGGACAAAACCCTCGCGCAATCGCTCACCAGCCACTTTATCAGCCAGCATTTACCGACCGAATAACCGAGGAGGAAGCATGTCCCGAATGGCAGAACAGCAGCTTTATATCAATGGTGGTTATACATCCGCCACCAGCGGTCGCACCTTCGAGACCATCAACCCGGCCAACGGTGAAGTTCTGGCGAGCGTGCAGGCCGCCGGGCGCGAAGACGTGGACCGCGCCGTAGAGAGCGCAAAGCGCGGGCAAAAAATCTGGGCGGCGATGACTGCCATGGAGCGCTCGCGCATCCTGCGTCGCGCTGTCGATATCCTGCGCGAGCGCAACGACGAGCTGGCAAAGCTGGAAACCCTCGACACCGGCAAGGCGTTTTCTGAAACCTCGACCGTCGACATCGTCACCGGCGCGGACGTGCTGGAGTACTACGCGGGGCTGATCCCGGCGCTGGAAGGCAGCCAGATCCCGCTGCGCGACACCTCATTCGTGTACACGCGCCGCGAGCCGCTGGGCGTGGTGGCGGGCATCGGCGCGTGGAACTACCCGATCCAGATCGCCCTGTGGAAATCCGCCCCGGCGCTGGCAGCGGGCAACGCGATGATCTTCAAGCCGAGCGAAGTGACCCCGCTCACCGCCCTGAAGCTGGCAGAAATCTACACCGAGGCGGGCCTGCCGGACGGCGTGTTTAACGTCCTGCCGGGCGTGGGCGCGGAAACCGGCCAGTACCTGACCGAGCATCCGGGCATTGCCAAAGTCTCCTTCACCGGCGGCGTCGCCAGCGGCAAAAAGGTGATGGCGAACGCAGCGGCCTCGTCTCTGAAAGAGGTGACGATGGAGCTGGGCGGCAAATCGCCGCTGATTGTGTTTGACGATGCGGATCTGGATCTCGCCGCAGACATCGCCATGATGGCCAACTTCTTCAGCTCCGGCCAGGTGTGCACCAACGGCACCCGCGTGTTCGTGCCTGCAAAATATAAGGCCGCGTTTGAGCAGAAAATCGTCGAGCGCGTAGGCCGCATCCGCGCAGGCGATCTGTTCGATGAAAACACCAACTTTGGCCCGATGGTCAGCTTCCCGCATCGCGACAGCGTGATGCGCTACATCGCCAAAGGCAAAGAAGAAGGCGCGCGCGTGCTGTGCGGCGGCGACGTGCTGAAGGGCGACGGATTTGATAACGGCGCGTGGGTGGCCCCGACCGTGTTCACCGACTGCACCGACGAGATGACCATCGTGCGCGAAGAGATCTTCGGCCCGGTGATGTCCATCCTCACCTATGAAAGCGATGAAGAAGCCATTCGCCGCGCCAACGACACCGACTACGGTCTGGCGGCGGGCATCGTCACCGCCGATCTGAACCGCGCCCACGGCGCCATTCATCAGCTTGAAGCGGGCATCTGCTGGATCAACACCTGGGGTGAATCCGCCGCGGAGATGCCGGTTGGCGGCTACAAGCACTCCGGCATTGGCCGCGAGAACGGCGTGATGACGCTGCAGAGCTACACCCAGGTGAAGTCCATCCAGGTTGAGATGGGTAAATTCCAGTCCATATTTTAACCGGGAGGTTTATTTGCAATTTGACTACATCATTATCGGGGCCGGCTCTGCCGGCAACGTACTGGCTACACGACTGACTGAAGATCCGAACACCACCGTCCTGCTGCTTGAGGCGGGCGGGCCGGACTACCGCTTTGATTTCCGCACCCAGATGCCCGCCGCGCTGGCCTTCCCGCTGCAGGGCAAGCGCTACAACTGGGCGTACGAAACCGAGCCAGAACCCTTCATGAACAACCGCCGCATGGAGTGCGGACGCGGCAAAGGGCTGGGCGGCTCGTCATTGATCAACGGCATGTGCTACATCCGCGGTAACGCGATGGACCTCGACCACTGGGCGAAAGAGCCGGGCCTGGAGCACTGGAGCTACCTCAACTGCCTGCCCTACTACCGCAAGGCAGAGACCCGCGACGTGGGGCCGAACGACTACCACGGCGGCGACGGTCCGGTGAGCGTTACCACCTCTAAGCCGGGCGTAAACCCGCTGTTTGAAGCAATGGTGGAAGCAGGCGTGCAGGCGGGCTATCCGCGCACCGACGATCTCAACGGCTACCAGCAGGAAGGCTTCGGCCCGATGGACCGCACGGTCACGCCGCAGGGCCGACGCGCCAGCACCGCGCGCGGCTATCTGGATCAGGCGAAACCGCGCCCAAACCTGACTATCCGCACCCACGCCATGACCGATCGCATTATTTTTGACGGCAAGCGCGCGGTGGGCGTTGAGTGGCTGGAAGGCGAGAGCACCATTCCGTCAAAAGCGACGGCGAATAAAGAAGTCCTCCTGTGCGCAGGCGCCATAGCGTCACCGCAGATCCTCCAGCGTTCCGGCGTGGGCAACGCTGAGCTGCTGAAGCAGTTCGATATCCCGCTGGTGCATGATTTACCCGGCGTGGGAGAAAACCTGCAGGATCATCTGGAGATGTACCTCCAGTATGAATGTAAGGAGCCGGTTTCCCTCTACCCTGCCCTGCAGTGGTGGAACCAGCCGAAGATTGGCGCCGAGTGGCTGTTTGGCGGCACCGGCGTGGGTGCGAGCAACCACTTCGAAGCGGGCGGATTTATCCGCAGCCGCGAGGAGTTCGAGTGGCCGAACATTCAGTACCACTTCCTGCCGGTAGCGATTAACTACAACGGCTCAAACGCGGTGAAGGAACACGGCTTCCAGTGCCACGTCGGCTCCATGCGCTCCCCGAGCCGTGGACACGTGCGCATTCAGTCGCGCGATCCGCACCAGCATCCGGCGATCCTGTTCAACTATATGTCCCACGAGCAGGACTGGCAGGAGTTTCGCGACGCGATCCGCATCACCCGCGAGATCATGCACCAGCCGGCGCTGGACAAATACCGCGGTCGTGAAATCAGCCCGGGCGTCGAATGCCAGACCGACGAACAGCTGGACGAGTTCGTGCGTAACCATGCCGAAACCGCGTTCCATCCGTGCGGCACCTGCAAAATGGGTTATGACGAGATGGCGGTGGTTGACGGTGAAGGCCGCGTTCACGGGCTGGAAGGATTACGCGTGGTGGATGCGTCAATCATGCCGCAGATTATTACCGGCAACCTGAACGCCACCACGATTATGATCGGTGAGAAAATTGCTGATGCGATTCGCGGACGCGAGCCGCTGGCAAAAAGTACGGCCGCGTATTATGTGGCCAACGGGGCGCCGGTCAGGCGCTGAGGATATTTCCCCTCCCCCTGGCCCTCTTCCATACGGGAGAGGGCTTCCCACCCAAAATTTATTTTTATTTTCCTGCATCCAGTTCACCCCCTCCCCTCGTATATGCATATGTGAGCAATCCCTTTGCTCCCTAAACCGAGGAAAGATGATGAAAAAGCTAACCCGTGTTGCACTCGTCACCAGCGCTTTACTCTTCTGTGCAGGCACATCAGCCGCCATGACGTCAGGCTCCGTGATGGTAGGCGGAGCCGAAATGTTCCCGAGCAAAAATATCGTTGAAAACGCCGTGAACTCGAAAGATCACACCACGCTGGTGGCCGCCGTCAAAGCGGCTGGACTGGTGGAGACGCTTCAGAGCAAAGGGCCATTCACCGTATTTGCGCCGACCAATGCGGCGTTTGCGAAATTGCCTGCCGGCACGGTCGAGAACCTGGTCAAACCCGAAAACAAAGCCACGCTCACCAGCATCCTCACCTATCACGTGGTTGCCGGTAATTACGATATGAAGGCGCTGGAGCAGAAAATTAAACAGGGCGGCGGACACGCGGAGTTGAAGACCGTTAACGGTCAGCCACTGTGGATCATGAGCAACGGCCCGCACAACATTCAGCTTAAGGATGGTAAAGGCAATGTGGCGAACATTAGCACCTATGACGTTCATCAAAAAAACGGCGTGATCGATGTGATTGATACCGTCCTGATGCCTAAGTAGTTGTCTATACTTCGGAAGTGTGACGTTACCTTCCGGGAAAAACATGGATAACGCGCTGGCAGAACAGCAGCAGAAATTAATGCAGGCGGTCGCAAACGGCGATCGCCGCGCATTTGAACAACTCTATCGACTCACATCGCCACACCTGTTTGCCGTCGCGCTGCGCATGCTGCGCGACCGCGCGTGGGCAGAAGAGATCCTTCACGACTGTTTTATCACCGTCTGGAGTAAAGCCGAAACCTACAACGCTGCACTGAGCTCCCCAATGACCTGGCTTACGCATATTGTTCGCAATCGCTGTATTGACTGGCTGCGCAGCGGGCAAACCCGCGCTGCCGAACGCGAGTCGCCGTATAACGAAGCGCTTTTGCCCGGCGAGAACGATGAGCAGAATAACTGGCACGACGATGCGCAGGCAGAGCGTCTCAGGCATTGTCTCGAACATTTGAGCAGCGAGCAGCGCCAGAGCATTACGCTCGCCTACTATCAGGGAATGTCTCACAGCGACATTGCCGACTGGCTCCAGCAGCCTGTAGGCTCGGTGAAAAGCTGGATACGTCGGGCAATGGATCATCTTCGGGAGTGCGTGGGGCTATGAATGACGCAGAAAAACGCGACGACATGCTGGCAGCAGAGTATGCCCTCGGCACGCTGCGGGGAGGAGCACGGCTTCAGTTCCAGAAAAGGGTTCTCCGTGAACCGGCTCTGGCCGCCCGCGTGGCGTACTGGCAGGACATGTTCAGCACGCTGGATAGTCATCTTGTGCCCGTCCCTCCACCCGAGACGGTGTGGAAAAGAATCGCCCTCGACCTGCCGCCCAAAAAGCCTTTACGCCAAAGTCGGCCTTATCTCGGCTGGATGGTTGCGGCCTCACTCGCCGCCCTGACGGTCGTTGCCTGGTATGCCACCCGAGCCCCGGAACTCGCTCCGCTGATGGTACTCAACGATGCCCAACAGCACGGGCAGTGGGTCGTCAGCGCGGACGCCAGCCGCCAGCACCTGAGCATTGCCCCGCTTCGACCGACAGCTGTCGCCGCGCAACACAGCCTGCAGCTTTGGCTGATCCCAGGCGGGCAGGCGCCGGTATCCATGGGGCTGCTGCATAACGACATCCCCACACGCGTCACCCTCAGGAACGCAACGCTCCCTGCTGACGCCACGATAGCCATAAGCCTTGAACCAGAGGGCGGATCGCCCACCGGCCTCCCCACAGGCCCGGTGCTTTACAGTGGCAAACTGTAATCCTCAGGCCCTGTTTGCAGGGCCGTCATCGTCCCCTTTTTATTTATATAATATTCTCGGTTACCTATAAGAATTAAATATTAGGCCTGCAATTAATTTAATTATTAAAAAACGACATTGACAGACGCTTCCGTACTCCATTAAGTTTTAAACGAACATCATTTTATTCCCGATACAGAATATATCAAAAACCGCATTAATGAATTTGTCATTATTCATTAACGCTTCTCTGCCTTTTATTTTTTGCATCACTCAATAGCGAGATAAGATCATGAATATTAGTGCAAACAAGGTGGTTGTCATCACCGGTGCCAGCAGCGGTATTGGTCAGGCCATTGCCCTCCATTTAGCGAATAACGCGTTTTCGCTGGTGCTGGTGGCGCGCCGTCTGGACAGAATTAATGCCCTGGTGGATCAGATTATTCAGCAGGGCGGCAAGGCGATTGCCGTAAAGGCCGACGTGACCCGTCAGGAAGAGGTGCAGCGCGCCATTGACGCTGCCGTTGCCGCATACCAGCGCGTGGATGTGGTGATCAATAACGCGGGCTTTATGGCTATCGCCCCCCTCAGCGAGCTGAAAACCGACGAATGGGACAAGATGATTGATACCAATCTGAAGGGCGTGCTGTACGGCATCGCTGCCGCGCTCCCGGTGTTCCAGCGTCAGGGCAGCGGGCATTTTATTAACGTTGCCTCCGTTGCGGGCATCAAGGTGCTGGCTCCTGGCGGCGTGGTGTATAGCGCCACGAAATTCGCCGTCCGCGCGCTGAGCGAAGGCTTACGTCAGGAGGCAGGTAAAACTATCCGCACGACGCTAATTTCGCCCGGCGCCGTCGAAAGCGAACTGCAATTCGGCAGCTCTGACGAAGACAGCAAAAAATTTCTCCATGAGTTTTATAAGCAGGCTATTCCGGCTGACGCAGTTGCCCGCGCGGTTTTATTTGCCATAGAACAGCCTGGCGACGTTGATATTAATGAAATTGTTGTGCGTCCAACGCAGGAAGAATTTTAGCCTGCGTTAAATAATGCTGAATGAGGTGTCATTATGATTAAATCATTAACGTCCTTATCAGATCTCAATATGCGAACGGGTGCCGATATTCTTCTTGAAGTGCTGGAGAGTGAAGGCGTGGAATATATTTTTGGCAACCCCGGCACCACCGAACTTCCGCTCATTGATGCCCTGCTTCGCCATGAAAATATTCACTATATTCTGGCGCTTCAGGAGAGCACCGTGGTGGCGATTGCCGACGGCTATGCGAAAGCCTCCGGCAAAACGGGCTTTATCAATTTGCATACCGCCAGCGGCCTTGGGCACGGTATGGGGAATCTCATTAATTCGCGGATTATGAAAACCCCGCTGGTGGTGACCGTTGGACAGCAGGATACGCGACACTACGTCCGCGACCCGCTTCTGTATGATGATATTGTTTCCATCGGCTCTCCGATCATGAAGTGGGCGCAGGAGGTCACCAGCGCCGACCAGCTCCCGGTGCTGGTGCGCCGCGCGTTTCACGCTGCCAGCTATCCTCCTGGCGGCCCGGTGCTGCTCTCCCTGCCGATGAACGTGATGGAAGAGCTGAGCGACGCCGGGATACAGACGGCGTCGAGAGTAAACTACCACACCGTTGCGGGCTCGCTGGACGAGCTGGCGGAGGCGCTCAGCGAGATAGCGCCGGGCAGGATCATGATTGTGGCGGGCGATGAGGTGCACTCCAGCGGCTCGACGCAGGAAATTGTCCAGCTGGCGGAAGCGCTCGGCGCCCACGTCTACGGCTCCTCCTGGCCGCTGAATTTGCCATTTCCCACCCAGCACGCGCTCTGGCGGGGCAATATGCCCACCACCGCCAGCGAAATCGCCAGCATCGTCAATGCCTATGACGCCGTGTTTATCATCGGCGGCAGAAGCCTGATCACCATTTTGTACAGCGAGGGCGAGGCCATTCCGGCAACCTGCGCGGTGTATCAGCTCTCGGCGGATATGCACGAGCTTGGCCGCACCTATGCCACTCGCCTTTCGCTGATGGGGGATATCAAACTGTCCCTGCACGAACTGCTGCCGAAGCTTGAGCAGCGCCTGATCGCCAATACGCTGGCCCACCAGCAGCTGCTGGTGGCGGCCCGCGACGAACGTGAGAAGGAGTGGCAGTTGCAGGAAGAACGTCTGGCCGGCGAGCGGCTTCGCCCGGCCCTTTCGCCGATGGTCGCAGCCTGGGAGGTCATCCGATCCATTCCGGCGGGTACCACCATCGTTGATGAGGCGATAGCGACCGCCAGGCATGTCCGCCGGTTCATCTCTGACCAGCAGCATCAGCGCTACTACTTTATGCGCGGCGGCGGACTGGGCTGGGGGATGCCTGCCTCCGTGGGGCATTCGCTGGGACGCGGACAGGAGCCGGTGGTCTGCCTGATCGGCGACGGGGCCTCCCTGTACTCGCCGCAGGCACTCTGGACGGCAGCACACGAAAATCTGCCGGTCACCTTTATCGTCATGAATAACAGGGAGTACAACATCCTGAAAAACTTTATGAAGAGCCAGGCCGACTACAGCTCAACGCGGCTGGGCCGTTTTATCGGGATGGACCTCGTGAACCCGCATATCGATTTTCAGTCGCTGGCCACCGCCATGGGCGTCCACTGCTGCCGGGTGACCGAGGCAGCGGATATCGCCGAAGCGGTAACGCGCGGCCTGCAGTCCGGAAAAACCAACCTGATTGAAATCGCTATTTCCGCGGATTAGCCGCGTGGTTGGGCTGTACCCTACATAAAAACTTATAACCGAAACGCCTCAAGCCGCTTTATCTGCCGTCCTTCCTCGTCAAAATTCGCCGCCGCCAGCCAGGCGCGCAGCTCCGCGTCTCTTTGCGGCCATTCGCCATCAATAATAGAAAGCATATCGCTGTCGCGGTTGCGGCCTTTCCGCACCAGCCGCTGGCGTAAGCGCCCTTCCCAGACGAATCCAAGCCGCTCCGCGGCGCTGCGCGATGCGGTATTCATCGAGTCGCACTTCCACTCCAGCCGTCGGTATTTGTGGTCAAAGGCGTTTTTCAGCAGCAGCCACACCGCCTCGGTGCCGATGCGGGTGCCTTTCATCCTGCGCGACCAGGTGACGTGGCCGATCTCCACCGAGCCCTGAAAGCGCTCTATCGCCATATAGCTCACCAGCCCGACCGCCTTTTCAGTGCGTAAATCCATCACGGCGAAGGGCACCAGATCATCATCCATCACCTTTCCGGACACCCAGTGTGCGGTGGCTTCCACGCTTTCAGGCCGGGTGCTGGCAAGCCACGTCCAGTCGCTGTCGTCGCCCAGCGCGTAGGCCTCAAAGAGATCCGCCGCGTGACGCCCGGCGTCCAGCGGCTCAAGACGGCAATACTGGCCGGTCAGCGCCGTGCGGGTTAATACCTGCGCGCACTTCCAGTCCGGGACGAGATCGTTAACGGTTTGACCATATTGATTGATTTCGGGCACGGGGGTGACTCCCTGAAAGGTAAGGATTTTGTTATAGCAGGTTAAAAGGGCGGCGAAAAGAGAGGCATTTAATAACCAGGCCGCATGCGATATATCCGCATGGCATAAGCAAAGCAGAATTTCGACTTTGAAGAAATGTGGAGTCGACCTAACGTAGCGGAGCATAAAACAATCACAATATATTCTTCTCAGGGATCGCTATGACAAAAAAACTGTTGCCGTTACTGATGCTGGCTGCGCTCTCAGGCGCTACCCACGCCGCTACGCCGCCGACGACGCTGGTAGTTGCTCAGGGTCTTGATGACATCGTGAGCCTCGACCCGGCCGAAGCCAACGAGCTCTCCAGCATCCAGACCGTGCCGAGCCTGTACCAGCGTCTGGTGCAGCCGGACCGCGATAATCCGGAAAAAATCACGCTGGTTCTGGCAGAAAGCTGGGACGCGGATGCGGCAGCAAAAACCCTGACCATCAAGCTTAAACCCGATGCAAAATTCGCCTCCGGCAACCCGCTGCGCCCGGAAGACGTGATTTTCTCTTATACCCGCGCCGTGACGCTGAACAAATCCCCGGCCTTTATCCTCAACGTGCTGGGCTGGGACGCGAGCAACATCGCCAGCCAGCTGAAAAAGGTGGACGATCATACCCTCCAGCTTCACTGGACGGCGGACGTTAGCCCCTCGGTGGCGCTGAATATTCTCTCCACGCCGATAGCCTCCATCGTCGATGAAAAGCAGGTCGCGGCAAACGTCAAGGATAACGATTTCGGCAACGCCTGGCTGAAAATGCACTCGGCGGGCAGCGGCGCGTTCAAAATGCGCGTCTATCAGCCGCATCAGGCCATCGTGCTGGAAGCCAACGATTCCGCCCCCGGCGGCGCGCCGAAGCTGAAAAGCATCATCATTAAGAACGTTCCCGATCCGGCTTCACGCCGCCTGCTGATCCAGCAGGGGGATGCGGACGTGGCGCGCGATCTGGGTGCAGACCAGATTAGCGCCCTGGACGGCAAGCCGGGCGTGAAGGTGCTGAGCATTCCGTCCGCCGAGCAGAATTACCTGGTGTTTAACACCGGCAACAGCGCCAATCCGCTGCTGAACAACCCGGCGTTCTGGGAAGCGTCGCGCTGGCTGGTCGACTATGACGGCATCACTAAAAACCTGCTGAAAGGCCAGTATTTTGTTCACCAGAGCTTCCTGCCGGTCGGCCTGCCGGGCGCGCTGGAAGACAATCCGTTTAAATTTGATCCGGCAAAAGCGAAGGCAATCCTCGCCAAAGCGGGCATTAAGGACGCGCACTTCACGCTGGACGTGGAGAACAAGCCGCCGTTTATCACTATTGCCCAGTCGATGCAGGCGAGCTTTGCTCAGGGTGGCGTGAAGGTGGATCTGCTGCCTGCCGCCGGGAGCCAGGTCTATGCCCGCGTGCGTGCTAAGCAGCATCAGGCGGCGATTCGTCTGTGGATCCCGGACTACTTCGATGCGCACTCAAACGCCAGCGCCTTCGCGTGGAACGACGGGAAGTCCAGCACCGTGGCCGGTCTGAACGGCTGGAAAATCCCGGAGCTGAACAAGGCCACGCTGGCGGCGGTTGCCGAACCGGATCCGGCGAAGCGTCTGGATCTGTACAAGAAGATGCAGGAACAGCTGCAGCAGAGCTCGCCGTACGTGTTCGTCGATCAGGGCAAAACCCAGATCGCGGTGCGCGATAACGTGAAGGGGTATCAGCAGGGGCTGAACGCGGATATGGTCTGGTACGATCGCGTCACGAAGTAGCCCTTGTCCTTCTCCCTCTCCCGTGGGAGAGGGGGTCGTCCGTGCATATTTTCTGGATAACGATTTCCCATGCCGCATCTTTCCACCCGCGTGCTTCAGGGTCTGCTGACCCTGCTGCTGACGCTCTTCGGGCTGCTGCTCGTCACGTTTGCGCTTTCGGCGTTTTCCCCGGTCGATCGCGTGCTGCAGATCGTCGGGGATCACGCCAGCCAGTCAACGTACGATCAGGTTCGCCACCAGCTCGGGCTGGATCGTCCCCTGCCCGTGCAGTTCTGGCACTATCTGCAAAATCTCGCCCACGGTGATTTAGGCACCGCCAGCGCCACCGGGCAGCCGGTGCTGCAGGATCTGCTGCACGCCTTCCCCGCTACGCTGGAGCTGGCGACGTTGGCGCTAATCATTGGGTCCGTGCTCGGCGTGACGGCCGGAGTGCTGTGCGCCCGCTACGCCGGTTCGCCGCTCGATGTCGCGATCAGAACGCTTACCCTGCTCGGCAACTCGGTGCCGATTTTCTGGCTTGGCCTGCTGATGCTGGCCCTGTTCTACGCGAAGCTGCAGTGGAGCGTGGGCCCCGGCAGGCTGGACGATATCTGGCAGTTCACCGTCGAGCCGCGCACCGGCTTTGCGCTGATAGACACCTGGCTTTCCGGCGATCGCGAGGCATTCCGCAACGCCATCAGCCACCTGGTGCTGCCGGTGCTGCTGCTGGCCTATTACTCGCTGGCAAGCATTACCCGCCTGACCCGCTCGGCCTGCCTCAGCGAAATGAACAAGGAGTACATCCTGCTTGCCCGCGCCAAGGGTGCCGGGGAGATGGCCATTCTGCTGCGCCACGTGCTGCCGAACATTCGCAGCACCCTGCTGACGGTGATCGCCCTGGCCTATACCAGCATGCTGGAAGGGGCGGTATTAACCGAAACCGTGTTCTCGTGGCCGGGCATTGGACGCTATCTCACCACCGCCCTGTTCGCCGGAGACACGACCGCGGTTATGGGCGGTACGCTGCTGATTGGCGTCTGCTTTGTGCTGATCAATAACCTTACCGACCTGCTTGTGCGGGCGACCGATCCCAGGGTGCGCTGATGCCGTTTTATCTCTTCTTACGCCGCCTGCGCCGTTCCCCTGCCGCCGTTTGCGGACTGACTGGCCTCGTGCTGCTGGTGTTTATTGCCCTGTTCGCGCCCTGGCTGGCGCCGGTTGATCCGAACTGGCAGGACGCTGCCGCGCGCCTGGAGGCGCCTGGCGCCCGGCACTGGCTGGGCACCGACAGCTACGGGCGCGATCTGCTCTCGCGCCTGATTTACGGCACCCGTCCGGCGCTCGGGCTGGTGGCCCTGGTGACGGTCATTACCCTGCCCGCCGGGCTGCTGGTGGGCATTTTGTCCGGCTACTACGGCGGCTGGGTGGAGCGTATCCTGATGCGCTTTACCGACGTGGTGATGTCGATGCCGCGCCTGATCCTCGCCTTCGCGTTTGTGGCGATGCTTGGCCCGGGGCTGGTCAACGGCGCGCTGGCGCTGGCCTTAACCACCTGGCCCGCCTACGCGCGTCAGGCGCGGAGCGAGATTCAGCGTCTGCGCCACAGCGATTATCTGGCCGCCGCGGAGATGATGGGGATCCGCGGCCTGCGCCTGCTGGTCGGCCATATTCTGCCCCTGTGCCTGCCGTCCGCGATTGTGCGGCTGGCGCTGGATCTGGCGGGGATTATTCTGGCCGCCGCCGGTCTCGGCTTCCTCGGCCTTGGCGCGCGTCCGCCCATGGCCGAATGGGGGGCGATGATTTCCGACGGCATGCAGGTGATTTTCGACCAGTGGTGGATTGCCGCCATTCCGGGCGGCGCCATCCTGTTTGCCAGCCTGGCGTTTAACCTGCTGGGCGATGGCCTGCGCGACGTACTGGAGCCACAGCATGACTGAACACCGCGTTATCGTCGATGCGCTGAATATCGACTACCCCGCCGCGCGCGTGGTCAACAACCTGAGCTTTCGGCTTGGCAACGAGCGGGTGGCGCTGGTGGGAGAATCCGGCTCCGGTAAGTCGATGTCCGCCCGCGCCCTGATGGGTCTGGTGCGTAAACCCGGTATCGTGAGCGCGAACCGGCTTAACGTGCTTGGCAACGATCTGCTGACCCTGAACGCCCGCCGCTGGCAGGCGCTGCGCGGCAACGGGATTGCGATGGTCCTGCAGGACCCGCGCTACGCCCTAAACCCCGTGAAAAGCGTCGCCGCCCAGCTTGATGAGGCGCTCACGCTGCATCAGCGCCTGACGCGCCCGGAGCGTGCGGCGCGCATTCACGACATCATCCGCGCCGTCGGGCTGAACGAGAACGTGCTGTCACGCTATCCCGGCGAGCTTTCCGGGGGCATGGGCCAGCGGGTGATGATTGCGATTGCGCTGATCAACAATCCGCAGGTGCTGATTGCCGACGAACCGACCTCCGCGCTGGACGCCCGCCTGCGCAACCAGATCCTCGAGCTGCTGGTACAGCAGTGCGAAGAACGCCAGATGGCGATGCTGTTAATCAGCCACGATCTGCCGCTGGTGGCGGAGCACTGCGACCGCGTGCTGGTGATGTATCAGGGTGAAAAGGTCGATGAGATGGCGGCGAACCGGCTCCCGCAGGCGACGCATCCGTACACGCGCACCCTGTGGACCTGTCGTCCAGACGCCCATACTTATGGACAGATGCTGCCGACGCTCGATCGTTCGCAGCCGTGGAAGGAGGCCAGCGATGGCGCTCGTTGAGGTTAACCAGGTGCAGGTCACCTTCGGGGAAAAAACGGCGGTCTCTGCCGCCAGCTTTAGCATAGAGAGAGGCGAGACGTTCAGCCTGATTGGCGAATCCGGCTGCGGCAAATCAACCCTTCTGCGCGTGCTGGCAGGGCTACAGCGCGAGTGGCGCGGCAGTATTGCGCTGCTGGGAGAAACGTTAACGCCAGGGCGCCGCTTTGAAGGCAATCTTCGCCGCAACGTGCAGATGGTGTTTCAGGATCCGTGGGCGTCGCTGCATCCAAACCACACCATTGCGCGCACCCTGTCGGAGCCGTTAAGCCTCCACGGTGAAACGCAGGTTGCGGAAAAGGTGGCGGATGCGCTGCAGCAGGTGGGACTTTCCGCCGACGCGGGCAGGCGCTACCCGCACCAGCTTTCCGGCGGCCAGCGCCAGCGCGTTGCCATTGCCCGGGCGCTGCTGCTGCGCCCGCAGCTTCTGCTGCTGGATGAACCGACCTCGGCGCTGGATATGTCGGTGCAGGCGGAAATCCTGAACCTGCTTAACCGCCTGAAGGCCGAGCATGAGATGACCTATCTGCTGGTGAGCCACGACGCGGACGTGATTGCCCATATGTCCGACCGGGCAGCGTTTATGGCGCACGGGGCGATTCAGAAGGTGTTTGACCGTGAGGCGATGTTACGGGGCGAGCACAGAATGGGTTAAGTTTTGCAGGCCGGGTAAGGCATCGCCGCCACCCGGCAAACCATCACTTCAGCAGCTTCACCGTGGCATCAATGTCGATTTCATCTTCGGTAAAGATCATCGTCGTGTTCTGGAAGGTGGTGATCGCCAGCTTCTTCACCGTGCGCATTTCGCCCGGCTTCTTGTCGGATTTTGGTTTGATGCTGTTCATCAGCAGACCCACCGACAGCACCGCGTTCTCTTTGTCGATTTTGGTCTTAACGGGCTCTTCTTCGCTGAATACCACGAAGGATTTGATCGAGGTGAGCTTCACGCGCTCGCCCGCGATATAGAGATGCTTGCTCTCCGGGATCACCTTCACCGCATACGCGGAAAGGCCTTTGGTGTTGGTGGTTGGCTCGAAGGTCACCGCAGCGTCTTTTTTAATCAGATCGGGGTTCGCGACCTTAATCACATGAAAATAGCGGTTGTCGCCGTTTTCATCTTTGATAAATCCAAAGCCTTTATCTTTAAACCACGTTGTGATTGTACCGTTCATCGCTGTTACCGCCTGTCAGATCGTAATGACTAAAGTTTTGCAGCGCGCAGTGTAATGCACAATGGCGGAGGAGACAAAAAAAAGCCCCTGCTCGGAGGCAGGGGAAAACTCATGTCAGAGCTTATTAGAATTTAGTTGAACACCATCCCACCATCGATGAGCAGAGACTGGCCGGTCATATAGTCAGAGTCTGGCCCGGCAAGATATGAAACGCAGGCGGCAACATCTTCCGGTTCGGACAGGCGGCCAAGCGTAATGCGTTTGGCAAAGGTCTCGGTCCCGTAGCCGAGCGGTTTACCCGCCGCCTCGGAGACCTGACGGTCGATCTCCGCCCACATCGGCGTTTTAACGATGCCCGGGCAGTAGGCGTTAACGGTGATCCCCAGCGGAGCAAGATCCCGTGCGGCGGTCTGGGTTAAGCCGCGCACCGCAAATTTACTGGAACTGTAGACGGCCAGCTCCGGGTTGCCGGTGTGGCCCGCCTGGGAGCAGGCGTTGATGATTTTGCCGCCGTGCCCCTCTTTGCGGAACGCGTCAATCGCTGCCTGAATGCCCCAGATCACCCCTTTCACGTTGATGTTGTAGACCTTGTCGACAATCTCCGGCGTGATGGATTCGATCGGCGTGGACGGCGCCACCCCGGCGTTGTTGACGATAACGTTGAAGCCGCCCAGTTCGGTGCGGGCTTTCTCCACGGCCGCAAACACCTGCTCGCGGTCAGAGACGTCCACCTTCACGGCGACAGCCTTCCCGCCGCTGCGGGTGATTTCATCGGCAACCGCTTTCGCCGTCTCTTCGTTGTAATCGGCGATAGCGACGGCAAAACCATCCTTCACCAGACGAAGCGCGATCGCTTTGCCAATCCCCTGGCCTGAGCCGGTTACGAGAGCCACTTTTTGCATTTCTCTGTCCTTATGTTGATTCACAAAATCTGGCTGAGATGGAGCTGGCCCATCAGCAGCGGGTTATCGCTGTAGTCGACGGGAATGGCCACCACGGCCGGGCCATCGACATCCATTGCGGCACGCAGCGTCGGTTCGAGCGCGTCGGCGCTCTCGACGGCAAAACCTTTTGCGCCGAATGCGTCGGCATAGGCTTTGAAGTCGACCGGGCCGAACTCGACGCCGGAAAGACGCTGGTATTTTTTCTCTTCCTGAATGGCAACCATGTTGTAGGCGTTATCCACCCAGATGATGTGCAGCACGTTGGCGTTGAGGCGTACGGCGGTTTCCAGCTCCATGCTCGACTGCAAAAAGCCGCCGTCCCCGGAAACCGACACCACCTTGCGCCCCGGGTTGACCAGCCACGCGCCAATCGCCCACGGCAGCGCCACGCCCATGGTCTGCTGACCGTTGGAGATCATCACCTGACGCGCGCGGAAGCTGTAGAGGTAGCGGGCGATCCAGATGTGGAAGCTGCCCATATCGACGGTCAGCGTCACGTCGTTATTCACGATGTCCTGCATGGCGCGCACGATGCGCAGCGGATGCAGGGCAAACTGGTTAAGCGATGCGCCGCGGCGGTCGAGGAGGTCCCGCTGATGCTGGCGATCGACCAGAATTTCCGAGGCGCGCTGGCTCAGTTCAAGCTTGTGCTCAATGCGGCTGGCGAGCAGATTCAGCGTGGCGGCGATATCCCCCACCAGCTCCAGATCGGGAACATACTTGCGCTCCTCATAGGCGGGCAGCACGTCAATGTGCACCAGCGTAGCGTCGCCGCTGTTCCACATGGACGGCTCGTATTCCACCGGGCTGTAGCCGATGCAGATAATCAGATCCGCCAGATGCAGCAGCCGGTCGCCCGCCTGGTTGTTAAACAGGCCGACGCGTCCGGCGAAGCGGGTGAAGTGCTCCTGATTGACCGCCCCGGCGGCCTGGTAGGTGCTGGTGACCGGGATACGGCTTTTCTCCAGCAGCTTGCGCAGCGCGGCGCTGTTGGCGGGCTGGCTGGCCATCAGGCCGAGTAAGATGACCGGGTTTTTGGCCTTTTCAATAAGCTTCGCCACATCGTTAATGGCGGATTCCGGTGCCGGCCCCATCAGCGCGGGACCGCTGGCGGGCAAAATCGCCCCCGTGGTGGGCTGGTCGACAATATCCTGCGGCAGGCTGACAAACGCCCCGCCCGGCCTGCCGTGCTCGGCGGCGCGAAACGCGTTGGACACCACCTCGGCAATCGCGTCCGGGGAGTTCACTTCCACGGCGTATTTCGTCACCGGGCTGAACATCGCGACGGTGTCCATGCTCTGATGCACCAGCTTCGCTTTGTCTGCCCGCTTCACCGCCCCGCCCAGCGCTACCACCGGGTCGCCTTCGCTGTTGGCGGTGGCAATACCGGTGATCAGGTTCGAACAGCCCGGTCCGGAGGTGACCAGCGCCACCCCGGCTTTGCCGGTCAGACGCCCCACTGCCGCCGCCATAAACGCCGCGTTGGCCTCGTGGCGTACGGGAATGATCTCGATGGAGGAGTCCAGCAGGGAGTCAAAGACCTTGTCGATTTTTGCGCCCGGGATCCCGAACACCTGCTTCACGCCCTGCGCTTCCAGCTGGCCGACAACCATATCGGCGCCGTGCGCCCACTGACGTGACTGTTTCTCACTGTTCACGGTAGTTCTCCTGTTAGTTTTCAACGGCGCGGATAGCCGCATCAAGGTTGCTGGGGTGCAGGTTGGCCTGTAAAAACGCGCTGTCGGCGGGCAGGTCGATCATCAGCTTGTGAATTTCACCGAAGGTGAGCACGCCGCTCTCCAACTGGTAGTCGAGCAGATGGCCGCCGCCCTGTCGGTCGTCGGTGATGAAGTGTTCGTGATAGCCCGCCACGTTGATGCCCTGCATATGCTGCGGCGTGCGGAACCCCACCAGCACGCCCTCGCGCTGGTTAAAGCGGAACACCGGCTGGTCGTCCAGCACGTCGGTCATCGCCCGGTACGGTGGCGTCTGGCGCGGTACGGTGCGGGTGTGCGCGTGGCGGAAGTTGCCGTCGATGCGCAGCGCGCAGAACAGGTTGTCGGAGGGGATCTGCTGGTCGATCACGTCGTGGATCTGCTGTCGGCTGACCGGCCCGTCGAAGGTTTTGCGGTACTGCGGCTGGAACCAGGTCATCACCGCGAACGGCGTTTTTTGCTCCGGCTTCGCGGCGCGGGCGCTGCCGTCGGCGCGCAGCTGGTACACCTGGCTGCTGAAGGCAATCATTTCGCCGTCCAGCTCGTTAAAGGTGCCGAGGCCAAAATCGCCGTGTGCCAGCAGGTCGGCGATGGTGGTCTCCCCTTCGTAGACGCCGCTTAGCAGGGCGCTCATTAGCGATGTCTGATAGATCACGCTGTCAGGATGTTGAGCCGAGAACCCGCGCAGGGTCTCGCATAAACTCGCCTCACAGTCGCATGCAGATGAATGCATCATCATGCTCGTCCTCTTCAACTTTATTTATAAAGGTTAAATAAATGTTGACCCGATTCAGCAGAGAGTTCCAATATAGAATCCATGCTGGTTTGAGACGTTTTTGATATGGAACTTCGTTATCTGCGCTATTTTGTCGCGGTAGCACGCGAGCGACACTTCACCAGGGCGGCCAACGCGCTGGGTATTTCACAACCTCCTCTGAGCCAGCAGATCAAAAGGCTTGAGGAGGAAGTGGGCACGCCGCTGTTCAGGCGCCTGACGCGGGGCGTGGAGCTGACCGAGGCGGGAGAAGCCTTCTATGAGGACGCCTGTAAGATCCTGGCGCTGAGCGACGCCGCGCTGGAGAAAGCCCGGGGCATCGCGCGCGGGCTGAACGGCAGCCTGTCGATTGGCATTACCAGTTCGGATGCCTTTCATCCCAAAATCTTCGCCCTGATCCGCCAGTTTCAGGTGCAGAACATGGCAGTGCAGGTTCACCAGGTGGAAGCCAACATGTCGTCGCTGACCACGATGCTGGCGGAGGGTGAGCTGGATATCGCCTTTGTGCGCCTGCCGTGCGAAAGCAGCAAGGTATTCGAATTAAAAATCCTCGACCGGGAGCCAATGGTGGTGGCGCTGCATCGCGATCATCCCCTGGCGACGTGCGGCGATCTGGCGCTGGAGGAACTTCGGGATACGCCGGTGGTGTTGTTCCCGCAGGAGGTCGCGCCGGGTCTGTATGACCGGGTTTACGGCTGCTGTGAGCGGGCCGGAATAAACGTGCAGCGCGCGCTGCAGTCGTCGCAGCTTTCCTCTTCCCTGAGCATGGTCTCCGCCGGCGGCGGGTTCGCGCTGGTGCCGAAATCCATGGCGGCCATTTCACCGCCGAATGTGACCTACCACGCGCTGCGCTCGCCGGAGCTTTATACCGATATCGCACTCTGCTGGCGGCGCTTCGAACGTTCGCGGACGGTGAAGCGGTTTCTGGCGATGATGAGCGAGGATTAATGGTGCGGCGGTGCCCGGAAATGCCGTTCTGGAAGCCGCCTCGCAAACCTGCAAGCAACCTTATGTAATTCAGGGTTATCGCTTTTCATCCCTTGTTTATGGTCGTAAAGTGCCTGCGTTGCGGCACAACCGTAACCGGGCGTAGGAACCCGTTAGCATAACATGACATTTTTTAGACAAAGAGGATGCTAAATGGCGACTACCCCTGAATTTTCCTACGCGCTTTCTGAGGAAAGCGTTGTTCACCAGCTCATCAACCACCCAATTTCCGATTCTGCGGATCTCTTCGAACTGGCCGATGCCTGCGCCGCTTACGTAAGCGTACTGGTGGAAACTTACGACGCAGTGACATTTGCCACGCTATGCGAGCGACTGCTGGCTGCGCTGAAACGGCTGCGCGAGTGCTGTGACTCAGAACTTCCACCGTATCTGGTGGAACGGCTCATTGCCGGGGAAAAGATCGCCTCCTGCGTGCCGGAATGCTGGCAAGAAACGGCGCTACAGGTGGATTATGCCGTGGCGTTAACGCTGGCGGTGATGGGCGGGACGTTGCCTGCGAGCGTGGCGAAAGAGCTCACCGGGCTGCTGCATGATATGGTCTGGCTGCTGGCGGAGTTTGTGAAAGAGCCTTATATCACGGCGCACTGAGGCGGGTGATGGAAGGCCGGGGTCCTGCTGGGTAAAAAGCAGGACTTTGGCCTTAATAAAAGAATAGCGTTGTTTGTTGAATGTCCGTTAAGAGCGAGGAGCGGAAGTTCGCAACTCCAACAACAACATGACCAACATTAAGATGTCTTAATCGATGGGGCGCAGGCCATGACTTACATCTTATCGCCATGGCATGTGTTCTCGATTGTATAAGCCAGTACGGAAGTGCTAATAAATTGATCCCAAATACTTTTTAACATCTTCAACTGTTTCCGTATGTTCACTGACTTAATTCTGAGTTACCAAGCTCTTAGTGATGATAGAGCTGATAGAGCTGATAATTTGATTATCTTAGCTCTTTAAATAGATTAAGTTCACGAATTTTTCCTCTCCAGCTTATCCAGCATCATTTTTTTGAAATCCTCGGGATATTCCCCATTTTCCAGTTGAGCCTGAGCACTAAAAGAGAATGCATCCCTGTATAGATTGGCAAAGGAAATATCTTCAACGAATGATGTGTCAATATATTTCCTATATTTTTTCTTAAGACCCAAAGTGATCGCAGCATTACCTTTTTGAAGAGGTTGATGTATGTCAACAACCTTATTGAAATCATCATTGCTTACTGGAAAGGAATTATAATCAGCCTCGATTATATCGTACATCCCTGAATGAGCGTAAAGCCTTAGATAAATATCGAAGGTTAACTGAAGGTCTAATCTCCCCCAATAAAACTGAAGAAAACTGCTAATTCCCGAACAGATATGCATCATTCTTTCAATTCGATAATGATACTTTTTGCTTTCATTTCTATAAAACATATTGCAGACATTTTTAAATGCAGATCCAATTAAGTTAACTTTATCACCAGTATCGATCGGCACAGAAAATATTTCACACATACGTATAATGTTACTGCCATAGGTTATAAGTACCATGAAAAGTTTAGAACCAAAATTATCTGCCCATGCTTCTATGATTCGATCATCTTCATCGCTAGTTGATCTGTAATAATTATGATGATTTAAATAATGGGCAAGTTCATGGCATACAATTAATAATGCCACAAATAGCTCTGTTGAGTCAGTTACTTTCCGAGCACAACAATCTTGAGAGAACCTAATGGTTGAATTTTCATTTTTCCCAACAATAGAAGCATGTTGCCACAAATTATCAGAATAATTCACTTTGACAGAAAACCCATATTCCTCTTTATAAAATGACTCAAGATCTGCTATTGCTTTTCTGAATACATCCTCGTAGTAATAAATAGCCATATTTCAATCCGTTAGTAAAAATTAAATTTTATTATTCGCGGCCAAATGGTACCGTTGACAATAACACCTACTCAAAATGATTGCTCTCAGAATCTTTATCTATCCAAACACCTGTTACTTTCTCTTAGCTTTAAAATACTATAGCGCAATAGTTCCTGATGGATATGGAAAACCGTCTGCCATTGCTGTATCCCCTCAGATACCACATTGATTATCTGGCTCACCGCTCATCACAGCACAAAGCGGATAAACTAGCTTAGCTAATTTCCGCTGCGAGCGAGGAGCAGACGTTTGCGCTGCCTATTTATATTAACTATTCTGCTTAAATTCTTTAATTCTATTTTCCACTTTTAGAATTACATTAGCTATAATTCGTTGTGCACTTTCTTTACTTGTGTATCTTAATTCACCCGGATAGTTTCCGTTTTCAACTAATTCTGAAAACAAGTTATTTCTGGATGAATCATCCGGGATTCCAGCTTGATCACATAAAGCATCAAACGGACTAGATACTCCGGTGAGAGCGATGATTTCCGAGCCTTTCAGTGGTGATGTAAGTATCACTTCACTTTGACTATCTTTGAAATGAAAAAGAGGTTTTGCATCCTCAGGATATCTCTTCTGAAAAAGTGTGGCTGCTTCAATAAAGTCAGAGTTCTTCCATAATTCACATAGATTTACAACAACTTCACTTTCTGTAGGTGTGTGCTCAAAAATCGCCGCAGAAACAGCATCTACTTTAAAAAGACCTTTGAATATCTCAGCATATTTTTTATCTAAAGTCCAACTCACTACTCCTTCATGTTTTTGGTCTACCAAAACGATTTCTATAAGTTCACCTTGGTGAAGAAAACGCTTTCTATAGCAAGGTGAGGTGACACTTTTGAATTTTTTATCCAAACACTGGGTTGTATCCAATAAATCCTTAGCCAGTAAGTCACGTTTATTCTGATCTTCTCTCCATCCATTCTGCCAATTTGAGAGTGCAAAAAAAAATTCATCAGTAAAACCCATCTTCATTCCTTTCTTATCAAGGGGTAAGTTAAGCACCTTCGTATACTTTACCTAACTATGAATTATTTGAATATAGTAATGTCCGCTTTTGGCACTAAGCGGACTAGGTAATTTAGCTGAAGGTCCGCTGTGAGCGAAAAGCGGGCATTCCCCCCTCTGGCGTATGCCCTTAAAGAGCACACGCCAGAAATAAAAGGATTGCGCTAGTGCGCCTTCCTATTTTTACGGGATGTTGCATATGTCATCACTACCGCCCCCAGTAGTAACAAACCACTTAAACCAAATGCACTTCTCCATCCCAGACTGTCGAATGCCAGACCTCCAGCCGTTGAACCAAGTGCAATCGATAGCTGGATCACCGCAACCATGAGGCCACCACCCGTCTCTGCATCTTCGGGTAACGCCCGTGCTATCCATGTCCACCACCCTGTTGGCGCAGCCGTCGCAAGTAGCCCCCACAGGCTGAGTAAAACGGCAACAGTCCAGATATGGTGTCCGACCAGCAGTAATGCACCGGCAATCGCTGCCATAAGCAACGGGATAATGATTAAGGTCTGATAAAACCTGGCGTTCAGGAATGTTGAGACGATCGTTGTGCCGACAAAACCTGCTACGCCTATTGCGAGCAAAATCAGAGAAAGGTCAGAAGGTCCCACCCTGGTGACGCTCTCCAGAAAGGGGCGCACGTAGGTAAATAAAGCAAACTGCCCCATAAAGAACAACCCACAGGCCAGCAGTCCCGTTGGTACGATGGCGACGCTGAACAGACGAAGCACAGATCCCTGTGGTTTTTGTGTTTTATCGCTTTCCATCGAAGGCAGGCTGACCCATTGCCAGATGAACGCAGCTATCGCAAGGGGGACGAGACATAAAAAGGCCCCACGCCAACCGACGATTGTCCCCAGGTAGCTACCAAGCGGCGCAGCAACAACGGTGGCCAGCGCGTTGCCGCCATTAAAAATTGCCAGTGCGCGGGGAACCTGGTGCTGCGGCACGAGCCGAATGGCGGTTGCAGCCGACATTGACCAGAACCCTCCGATAACTACGCCAATCAGAGCCCTCCCCAGCATATAAACCGGATAGTCAGGCGCTATGGTGATAACTATTCCCGATATGGCCATTAAGACCGTCAGCCCCAGCAGAAGATATTTACGATTTAGATCCCCGGCAATATGGGAGATAGTCAGACTGGTCAGCACTGCCAGTGCGCCAGAGACGGCAATTCCTTGCCCTGCCAACCCTTCGGTAACGTGCAAATCGCGGGCAATGAGCGTAAGCAGGCTGACTGGCATAAACTCAGAAGCGATCAGCACAAACACGCAAAGCGTCATGGCAAATACGCCGCTCCAGTATGCATGCTTTTTTTCGTATGATGGTTTTAGACTTACAGTGGACATTATTAGCATCCCTTAATATCGAACCAGCCAGATTCAGGCGCAGTCGGGTCAGAAGTTATTCAGGGAATAACGACATAATAGGTGGGTGAGAATATGGGGCGATGTGACATATTCTGCGTCACACCAGGCAGGTAAAAGCCACCCGTTTATGACAGGTGGCCTGGTAAACCTTTCGGGTTACCTTAAGTTTGCTTTGAAAAATTGCTCAAATTTGGCAAATGGGATCTTACCCGCAACGTTGTCGTACAGATCAACATGGTTTGCCCCAGGGACAATCACTAACTCTTTCTCTTTGCTGCCGATTGCCTTAAAGGCATCTTCAGCAAAATAGCGTGAATGGGCTTTTTCGCCGGTCACGATGAGTGTAGGGATAGTAACTTCATTAGCGTAACTCAGCAGCGGCATATTCATAAATGACAGCGGCATGGTTGCATTCCAGGCACCGGTTGAGTTGACCGAACGCTCATGGAAACCACGCGGCATGCGGTAATAATCAAAGAACTCTTTCAATACTGGGTTAGGATTCGCGGGCAGAGTTTCCGGCAGAATACGATCGGAAGCGGTGACGTTGCCCTTCTCATCAACATAAATGTCATGCCCGCCTGGCGCGAAAGCGCCATTTTCCGCATCCTTCCAGCGCTGCGTGTTCAGATACTGCAATACGGCACGACGATCGGCAGTGGTATAGCGGTCTTTGCCATCGCCCACGCCATGCCCCATCGCACGGCTCATGTCATACATCACGCTGGTCGCCACCACCTTGACACGCGTATCCATCGCGGCGTCGTTTAAGGCCATGCCGCCCCATCCGCAGATACCGAGCAGCCCGATGCGGTTGCGATCCACCTCTTTTTGCAGACCTAAGAAATCAACCGCCGCGCTGAAATCCTCGGTGTTGATATCCGGAGATGCGACGTTGCGCGGGTAGCCGCCGCTTTCGCCCGTGTATGAAGGGTCGAAAGCCAGAGTGACAAATCCCTGTTCAGCCAGCGTCTGCGCATACAGGCCGCTGGATTGCTCTTTCACCGCCCCGAAGGGGCCGCTAACTGCAATAGCTGCCAGCTTGCGTTCACCACGATCCTTCGGGATGTAGAGATCCCCGACTAAGGTGATCCCGTACCGGTTCGGAAAGGTCACCTTACGGTGATCAACTTTCGTGCTCTCAGCAAAAGTTTTATCCCATTTCTCGACCAGCGAAACGGGCGCGTTCGGATTGGCTGTATCAGCGTAACTCATATTTGTGACTCCACTTAATGATGCGCATAACAACAGGGCGGGTATCGCAGTTGTCAATTTTTGGGTGAAAGCAGTCATCAAAATCCCCTTCATAAAACGTGCCAGAAACAGGTTTCCTACGGACAACGCTGCTGTGCTTTGTTGCAATGCGCACATTATAGTTAGCAGAAATAGTACTGATTAGAGGATGAAAAATGCTAAGATTGATAACATATTGTTCTGAATTGTGATGCGGCAGCAGGGGAAGGATGATGGCGAAACGGGAAAACTATAACGATCTCTATCTGTTTATGCAGGTCGTGCGAGAAGGGAGTTTTACTGCCGCCGCGCAGAGGCTTGGCCTGGCGCAGTCAGGAATTAGTCGTGCAGTGCGCGAGCTGGAAGAACGACTGGGCGTGCAGCTTCTGGTGCGTACCACGCGCAAGTTATCGCTCACCCATGCCGGCGAGTTGCTCTATCGAACCGTCGAATCTGGATTTGACGCTTTAGATATGGGGCTTGCCACGCTGGCCCATTATCGCCATACCCCATCGGGTACGGTCCGTATTAATGCCAGTCAGCACGCCATTGATAAAGTGCTGCTGCCGAAGCTGGCGGTGTTTAAACAACGCTACCCAGATATTCGGCTGGAGCTCATCAGCGAAAGCCGGTTTGTCGATATTATTGCTGAGCGCTTCGATGCCGGTATACGTCTGGGCTCGGAAGTAGGTAGCGGTATGGTCGCTGTGCGCATTTCGCCCGATATGGAGATGGCCGTTGTCGGCACGCCCGAGCACTTTCGTCGCTACGGATTTCCGCAAACTCCCTCCGATTTAGTTATTCATCCCTGCATCGCTTACCAGTTTGGAGACGGCAGCCTGTATGCATGGGAACTCAATCAAGACGGTAAAAAGATAACCCATCAACCTCAGGGACAATGGGCCTTTGCTGACAGCTATATGGAAGCCAAAGCCGCCCGGCTAGGCCTGGGACTGGCTTATGTTCCGGAGGAATTAGTTTCTGATGATATAGAACAGGGGGCGCTGATCAGAGTTTTGCAATGCTACAGTCAGCGCCTGGAAGGTTCATATCTCTATTATCCGCACCGCAATGTGTCACCCGCTCTAAGAGCGGTTATCGATACATTGAGAATTTAAGGGATAAAGATGAGGTGGTTCGCAGGCCTGGGTAATAGTTGAAAAACAACGTCCGCTCCTGGCACAGAGCGGACATTCATATTCATCTCCCTTCCTCTCTATCGGCCCGCCTCCACTCTCAGGTATGAATGCGTTTATCATTTTGTTTAGAAAAGCGATGGGCAGCACGGCCGCCCATTACTTTGCCGAATGGAAAAACAGCGGCCGTTAGCCCGGCCCCTCGCTCCCCGCCGCCAGCAGCGGCACCACCACGTCGCTGATGGGCACCGCAATGCCGTGTTTGCGGCCGTAGCGCTGGATGACGCCGTTGCGGATATCCCACTCCATCGGGCGATCCGCCTGACGGTCGGCCAGGAATGACAGCATAAAAGATCTGCACTGGCAGCTAACCAGACGGCTATATAAGCATCGGAAGTAGGATTTTCTGCTTAACCTCTTTAACCGTTTCAGGCATGTCGCTAGGGATTTGCGGGTATTCTGACGAACCGTTATGAGCTTTTAACCAATTAATAAATCGTTAAATAGATATAAACCTAATAACAGCCCAAATATTTATTAGACTTTCAATCAATATTCACTTAATTAATACTTAAGTAAAACCACGGCATTAAACATTAATAAATTTTCCAGTTTCAAACCGTAAGATCCCACATTTTCTTAATTTATATCAAAGAAAATGCAGATCATTTAATATCTAAATCGTACAAAAATTGACGACCCACTTTATAAGCGCTAGCGTCACCATGGTTACCTAACTAACTTAACCAAAAGGCTTTTTCAGGATTTTCTTAAATGGAGTTTTAAACAAATGGCTATTCCCGCTTATTTATGGCTCAAAGACGACGGTGGTGCCGACATCAAAGGCTCTGTCGATATACATGGTCGTGAAGGAAGTATTGAGTTAATCGCACTGAACCACGGCGTAATGCAACCCACGGACAAGCATAACGGCAAAGCAACAAGTCTTCGCGTCCATTCCCCTTATTCTTTCGATAAAGAGATCGACGCCTCCAGCCCCTATTTGTACAAGGCAGTCAGTACAGGCCAGAAGCTAAAATCCGCAGAGGTAAAGTTTTACCGTATCAACGATGCCGGCCAGGAAGTGGAATATTTTTCCACAATTATGGAGGGAGTGACGATCCTCAGCGTCTGTCCAATGATGCTTGACGTCAAAGATCCTGACTATGAGAAACATAAACATCTTGAGCTGGTAGAACTGCTGTATGAAAAAATTACCTGGCGCTATGTCGACGGTAACATCATGCATTCTGATAGCTGGAATGATCGCAAAACGGCATAAGGAGAACGTTATGGGATGGAAGTATGAGCAGTCTACCGGCAGGATGTATAAAGACGGTAAATTAATTGAGACCGGATATTCCGGTGCTCTTACGAATAAAAACAACCCGGACCGTCAGCATGTAAAGGGACTGGGGCCACTGCCTCGCGGGACATATAAAATCGCGGGTCATTCGAATTCAAAAGGACCAATTACAATCATCCTTGAGCAAACCTCCGGAGAGAGTTTTGGTCGCTCAGAATTCCGCATTCATGGTGACCACAAGTATGGTCCAGCCGGGTTTGCATCAGAGGGGTGCATCATTCTCTCACTGTCAACGCGACGTAAAATCCTTCGTGACGGCGGTGACCTTGAGGTCGTGCGATGAAATACCCTACCGTACTCCTGCTATGTGCGCTCGCCGTCCCAGCCATTGCAGCCAGCACTGACTGGTCATCAGCACTTAATGGAATCGCCTCTGGTGATGCACACTGGATTGAGCAAGCTCCTACCCTGTCTGCTACGGCTGACGTCAAGCAGGCGCAACAGCTGGAGGACGCCTTAGCCGCAGCGCTCATAACAAACACGAACGCAACGCTGAAAGCGCTCCGCGCCATTGACGCCGGAAAGTGGCCGCACATGGTAGGCAGCGATATTGTCTGCACGCCGCCTTTAGAGAAATCCCCCGAAGAAATCGACGCGTTCTATCAGCGTACCCGCCAGGCGCTGCTGGAAACGTTTGACGGTGCTCAGTGCCTCTGGATTCTGGAGGCAACCATGGAAGAGTTGAAAGCAGAGAAAGCCCGTCAGGCTAAGTAGAGACGCTACCCGGCGCACAACGGCCGGGTCTTTCCTTCACTCCAGACCCAGGCTCACCCCGGCCCCTCGCTCCCCGCCGCCAGCAGCGGCACCACTACATCACTGATGGGCACCACAATGCCGTGTTTGCGGCCGTAGCGCTGGATGACGCCGTTACGGATATCCCACTCCATCGGGCGATCCGCCTGGCGGTCAGCGAGAATCGACGTACCCAAATCCACGGGCGCGCGTTGGAAGTTCGCCAGGATCTCCTGCGCCACGTCATCGTTCAGCTTCGCCCCCTCAGCGCGGGCGACGGTCAGCCCTTCGCGCAGGTAGGCCAGCGCCAGCTCGCTGACATCCTCGCGCCTGAACATCCCGGCGCGGCGGTTGGCCAGCACCATCAGCCCGGCGACCGCGTTTTGCAGCAGCTTGCGCCAGGCGACGGTGGCGAAATCTTCCGAGAGATCAACCGCGCAGCGCGTATCACGAAGCGCTTCGACCACCCGCTGCGCCTGGTGCACGTCCGGCAGCGTCAGGCGCGGTTTGGCGCGCAGCCAGACGGAGGCATCCGGCTCGCGCTGCGCCGGGAACCAGACCACCGACGGCAGCACCGTTGCGCCACTGACCAAAGGCTCAAGCTGCGCCTTCTGCTCTACGCCGTTTTGCAGGGCGCAGACCACGGTATTTTCATCGCACAGCGCGCGCAGCCACCCGGCGCTGTCGGAATTTTGCGTCGTTTTTACCGCCACAAAAACAAGATCTGCGGGGCGAGTAATGACGGACGGATCGGTGAATACCGGACCGGGCACAACCGTTTCCCCCTCGTCGTAACGCAGGCGTAATTCCGGATGCGCGGTGCGTCCGCACAGCAGCGGCGTGCGGCCCGCGTCATGCAACACTGCGGCAATGGTGGTGCCAATCGCACCAGGACCAATCAGCGCAATCACTGGATTCTCAGACATGGTTAACCCCTCTTTTCGCTAAGCCTGCTAACAGTTATACCACCCTGAAAAGTGAGCGCCACGTCGTTGTCTATACTCAACACACAACAGACAACGGAGTGCGCCATGCCTTTACCTGATTTCAAATCCTCTGAACCGTTCACCCTCGGCATCGAACTCGAACTGCAGGTGGTTAACCCGCCGGGCTACGATCTGAGCCAGGACTCCTCCGCGCTTATCGCCGCCGTCAAAGACGACATCAAAGGCGGTGAAGTCAAACACGACATCACCGAAAGCATGCTCGAAATCGCCACCGGCGTGTGCCAGACCATTGACCAGGCGGCGGCGCAGTTCTCGGTGATGCAGCAGAGCATCCTGCGCGCGGCGGCGGAGCAGCACATCCAGATCTGCGGCGGCGGGACGCACCCGTTCCAGAAGTGGCAGCGTCAGGAGGTGTGCGACGACGAGCGCTATAACGTCACGCTGGAGCGCTTTGGCTACCTGATTTTGCAGGCAACGGTGTTCGGACAGCACGTGCACGTCGGTTGCCGGACCGGGGATGACGCCATTTATCTCCTGCACGGCCTGTCGCGCTTCGTGCCGCACTTTATCGCCCTGGCGGCCGCCTCGCCGTACATGCAGGGCACAGACACGAAGTTCTCCTCGTCGCGGCTCAACATCTTCTCCGGGTTCCCGGATAACGGCCAGATGCCGTGGGTTAACAGCTGGCAGGAGTTCGAAGGGCTGTTCCGCCGCCTGAGCGCTACCAGCATGATCGACAGCATTAAAGATCTGCACTGGGACATCCGCCCCAGCCCGCATTTTGGCACCGTTGAGGTACGGGTGATGGATACCCCGCTGACGCTCGGCCACGCGATTAATATCGCCGGGCTGATCCAGGCCACGTCCCACTGGCTGCTGACCACGCGGCCCTATAAGCATCAGGAGCGGGATTTTCTGCTGTACCGCTTTAACCGTTTTCAGGCGTGTCGCTACGGGCTGGAGGGGGTTCTGACGGACGTGCATACCGGCGAGCACAAAACCGTGGCGGAGGATATCGCCTGGCTGCTGGAGCAGGTTGCGCCGTCGGCCGAGAAGCTCGGCGCAACGAGCGCAATTAATGAAATTGCCCTGCTGTTAAAGCAGGGCAAGAGCGAGGCGCAGCGCATGCGGGACTTCATCGCCGACGGCGGCTCGCTTATTTCTCTGGTTCAGAAGCACTGCGAGCTGTGGGCGACGAGTCCGTAAGGCCGTGGCCCCACTCGCGCAGGCGCTGAAACAGCACGAACAGCGCGGGGATAAACACAATCCCTACCACGGTTGCCACCAGCATGCCGCTGAACACCGTGGTGCCAATGATGCGGCGGCTCTGGGCACCCGCCCCGGTCGCCAGCATCATTGGCAGGACGCCGATGATGAACGACACGGCGGTCATCATCACCGCGCGGAAGCGGCGCGATGCCCCTTCCCGCGCGGCATCGACAATCGCCATCCCGTCCATCCGCCGCGCGCGGGCGAACTCCACGATAAGAATCGCGTTTTTCGCCGCTAACGCGATCAGCAAGACCAGACCGATCTGCACGTACACGTCGTTGGCGTAGCCCGCCAGCCATAGCCACACCAGCGCCCCGCCGATGGCGAACAGCACCGAGAGCATCACGCTCGCCGGGAGCGTCCAGCTCTCGTACTGGGCGACGAGGAACAGCCACGCCATCACCACCGCCGCCAGCACAATCCATACCGCCTGGTTGCCGGTCTGCTGCTCCTGATACGACATGCCGCTCCAGGCGTAGTCGTACCCGGCAGGCAGGCTCTGCGCCAGAATTTCGCCCATCGCCGCCATCGCGGTGCTGCTGCTTACCCCTTCCGCTGCCGAACCGCTTACCGATACCGACGGGAACTGGTTGTACTGCTGAATAAATGGCGCGCCGACGGTCGGCGTGATGGTGACGAGGTTGCTCAGACGCACCCGCTCGCCGCTGTTGCTGCGCACGAACAGCTCGCTGATTTGCTCCGCGCGCTCGCGCCACTGCATCTCGTTCTGCATCACCACGTGGTAGACGCGGTTGTTGACGCTGAAATCCCCGGCGCGGGTGCCGCCGAAGGCGGTTTGCAGGCTGCTGAAGATGCGCGACACCGGCACGTCGAGCCGGGCCGCACGCTCGCGGTCAACGGTCAGCGTCAGCTGCGGCACGTTGCTGCTCCAGGTGGTGAACACGCGGCTCAGCTGCGGATGCTGGTTGGCTTTTGCCAGCACCTCACGCGTGACGCGCTCCAGCTCCGCCGGGCTCTGCCCCGCCTGCGCCTGAATGCGCAGGTCGAAGCCAGAGGCGTTGCCCAGCCCCGGCAGCGTCGGCGGCGCGAAGGTCATGATGGTCGCTTCCGGCAGGGCCAGCAGCTGGCGCTGAAGGGTGCCCATCACCTCGTCCAGCGGCGGGCGCTCGCTCCAGTCCTTCAGCATGATGGAGATAAACCCGCCGTTGGAGGCGCTGGTACCGTTGAGGATGTTAAACCCGGAGACCTGAATGACGTCTTCCACCGCCGGGTTTTTAGCAATCAGCTCGCGCGCGGTAGCCATCACCGCTTCGGTGCGCTCCAGCGAGGCCGCCTCCGGCAGCTGGACGCTGGCGAAGAAGTAGCCCTGATCTTCCTGGGGCAGGAAGCCCTTTGGCATCGACATAAAGCTGAACGCCACTACCGCCGCCGCGCCTGCGGTGGCCAGCAGCGCCAGCCACGGACGTCGGTTGAACACGCTCACTATCCGGGTGTAAAGCGTGCACGTGGCGTCCAGCCCACGGTTGAACCCACGGAAAATGGCGGCAGGCTTCGCCGGACGCGGGCGCAGTAGCATCGCGCAGAGCGCGGGCGTCAGGGTCAGCGCCACCAGGCTTGAGAGCGTGACGGCGGTCGAGAGCGTCACCGCGAACTGGCGGTACAGCTCGCCCACAATTCCCGGCAGGAGCGCCACCGGCACAAACACCGCCAGCAGCACCAGCGTGGTGGCAATCACCGGCCCGGCAATCTGGCGCAGCGCCAGCGCGGTCGCCGCCGTGCGGCTCTGCCCTTCCGCCATCAGGGTTTCGACGCTCTCAACCACCACGATGGCATCATCCACCACCATGGTCAGCGCCAGAATAATGGCGAACAGGCTCAGCGTGTTGGCGGAGTAGCCGAGCGCGTAGAGCACCGCAAAGGTGCCCACCAGCGACACCGGAATGGCGAGGGCGACAATCAGCGTCGCGCGCCAGCTTTGCAGGAACAGGGAAACGACCACCACAACCGCCAGCATGGTCAGCGCCAGCGAGACGCCAATCTCTTTAATGGTGGCGGCAACGAAGGTGGTGGTGTCGAATTTTACCTCGTAGACCAGGTCGTCCGGGAAGCGCGTCGAGAGACGATCCAGCTCCGCGCGCACCGCGTCGGCCACGCGCAGGGCGTTGGCGGACGGCGTTGGGTAGATACCGAGATAGGCGGAGTCATGCCCGTTCAGCTGGGCGCCCGAGCTGTAGCTGCGCGAGCCGAGCTCGATGGTGGCGACGTCCTTCATGCGCACCAGCTGGCCCATCTCCCCGGCGCGAATAATGATGTCGGCAAAGTCTTCGGCCTGGCTTAAGCGCCCCAGACCGTTGATGGTCAGCGTCTGCTGCTGGCCGTTGAATACCGGTGGCGTACCGATCTGGCCCGCCGCCCCCTGCACGTTCTGCTCGCGCAGCGCCTGCGCCACGTCATCGGTGGTCACGTTCAGGCCGTTCATGCGGTCCGGACGCAGCCAGATGCGCATGCTGTAGTCCCGAGCGCCAAACATCTGCACCTGTCCCACGCCCGGCAGACGCGACAGCGCCTCGCGCACCTGGGTGCTGGCATAGTTGCTGACAAACAGCGGCGTGTGGGTGTTGTTCGGTGAGTAAAGGCTTACTCCCATCATCAGGTTGGTGGCGCGCTTGCGCACCTGTACCCCGTTTTGCTGTGCCTCGGTCGGCAGCTGCGCCACGGCCTGCGCCACGCGGTTTTGCACGTCGATGGCGGCGAGGTCCGGATCGGTCCCCGCCGCAAAAGTGATGTTCAGGCTGTAGGTGCCTTCATCCGAGCTGGTGGACTCCATATAGAGCATGTGATCCACCCCGTTAAGCTGCGTCTCCAGCGGCGTGGCGATGGCCTCCGCCACGTCAGCCGAGCTGGCGCCCGGCCAGCTGGCAGAGACATTCACCACCGGCGGGGTGATCTGCGGATACTGCTCTACCGGAATAATCCTCAGCGCGATGGCCCCCAGCAGGGTGATGACCAGCGCAATCACCATCGCGAAGCGCGGGCGTTTGATGAAAAACGTCAGCATGATGGCTCCTTAATTGAGTATCTGGACGGCAGCGCCGGGCTGCACGCGCTGCGCGCCGTCGGTAATCGCTCGCTCACCGGGCTTCACGCCGGAGGCAATCTGAAACTGCTGGCCGATCTGGCCGGCCACATTCAGCGGGCGCCTTTCGGCGTTGCCGTCGGCGTTAACCACCCAGGCGAAGAACCCGTCGCCGTTCTGCTGGACCGCGGCGGCAGGCAGCGTCAGCACCGGCTGCTCGCTCGCTGGACGCAGATAAACATTCACGTTGCCGCCGGGAAGCAGCTGGTGGCGCGGGTTGGCAAACTCTGCGCGCAGCATCACGCTGGCGGTGCGCGGATCGATGCGGTTGTCCACGGAGGTGAGTTCCCCGCCGACGCGCTGGCCGTTGCTGTCGATCAGCGCCTGCCAGGCCTGCTTCATGGCGCTGATATCCGCGTGCTGTCCGGCTTTGGTGGCAAACGCCCCCTCCTCCAGCGCAAAGGCGATGCGGATGGGATCGAGCTGCACCACCTCCACCAGCACGCCGCTGGCAGGATTCACCAGGCTGCCCACGTGGAACTGGCTGTGGCCCACGCGACCGTCAATCGGCGAGGTGATGCGGGTGTAGTTCAGGGTGACGCTGCGGGTGTCGAGCCGGGCTTTCGCCTGCTCCAGCGCGGCGCTCGCCACGTCGCGCTGCATGCGGGCGTTGTCCACGTCGTGACGGCTGATGGCGTTGCTGTTGCCCAGGCTTTCGAAGCGGGAAAGCTGCTGCTGCGCCTGACGCAGCGTGGCTTCAGCGCTTCTCACTTCAGCCTGCGCCAGACGCAGTGCAGCGCGCGGCTCGGCGTCGTCCAGCTCGAACAGCACGTCGCCTTTTTTCACGTACTGCCCGTCGCGGAAGTTGATTTTCGTTATCACGCCTTCCGTGCGTGCGCGCAGTTCAACGGTGTGAATGGCTTCGATGCGACCCGGGATCTGGCGCTCGGCGGCGTGGGCGGTCTGCTCCACGGTGGCGACGCGAACGGGGACCGCGGCGGCGAAGACGGGTTGCAGGGTACTGACAAGAAGTGCGAACAGGAGTGGAAGTTTCATGGGAGTACCTCAGCGTTGTTTCTCCCCTCACCCCGGCCCTCTCCCCAAAGGGGCGAGGGTTAGGGTGAGGGGTAAGATTTTCGTTATGCAGCCTTACGGAACCTGCGGGTCAGTCGCTTCTCGATTTCGACGACGAAGAACATCAACCCAGCCACCGCCAGCGTCACGAACCAGTAGCGCAGCGGCAGCGCTTCGGTGCCGAACAGCATCTGCATAAACGGCAGGTAGATAATGGCCGCCTGGAGCAGGAACAGTACGCCCGTCACCAGCCAGATCCCTTTGTTCGCCAGCAGGCCGCGGTTCAGGGAGAACCCTTCGGTGTTGCGGCAGTTAATCATGTACACCCACTGGGCGCAGACCAGCATCTGCAGCAGCACGGTGCGGATGAACTCCGCGCTGTGCCCGCGCGGGGCCAGCCAGGCTTCAAGCGCAAAGGCGGCGATGGCAATCATGGTGCCGACGAAGGCCACGCGCCACACGGCGTAGGCGTCCATTACGTGCTGCCCGGTCTGGCGCGGCGGGCGGCGCATGATGTTGCGCTCGGCGGCCTCAAAGGCCAGGCCGAAGGAGAGCGTGGCGGAGGTCGCCATGTTCATCCACAAAATCAGCACTGGCGTTAGCGGAATGATGTTCCCCGCCAGCAGCGCAATCACAATCAGCAGCCCCTGCGCCAGGTTGGTCGGCATGATGAACAGGATGGTTTTCTTCAGGTTGTCGTAAACGCGACGCCCCTCTTTCACCGCGCTGGCGATGGTGGCGAAGTTATCGTCCGTCAGGACCATGTCCGCCGCCTCTTTGGTGACTTCCGTGCCCTTAATGCCCATCGCGATGCCGACGTCTGCCTGGCGCAGCGCCGGGGCATCGTTTACGCCGTCGCCGGTCATGCCGACGATCTCGCCTTTATCCTGCAACGCTTTCACCAGGCGCAGCTTATGCTCCGGGCTGGTACGGGCGAAAATGTCATATTTCACCGCCGCTTCCGCCAGCTCGGCGTCGTCCATTTTCTCCAGCTGATAGCCGGTGACCGCCTGCTCGCTGTTGCTGATCCCCAGCATCTGGCCGATGCTCATCGCCGTCTGCGGGTGATCGCCGGTGATCATCTTGACGCGGATCCCCGCCTGCTGGCAGGCGTTAATCGCATCAATCGCTTCCGGGCGCGGCGGATCCATCATTCCGGCAATGCCGAGGAAAATCAGGCCGTGGCTCAGGTCGTCGTGCGTTAATGCCTGCTCGCCGTTCGCCGGCTTGAACGCCGCGGCGACCATGCGCAGCCCCTGACGCGCATAGCGCTCCATCTCCGTTTCCCAGTACGCACGGTTGAACGCTTGCGCACCGTTACGCGTCTGCTGCTGGTTGCACAGGGCGAAAATGACGTCCGGCGCGCCGGTAATCAAAATCTGCTCCTCACCGCCAATCTGGTAGTGGGTGCTCATGTACTTGTACTGAGAATCGAACGGGATCTTGTTAACCAGCGTGGTCACGACCGGCTCGAGGTGGGCCTTGGCCGCCAGCACCTTCAGCGCGCCCTCGGTTGGCCCGCCGGTGATGCCCCACAGGCCGCGCTCGTCCTGAATCAGCTGGCTGTCGTTGCACAGGTCAACGGTGCGCAGGTACTGCTCCAGGACGGTGCCCGGCTGGATGTGGACCGGCTCGTCGCTGCCTTCCAGGTAGATATTGCCTACCGGCTCGTAGCTGTTGCCGTCCACGCGGTAGCAGACGTCGGCGGTGATGATGGCTTTTACCGTCATCTCGTTCATGGTCAGGGTCCCGGTTTTATCCGAGCAGACCACGGTCATCGCGCCCAGGGTTTCAACCGTCGGCAGCTTGCGGATAATCGCCCGTTTGCGCGCCATCGCCTGCACGCCCAGGGAGAGGATGATGGAGATAATCGCCGGCAGACCTTCCGGTACGGAGGCAACCGCCAGGCTGATCAGGGAGAGCAGCAGCTCGCCCATCGGGATCTCGCGGAACATCAGGCTGAAGACGAACAGCGCGGCCATCATCGCCAGAATAATGACGAAGATGGCTTTACCGAGCTTGTCCATCTGCACCAGCAGCGGGGTACGGTGCTTTTCAATGCCCGCCATCATCTGGTTGATGTGGCCGAGTTCCGTATCCTTACCGGTCGCGGTGACCACGCCGACGCCGCCGCCTGCGCTCACGGTCGTCCCGGAAAAAACCATATTGGTGCGGTCGCCCAGCGGTAATTCGCCGCTCAGCGAATTCGTGTGTTTATCCACCACGGTGGACTCACCGGTGAGAATCGCCTCCTCCACGCGTAAATTATGCGCCTCGATTAAACGCATATCCGCCGGAATACGATCCCCCGCGCGCAATACAATAATATCGCCCGGAACTATTTCCGTCGTTGGTATGGTTTCATGGTTGCCGTTGCGAATAACGCGCGCCTCGCTGGAAAGCATATTGCGAATACTCTTCAGCGATTTTTCCGCGTTGCTTTCCTGAATGTGGCCAATTAGGGCATTGATGACCGCCACACCCAAAATTACCAGCGTATCGACCCAGTGACCCATTACCGCCGTTAATGCCGCGGCGGCCAGCAGAACGTAAATCAGCACATCGTTAAAATGGGCCAAAAAACGCAGCCAGGCGGGTTTACCTTTTTTCTCCGGCAGCGCGTTCGGCCCTGTTTTTTGCAGACGCGCCTGCGCCTCTGCACGATCCAGACCGCTGGCCTGGCTCTGCACGTGGGTAAGCACCTGCTCTGCGGTCTGCTGGTATGCCAGCCCGCCGGAAGGCGGCACGTTTGGGGAGTATTTTTTTTCAGTCATCATATTTTTCCTTCAATTTCCGGTGAACAGAAGCCTGAATTCCTTTCTGGCTTAAATAAATTGATTTTAAAGTCTTGCGGGTAAAATTGATCTACCGCAATATATTTACCACTGGGTTATTCAAAATTGATTAAAATTATTTCGACGAGCTGATTTTTACAAAATATTTCTAAACCAATCCTAAACGAGGGGGAACCATGTTTGGTATTTATCGCGGACGGCGCCTGGCGTTATACATTGTCGCAGCCATTGTTATTGCGACGTTAATTGGATATAGCACCTATATGTTTGTAAAATTATTTTCGTGATGTAGACATTTATTTACATAGCGCGATATTAATTTAATCATCCGGATTAAATTATTCTCCTTCCGCGCATTATTCTTCGGGGGAAGGAATTATTTAATTAAAAAAGGGCCGACGGGTTGATATTGCTTAACGTTAAAGGATGCCGGACAATGACATTTTTAACTGACGATTAACATTACGATGAAACACCCGTTGGAATCGCTGCTGACTGCGGGGGGCATTTTATTGATGGCCCTGATCTCTTGCTTACTGCTACCCGCGCCATCACTGGGTCTGGTGCTGGCGCAGAAGCTGGTTCAAACCTTTCATATGGTCGATCTGAACCAGCTTTACACCATTTTGTTCTGCGTGTGGTTTTTACTGCTCGGCGCTATCGAATTCTTCATCCTGCGTTTCGTCTGGCGCCGCTGGTTTTCACTGGCGTCGTAGGCCAATAAAAAAGCCGGGTAGCAGCGATGCCTTACCCGGCCTTTGTTTCGTCAATTTCAATGCGCCCGACTATGGTTCTCTTTTCGGTAAGCCCCGGGCGGCTGATGGAAGGTGCGGGTAAAGATGCGCGTAAAGGTCTGCTGCGATTCAAAGCCGTAGCGCAGGCAGATTTCGTACACGCGCTCGTCAGATTCACGCAGATCCCGCGCCGCCAGCAGCAGCTTGCGCTCGCGGATGTAGCGCCCCAGGCTTTCGCCTTTGTACTGCATAAACAGCCGCTGTAAATGCCACTTGGAGTAACCCGCGTGGCGGGCGATCTCTTCGATGCGTAGCGGCTGGTGTAGGTTGTCATCGATCCATTCGACAATGGTATCAATGACCTGAGCGGAAATCGTCATGCTGCTCTCCCCCTCTGTTTCTTGGTTCAACATTATTCCCACCACTCACGAAATTGTTGCGTGCTATCGCTAACCCGGACCGGCTCACCCAGCTCCGGCGTCAGCAGCCGATAATTTTTGTCCTTGCTGGCCCGCGCCAGCTGGATCAGCGGATCGTTCCAGGTGTGTTTCGCCAGCACGAAACGTCCGTTATGCCCCGGCACCACCGCTTTCGCATTGAGGTCCGCCGAGGCCTGCGCCGTTTCATCCGGCAGCATGTGGATGTACTTCCAGTCCTGGTCGTACTGGCCGTTTTCCATGATGGCTAAATCCACTTCACCAAACTGTTCGCCGATGGCCTTAAAGTGCGGGCCATAACCGGAATCGCCGCTGTAGTAGACCTTCTGCTCTCGCGTGACAAACATGAAGCTGCCCCACAGGGTCTGGTCACGCTTAATGCCGCGCCCCGAGAAGTGGCGCGCGGGCAGGACGTGAACCGTCAGCGCATCGCTGATGTGCACCGACTGGTTCCAGTCCCGTTCGTCGATAATCTCAGGCTTCATTCCCCAGTAGCGCAGGTGGGATCCCACGCCGAGCGGCGTGACGACGCGCTTCACCTTCGGCAGCAGCGCCCGGATGGTGGCGTAGTCCAGATGGTCGTAGTGATCGTGCGAGATAATCAGCAGGTCGATTTCCGGCATGCTCTCCGCGCGCCACGGATACTCTCCCGCAAACGCTTTATTGAGGAACGAGAACGGCGCGGCGTAGTTGCCGAGGACCGGGTCGATCAGAATGCGTTTTCCCGCCAGCTGCATATACCACGAGGAGTGGCCGAGCCACACCAGCGTATCCTGCTCCAGAGGCAGGCTCGCCAGATCGGTTTTCACCAGCGGCAGCGGCTGCGCCGGACGAGCGTTTTCGGTTTTACGGGTCAGGAACTGCCACCACGCCACCAGCATGTTTTGCTGCCCGGTAAAGCCAGGCGTCGGGAGCGCGTTGTGAAACTTCCCGTCGCGATAGTGCGGAGAAGCCTCCACTTCCGTGAGCTGCGCACCCTGCGGCGGCTGGCCAAATCCGGCATTCAGAACAAACGGTAAACTCGCAGCCGAAGCAATAATCATGAGGAACACCACGCAGATGAAGAGAGGCTTTTTCATATCCTGACCCGAAAACACGCGCCATCCGATGGTTTACGCGAGGGAAACTTGATTATGAGTGAGTAAGCACTCATTATAGATATGATGATAAAGTCGTCAAGACGTTTTCGATCTTTGACATTCCGCGTTGCAGCGTGTCAAAGCACGTGTTTCAATCAGGGTTTTTATAATTGAAAGGGGGAAAAATTTAGTGGCACGTCCGAAGAGTGAAGATAAAAAACAGGCCTTACTGGAAGCCGCGACGGTGGCATTTGCACAGTCAGGTATTGCCGCCTCAACGGCGTTAATTGCCCGTAATGCGGGCGTCGCTGAAGGCACGCTGTTTCGCTACTTTGCTACTAAAGACGATCTGCTGAATGCCCTTTACCTGCACCTCAAGCAGGACCTCTGCCAGACCATGCTGGCGAACCTCGATCGCACCCTCACGCTTCCTAAAGAGCATACCCGCAATATCTGGAACAGCTACGTGGACTGGGGGATTCGTAACCCCGTTGCGCATGCGGCGATCCGCCAGATTGGCGTGAGTGAAAAGCTAAGCGCTGAAACGGAACAGGCGGTGAAAGAGATGTTCCCGGAACTTCACGAGCTATGCCGCCGTTCGGTGCGCCCGGTGTTTATGTCCGATGAATTCAAAACGTTTGGCGATGCGCTTTTCTTATCGCTGGCGGAAACCACCATGGAGTTTGCCACCCGCGATCCGTCCCGCGCCACCGATTTTAAAGCGCTGGGTTTCGAAGCCATGTGGCGCGGGCTGGCTCAGGAGGATAACGATGGACAGTAAATCCCTGCAGGCGCACGCAAAACGCGTCGCACTGGAGATGCCTTTCACCGAACACTGCTGGCCGTTTGGCCCCGAGTACGACGTGTTTAAGGTGGGCGGGAAAATTTTTATGCTGATGGCCACCGCGCACGGACGCCCCCACGTTAGCCTGAAATCCGACCCGGAAAAATCCCTGTTAAATCAGCAGATTTACCGTGGCGTTGAGCCGGGCTACCACCTCAATAAAAAACACTGGATTTCGCTCTACGGCACCGAGGACATCACGCCAGAACTGGTCGCCGACCTGATCGAGGATTCGTGGAACCTGGTCGTCGATAAGCTGCCGAAAAAAGACCAGAAATGGATACGCCCTGCCTGATTGTTCGTCTGTGCCGAACAGTATAACCGCTCGAATCGCACTTATCTTTTGCCGCTTCGCGCGGTAATCTGCTCTCCTTTCGCGCCCGCGCACGGGCGAATTTCATTACCAGGAGTAGTCATGGATATCATTTCTGTCGCCCTGAAACGCCACTCTACCAAGGCGTTCGACCCAACCAAAAAACTGACCGCTGAAGAAGCAGAGAAAATCAAAACCCTGCTGCAGTACAGCCCGTCCAGCACCAACTCCCAGCCGTGGCACTTCATTGTGGCCAGCACCGAGGAAGGAAAAGCCCGCGTGGCGAAATCCGCCGCGGGCACTTACGTGTTCAACGAACGCAAAATGCTGGACGCCTCTCACGTGGTGGTTTTCTGCGCGAAAACCGCGATGGACGATGCCTGGCTTGAGCGCGTTGTCGACCAGGAAGAGGCCGATGGCCGTTTCAACACGCCGGAAGCTAAAGCCGCGAACCATAAGGGCCGCACCTACTTCGCCGATATGCACCGCGTGGATCTGAAAGATGACGACCAGTGGATGGCGAAACAGGTTTACCTGAACGTCGGTAACTTCCTGCTGGGCGTGGGCGCGATGGGTCTGGACGCGGTGCCGATTGAAGGCTTTGACGCGGCGATTCTGGATGAAGAGTTTGGTCTGAAAGAGAAAGGCTTCACCAGCCTGGTGGTGGTGCCGGTTGGGCATCACAGCGTGGAAGATTTTAACGCCACGCTGCCGAAGTCTCGTCTGCCGCTGAGCACGATTGTGACCGAGTGCTGATTCAAACGGGTCGCTGCACGCGGCCCGTTACGTTTTACTGATGACCAGCCTGCGGTGTGGATGCACATCGCGATCGCTTCTCCAGGCAAAGGCAATCCAGCGCTCTTCCAGCTCGGCGTAAGAGTTTACGGGCGTTAACGTCCATTCTTCTCCCACTGTACCGTCTGCCACGCTAATGCGATAGTTCATGGTGAACGCCCAGTCGATCATGCGCAGCCAGAACCGTTGCCCGTCCCCCGTTTGCTCGCTGTCGGAGACTACGATGTCGTATTCGCTGAGCACCCACTGGAAAAATAATTGCGGTAATCCGCTTATTACGCGCTGGTGGACGGCGCGCGGGGTGCGCCATACCATCACCTGCGTGGCGGCTCCGTGGGGAAAGGTAATTTCTTTATGAAATGTAAGCTTCACGGCATACGCCGTATAAGGCTTACCGTCATCGGTAGTCACGAGACGATATTCATCACCATAACGCGATTTTAAAAACCGGTATCCGACAGGCAGCAAGAACCCCGGCAGATGAAAATCCGCAGTACCCCGCGCCAGAAATGCTTCGGTATGTTCGACGTTTCGGGAGATAAGCCCGAGTTTTTGGCTGAACTCTGCGGAATCAATCATTAGTGGCGACATTAGTTGTTTCTCATCGCATAAGTATAGTCAACTTAACTTCCAATAGAAATCGCGTAAATTCAGCAAGTTGATTAAGCGTCAATAGAGCGTAATCTGCGGATGCTTTATCCCGCACACCAGCGCATAACGCGTTAATGTATCGAGACTCGCCCGGGTAATATTCGCTTCCATTCTTGATACCGTTGGTGCGCTGACGCCCATCCGCTCCGCCACCTGGGCGCGCGTCAGGCCAGCATGATTGCGCCATTGCGCCAGCATCTCCCGCAAACGCTCCTTGCGCTCTTCTGCATCAAAGGAAGCCTGAACCTCTGAATCGCTTAACAGTTCAGCCCTGAGTTCATCCCAGTCAATAATCTTCTTGCTCATCCAACATCTCCTGTTGTCGCTTCAGTGCCAGACGAAGTTCAGCAGAGGGCGTTTTTTGCGTCTTCTTAACAAACACGCGCAAAAGAAAAATCGTCTTTTCCCGCGGGTAAACATAGATACCTCGGGTATGGATCAGCCCAACGGTCCTTATTTCAAACAGGCCATGCGGCAATGGTTTGCTGTCAGGTTCCCGAAGAGCCGTCGGGTTTAAACGCAATTTATCAAGCTGGCGAATCAGCTTCGCCTTCACCCCAGCAGGTAGTAAGAGAATCTCTTCCCTTACCGCCTCATGAACGATAAGTCTGAACACGATATTTCATCCCTGATGATATTAGCATATAAGGCAATTTGCATTAAAGGCTAATTTAGCTTTTCGTGTCCCACCTTACCCATTTTTAACAGGAAGAACCGGAGCCGCTTTGATTACCTGAAAGCGCCTCGCAAAAAACTTACTTCCCCTGCGCCGCCAGCCATTCCATCGCCCTTTCCCCCGCCTCATCCACCGGGAGATACACCAGCAGCCGCGATCCGTTTCGCGGCGCGGAGTACCAGTACATCTGCTGCAGCGTAAAATCTCCCAGTTCTGGATGGGTAAACAGCTTGAGCTGGTTCTCCACGCCGCGCACGTCGTTGCGCTGGTGCCACAGGGTTTTGAACTCTTCGGACACCGCGAAGAAGCGCGCCAGTTTGGCTTCCCACAGCGGGTCGCCCCGGTGCTCGGCCATCGCCGCGCGGAAATAGGAGACGAAAATCGGCAGCACGTCGTCGCGTCTGCCGAGACGCGCGCGCCACGCCGGATGGGTAAGGAACAGGTAAATACAGTTGCGGTCTTCCGGCGGGATATCATTGAAATCAACGCCCATCAGGTGCCCGAAGCTGTCATTCCACGCGACGATGTCGAAGTTGGGCTTCTGAATGCTGGCGGGTTTAGGCATCAGGGTATCGAGCAGGCGGCGCGTGCCTTCGCTGATGCCCTCGCAGCAGACCGCCTGCGGGGCTTCACCCGGCGGCAAGCCGGCGAGCACGAAAAGATGCCGGGCCTCGGTCGGGGTACACTGCAGCGCTTTTGCGATGGCGGCCATCACTGCGCTGGAGGGGTTGACGTCCCTGCCCTGCTCAAGCCAGGTGTACCAGGTCACGCCCACGTCAGCGAGCATCGCCACCTCTTCCCGGCGCAGGCCCGGCGTGCGCCGCCGACCGCTGCGCGGCAGGCCGAGACGCTGGGGATCGAGGCTTTCCCGTCGGGCACGTAAAAATGCCCCCAGCTGTTTTCGGGTGTCATCCTGAAGTGAGGTGACGGGTTCAGACATCAAGGCCATAAATCCCCCTGCATGGTAGTGCCAGTACCAGTATAAGCAAGAACTGGTACCCGTTTATCAGATGGTTGATGCTACGACCATCTGATGAATGACGCAATGGAGTTACCATGAATACGTCAGTTGTTTCACCGGGTCGCGCAGGCCTGATATTGCTGTTAACCGGCCAGATGCTGCCGATGATTGATACCTCAATCACCAACGTGGCGCTGGACGCCATCACCCACTCGCTGCACGCCACCGCCACCGAGCTGGAGCTCATTGTCGCTCTCTACGGCGTGGCCTTTGCCGTCTGCCTTGCGCTCGGCAGCAAGCTGGGGGATAACCGTGGCCGCCGTCGCCTGTTTATGTGGGGCGTGGCAGTTTTTGGGCTGGCCTCGCTGCTGTGCGGGATGGCGGGAAATATTGAACAACTGCTGGCCGCACGCATCGTTCAGGGCGCGGGGGCAGCGCTCATCATGCCGCAGATCCTCGCCACGCTGCACGTCACGCTAAAAGGTAGCGCCCACGCGAAAGCCATTAGCCTGTTTGGCGGCATTGGCGGGATTGCGTTTATCGTCGGGCAGATGGGCGGCGGCTGGCTGGTGTCGGCGGATATCGCCGGGCTGGGCTGGCGTAACGCCTTCTTTATCAACGTGCCGATTTGTCTGGTGGTGCTGGCGTTAAGCCGCCGCTACGTGCCGGAAACCCGTCGTGAAACGCCGTCGCGCATCGACTGGACAGGCACCGTGCTGCTGGCCCTCATTCTTTGCTGCCTGCTGTTCCCGATGGCGCTCGGTCCGCAGTGGCACTGGCCGTGGTCGCTGAAGGTTATGCTTCTTGCCATTATTCCGCTAGCCTGGCTGATGGCGCTGAACGCGCGTAAAAAGGAGAGAGAGAATGCCCATCCGCTGATCCCGCCACGCCTGCTTCAGCTTCGCAGCGTTCGCTTTGGCATCGTGATTGCGCTGCTCTTTTTCAGCGTCTGGTCCGGGTTTATGTTCTGTATGGCGCTGACCATGCAGACCGGTCTGGGGATGGCGCCGTGGCAGTCCGGGAACAGCTTTATCGCCCTGGGCGTGACCTATTTTATCTCTGCCTGGTTCGCGCCGCGGTTGATTGCCCGCTACAGTACCAGCACGATTCTGCTGACGGGTCTGGCAATTCAGATAATCGGCCTGCTGGCGCTCATCGCGACGTTCCGGCTTTGGGGCGTAAACAACACCGCGCTGACGCTGGCCCCTGCCACCGGGCTGGTGGGCTACGGTCAGGCGCTGATTGTAAACAGCTTCTACCGCATCGGGATGCGCGACATCCAGCCTGACGACGCAGGGGCCGCAAGCGCCATTCTCAGCACGCTGCAGCAGGCCGCGCTGGGTCTGGGCCCGGCCATTTTCGGGGCGATTTTGCTGCACGGGCTGCAGAATTACCACGGGGATTACGCGCAGGCGATTAACCTTTTCCTGGCGGTAGAAACCGGCCTGATGGTTATCCTGGCGCTGGCGACGCTGCGCATGCGTCATCGTCTCTGCCTGCCGGTAGTGAAGGTCTGTGAGGCCGCCAAATAATCCTGTGAATTTGCATAATAGATCCGCAGCCGCCATTATGGGGCTGCATCAATACAGGAGACGTTATGCAGGAATTAATTGCTCAGGTTGAAGAGTTAGGGATTGAAATTAATCACACCACCTCTTTAGTGATTATCTTTGGTATTATTTTTCTCACCGCCATCATTGTTCATTTTATTTTGCACAAACTGGTGCTGCGCGCATTCGAGAAACGCGCGCAGGCCAGTAGCCATTTATGGCTGCAAATCATTACCCAGAATAAATTATTTCACCGTCTGGCCTTTACCCTGCAGGGGATAATCGTCAACGTTCAGGCGGTACTGTGGCTGCAAAAAGGCAGCGAAGCGGCGGAAATACTCACCACCTGCGCGAAGCTGTGGGTGATGGTGTATGCCCTGCTCTCCTTCTTCTCGCTGCTGGACGTGATATTTAATCTGTCGCAAAAGATGGCGACCGCCTCGCAGCTGCCGCTGAAGGGGATCTTCCAGGGCATCAAGCTGGTGAGCGCTATCCTGGTGGGGATATTGATTATCTCCCTGCTGATCGGCCAGTCCCCGGCGATTCTGATCAGCGGTCTGGGTGCGATGGCCGCCGTCCTGATGCTGGTGTTTAAAGACCCGATACTCGGCCTTGTGGCGGGTATTCAGCTTTCCGCCAACGACATGCTCAAGCTCGGCGACTGGCTGGAGATGCCAAAGTACGGCGCTAATGGTACGGTGACGGACATCGGCCTGACGACCGTTAAAGTACGCAACTTCGATAACACCATCACCACCATTCCGACGTGGGCGCTGGTCTCCGACGCCTTTATCAACTGGAGCGGGATGTCCGCCTCCGGCGGGCGACGCATCAAGCGCAGCCTGAATATCGATACCACCAGCATTCATTTTCTCGACGAGCAGGAGCAGCAGAAGCTGATTCAGGCGAAACTGCTGAAGCCTTATCTGGCCGCGCGCCATGAGGAAATTAGCCTGTGGAATCAGCAGAACGGCGAAGGGGAATCGGTATTAAACCTGCGCAAGATGACCAATATCGGCACCTTCCGCGCCTACCTGAATGAATATCTGCGTAACCATCCGCGTATTCGTAAAGATATGACGCTGATGGTGCGCCAGCTGGCACCGGATGCCAACGGGCTGCCGATTGAAATATATGCCTTTACCAATACGGTAATCTGGGCGGAATACGAAGATATTCAGGCCGATATCTTCGACCATATTTTCGCGGTAGTGGATGAGTTTGGCCTGCGTATTCACCAGTCGCCGACCGGGAACGATATTCGCTCCCTGGCAGGCGTTATTGTCAGATAATCAGGTGCTGGCGCGGGAAATAAAGCGCCAGTCCATCATCACCCTTTCCGTGGGCGCATCCGGGTTGTCGATTTTGTTTAAGAGAAGATTGACCGCCTTGCGCCCGATATCCCGTGACGGCTGTTCGATGGTGGTAAGTGAAATCATGTCCGCCAGCTCCGTACCGTCAAAGCCGACCACGGCAATATCCTCTGGCACCCGCAGACCTGCCTGCTGAATGGCGCGCAACGCGCCCGCCGCCAGCGTATCGGAAACGGCAAATACCGCATCCGGCGGATTATCTTTTAACAGGTTTTGCATCGCCGCCATGCCCGCCCCGGAGCTGAGATCGCTGGCATACTCCACCGCCTGATAGTCCAGATCCCGCAGGTGGATCACACTCTTGTAGCCGCGTTCGCGCAGGCGGGCATATTTGTAGCTGAGATCGTGGTTGATCATCGCGATACGCTTGCGGCCGCCGTCGGCCAGCTGGCTGACGGCATGCTGTGAAGCGTCCACATCATTGATGCCGACGCAGGAGACCGCGCCTGCATCGGCGTATTCGGCGCACTGCACCCACGGTGCAGAACCAATCAGCGCGGCAAGTTCCGGCAGCTTCGAGAAGGCGTCCATGGTGATAATGCCGTCGACGATTTTGCCGGAGAGCAGGCTCAAGCCCGAGCGGGAGCGCTCGATGTCCGAGCCGGAGTTGCACAGCAGAATGCGGTAGCCGTTTTTCTCCGCCTCGGCTTCGATGCCCTTCACCACTTCGGCGCAGAACGGGTTGGCGATGTTGGACACCATCACCAGGATCATATAGCTGCGGGCGGTGCGCAGCTGACGGGCGAGCAGGTTTGGCTGGTAGTTGCTCTCCTGAATCGCCTGCAGAACGCGCTCGCGGTTTTTCGCCTTCACGGTGTCGCTGTTATTCAGCACGCGAGAGACCGTTGCCACGGAAACCCCGGCCAGCTGAGCGATTTTCTGAATTGACATAGCGACGATACATCCTGCGGTTAGCGTTTTGTGCAGGCTACCATAAATTTGTTGCCCGGCGAACCGGGCAATGCGTCAGCATTCCACGCGCACCCAGCGCTGCTGCTGATGGCTTTTCACAATGGCATCAATGATATACATCACGTTTGCGCCATCGTGAAACGTCGCAAACTGCGGCGTCTCCGGCATTGCGCCCGCCTGCACGGCGCGGTAGAACTGCGCCATCATATTTTTGAAGGCATCCGGCCAGCCTTCAATATGCCCGCCAGGGAAGTGGGCGCTGTCGGCTACGTCAGGGTTCATCAGGCCTGGATCGTCGGTGAGTGTCTGGTTGGCCTGCGCACGATGGCCGATCCACAGCTGCTGCGGCACCTCCTGGTCCCACGCCAGCGAGCGCTCGCTGCCGTTTATCTCAAACGTCAGGCGGTTTTTACGCCCGGCGCTCACCTGCGAGACGCTAAAGCAGCCCTTGCTGCCGTCGTCAAAGCGGAACAGCACCGAGCCGAAGTCTTCGGTCGTGACCGGTTTGTCTTCATACTCCGCCTGTTCGTCATGGGAGAAGGTTTGATTCCCGCCCTTGCTGGCCCTGCGCGTCGGCCAGACGATGGAGAGATCCGCCATCACCTCGGTAATGCGCCGCCCGGTGACGAACTGCACCGTGTCGCACCAGTGGGAGCCGATATCCGCCACCGCGCGCGATGCGCCGCCGAGCGCGGCATCCACCCGCCAGTTGTAGTCGGTTTCCAGCAGCATCCAGTCCTGTAGGTAGCTGCCGTGTGAGGCAAAAATCCGCCCGAGGCTGCTTGCGCGCAGCATGCTCGCCGCCTGACGCACCATCGCAAACTGGCGATAGACGAAGCTCACGCCATGCACCACGCCCGCCTGCTCCGCCAGCGCCACCAGCTCGCGCGCCTCCTCAGACGTCATGCACAACGGCTTTTCGGAAAACACGTGCTTGCCCGCGCGCAGGATCTGGCGGTTAATCTGTGCGTGCAGGTGGTTCGGCGTGCAGTTGTGCACCACGTGCAAATTAGGGTGCGCGAGCAGCTCCTCAACGCTGCCGTACGCGTGCGGTACGTTTAGCAGGCGCGCCTTTTCCTGCGCCTTAACGAGCGAGCCGTCGCACAGCGCGACCATCTGAACAAACCCGAGGCGCCTGAGCGCCTCGATATGTGCCGGGCCAATAAACCCGCTGCCGACGATCCCGACGTTAATCATGACTGCCCCCTGCGGCGAAATCGTCAAACGCCCGTCCGGAAACGGGAATGATATGGCGGCGGATAAATTCGCTGCCTTCGCGCGCGCCGGTATCGCCATCCTTCAGGCAGCACTCCCACTCCAGCACTGCCCAGCCGTCGTAGTCGTACTGGGTCAGCTTGCTGAAAATGCCCTTAAAGTCGATCTGCCCGTCGCCGGGCGAACGGAAGCGACCGGCGCGGTTGATCCACGGCTGGTAGCCGCCGTACACGCCACTGCGCCCGCTGGGGCGGAACTCGGCATCCTTCACGTGGAACGCTTTAATACGCGCATGGAAGATGTCGATAAAGGCCAGATAGTCCATCTGCTGGAGCAGCATATGGCTCGGATCAAAGAGGATGTTGCAGCGCGGATGGTTATCCACCAGCGCCAGAAAACGCTCGAAGGTCACGCCGTCGTGCAGATCTTCCCCGGGATGCAGCTCAAAGCAGACGTCCACCCCCTGCTCGCCAAAGGTATCCAGTATTGGCCGCCAGCGGGTTGCCAGCTCCTCGAACGCTTCCTGAAAACGCTGCTCGTTATGCGGCGGCCACGGATAGAAAAACGGCCACGCCAGCGAGCCGGAGAAGGTGGCGTGCGCTTTCAGACCTAATCTTGCCGAGGCGACCGCCGCCTGCTTCAGCTTCTCCGTGGCCCACGCCCGACGGACAGCATCGTTACCGCGCACTGATGCGGGCGCGAAGTGGTCAAACGCGTCGCTGTAGACGGGGTTCACCGCCACGAGCTGCCCTTCCAGATGGGTCGACAGTTCGCTGATAACCAGCCCGTGCGCGGCCAGCGTAGCGGCGATGTCATCGCAGTAGGCCTGGCTCTCTGCGGCTTTCTCGACGTCAAAGATGTGCGGATGGTTGCAGGGGATCTGCACCGCCTTATAACCTTTACCTGCCGCCCATTCAGCCAGCCCGTCGAGCGAATTAAACGGCGCTTCTGCGCCAATAAACTGCGACAGAAAAATGCCGGGTCCTTTCATCGTCCTCATACCACCTCCTGAACGTTACGCCTTGTCATCGTCATACTTAAACGTGAGAAGGAAAATCAGCGCGATCGCCGCGGCCGCTACCGCCGGGATCCACCAGAATGTCACCCACGCCTGCGGCACGGTCTGCCCTGCCACCAGGCGGTTATAGAGCGCGCCGGAAATCTGCGAGCCAAGCAGCATGCCGATGCCGTAGGTGAACATCACAATCATGCTCTGCGCCTGGCCTTTGACCTTTTCGCCCGCCACCCGGTCGGTGTAGATAAAGCCGACGACAAAGAAGAAATCGTAGCAGACGCCGTGGAGCAGAATGCCGAGATACAGCAGAATGCGCCCTTCCTCGCTGACGCCCAGCGCGAACATGGCGTAGCGCACGAACCACGCCAGCATGCCGATCAGCAGCATGACCTTCACGCCCAGACGGCGGAACAGCAGCGGAATGACCAGCATGAAGAAGATCTCGGACATCTGCCCGAAGGACATGGCGGTGCTGACGTCGGCAATTCCTGCATCCGCCAGATACGAGGCGGTGTAGGCGTAATAGGTGCCGAGCGGGACGGAGATCAGCATCGCGCAGACGGAGAAGACGAAAAAGTGGCGGGTTTTGAGCAACGCGAACGCATCCGCGCAGAAGAGATCCCGCACCTTCACCGGCAGGCCTTTCGCGGGCGCAGGCGTGTGCGGCAGCGTCAGGCTGTAAAGCGCCAGCAGCACGGAGCTGGCCGCCGCTACCTGAAAGATGGTAACGCTGGACGCCACGCCGGTGACGCCAATGAAAATGCCCGCCACGATCCAGCCGATGGTGCCGAACACGCGCACCACCGGGAAGGTTTTATCCACGTTCGCCAGGCTATGGAACGCGATGTTGTTGGTCAGCGCCAGCGTCGGCATGTAGCAGAGCGTGTAGCCAAACAGCAGGCCAATCAGCAGCGCGCCGTTCTCGGCAATCAGCGCCCCCGGCACGAACCAGAGGATCGCCGCGCCCGCAAGGTGCATCACCGCCATCACCTTCTGCGAGGCGAAGAAGCGGTCCACCAGCATTCCGAGCACGAACGGCGAGAGAATGGAGGCGATGGGCCCGGCGGAGAAGGCATCGCCAATCAGCAGAGACATGTTGTGCTGGGTCATCACCAGGCCGAGTGTGACCGACCAGCTACCCCAGATAAAAAATTGCAGAAACATCATCAGCGACAGCCGCGGCACCAGTAGCCGGTGCTGCGCTATCGCCTTTTCACTACTTTCAGTTGACACCATGATAAGCCTCACCCGGAAAAAGTAATCGATTACAAAACAACTCAAATGAAAAGTAATCGATTACAAAATAAAGATCCTGTGGATCGTAGAAGATTTGGGAGGGGGGTCACGATAAAGATGAAGCAGTGTTTTGTAGGCCCGTAAGCGCAGCGCCACCGGGCGTGAAGGCAGGTGCGGTCTGGTTTGGTGCGGTCTGTTGCCCTCACCCCGGCCCTCTCCCACAGGGAGAGGGAGAAAAACGGGCTACTTTTTGCGTGAGAGCTTAAACGCGATAAACAGGAACACCACCCATACCGGCAGCAGCATTGCTGAAAGCCGCATCTCATCCATGGTGCACATCAGCACCAGAATCAACGCCAGGAACGCGATACAGAGGTAGTTCCCCGCCGGATAGAGCAGCGCTTTGAACTGCGTCTCGCGCCCCTTGCGGCGCATCGCCGCGCGGAAACGCAGGTGCGCCAGGCAGATCATGATCCAGTTCAGCAGCAGCGTCGCCACAACCAGCGCCATCAGCAGGCCAAAGGCCTGTTTCGGCAGCAGGTAGTTAATTAGCACTACCAGAGACGTAATCGCGCCGGAAAGGAACAGCGAATTGACCGGCACGCCGCGGCGGCTGACGCGGGTAAGGAACTTCGGTGCGTTGCCCTGTACGGAGAGGCCAAACAGCATACGGCTGTTGGAGTAGACCCCGCTGTTGTACACCGACAAAGAGGCCACCAGAATGACGAAGTTCAGTGCCGAAGCGACCACGTTGCTGTTGAGATCGTGGAAAATCATCACGAACGGGCTGCTGTCGGACTTCACTTCCACCCACGGGTAAAGCGCCAGCAGCACCACCAGCGAGCCGATATAGAACAGCAGAATACGGTACACCACCTGGTTGACCGCTTTCGGAATGCTTTTGTGCGGGTCGCGCGCTTCGGCCGCGGTAATGCCAATCAGCTCCAGACCGCCGAAGGAGAACATAATCACCGCCAGCGAGAGGATAAGCCCTTTCCAGCCGGTCGCCAGGAAGCCGCCGTGCTGCCACAGGTTGTCGATAGTGGCACGCTCGCCGCCGTGGCCGGAGAACAGCAGCCACAGGCCAAAGCCGATCATGCCGATAATTGCCAGCACCTTAATCAACGCAAACCAGAACTCGGTTTCACCATACAGGCGCACGTTGACGAGGTTAACGGCGTTAATGATGATGAAGAAGGCCGCCGCCCAGATCCACGTGGGCACGTCCGGCAGCCAGTACTGCATGTAGATGCCGGCGGCGGTCAGCTCCGCCATCCCCACCAGCACGAACATCACCCAGTAGTTCCAGCCGGAGAGGAAGCCTGCGAACGGGCCCCAGTATTTATAGGCAAAGTGCGCGAAGGAGCCTGACACCGGCTCTTCAACGACCATCTCGCCGAGCTGGCGCATGATCAGGAAGGCGATAATCCCGGCGATAGCGTAACCCAGCAGAACCGCGGGGCCGGCCATCTGAATGGCGGGGCCGATGCCGAGAAACAGCCCGGTACCGATTGCGCCGCCAAGGGCAATTAACTGAATATGTCGATTTTGCAAACCACGTTGCAGCGTCGGATTCTGATCCGACGAGGCTTCAGCGCGACCATGGCCTGAAGCGGATGACGCGTCTTTCACGCCCTACCCCTGTCTCTTTTTTAGAAGGGGCACGTTTTAACACTTCATGCTGGTGGTAGCAAGCTTAACGCCGGGCCAGCGCGTGCGCCCGGCGGATAAACGTCACGACCCGATAATTCCGCCGTCCGCTTTAACGATCACCACCGTCGACGATCGCGGGCGTCCGTTCGGGCTGGCGTCCGGCCAGTTAGAGACGGCGCGCGGATTGGCCGGGTCGGTAATATCATCCCCGCCCTCCCCTGGGTGCTGAATGTTGATAAACAGCGTGCGGTTGTCCGGCGTAAACGCAATGCCGGTGATCTCACACCCGCGCGGCCCGGTCAGGAAACGGCGATACTCGTTGGTGCCCGGAATGGTCGCCACCATCTGGTTATTGCCCATTCCCTCGTACGCTTTCTTATTGATGGTGCTGGAGGAGACGTCGGTCTGGATCCACAGGACGCCCTGATGATCGAAAGAGAGTCCGTCCGGACTGCCGAATGCCGCGCCCTGCATGGAGCCTTTGGCCTTCGGATCGTCGCCGTCGGTGCGTCCGGCCATGACCAGAATATCCCACTTAAAGCGTGCGGCAGCAGGGTCCGCGCCGTCTTCGTGCCAGTGCATGATATGCCCAAACACGTTGTTGGCGCGCGGGTTGGCGGCATCCACCGGCGCTTTCCCCTCTTTCCCGCGATCGCTGTTGTTGGTGAGCGTACAGTAGACGCTGCCGCTGGCGTGCGGATCGACGGCTATCCATTCGGGGCGATCCATTTTGGTCGCCCCCACCGCGTCGGCCGCCAGGCGGGTTTTAATCAGCAGATCCCCCTGGCTTTCAAACCCTTTACTCTTATCCAGGCCATTTTGCCCGAAGATCAGCGGTAGCCAGTCTCCGCTCCCATCCTCGTTGAACCTGGCGACGTACAGCGTGCCGGAGGTCAGCAGCTGCATATTGGCTTCACGGTTCGCGGGATCGTATTTTTTGTCCGAGACAAACTTATAGATGTACTCAAACTTCTGATCGTCCCCCATGTAGACCACCACGCGGTTATCGGCGGCGAGCGTGACGGCTGCCCCCTCATGCTTGAAGCGGCCCAGGGCGGTGTGCTTGCGCGGTGTGGAGGTGGGGTTGTAGGGATCGATCTCCACGACCCAGCCGAAACGGTTGGGTTCGTTAGGAGTTTTATCGACGCTGAACCGCTCGTCCACCTCGTTCCAGCGGTAGGATTCATCGCTGTCGCTGATGCCGTAGCGTTTTTCCAGCGGATTGAGATCGGCTTTTTTGACAAAAATATCCGACCAGTTTTCCTCGCAGGTGAGATAGGTGCCCCACGGCGTGTGGCCGTTAGCGCAGTTTTGCATGGTGCCCAGCACGCGCTCCCCCTGCGGGTCGGCGGCGGTTTTCATTAAGTCCTGATGCCGCGCCGGGCCGGTAAGCTGCATCGGCGTGTTGACGGTGATGCGGCGGGCATATGAAGACGGGCGTACCACCTGCCAGTCGCTGCCCGCTTTTTTCACTTCCACCACCGAGACGCCCATTGCGTTCTGCCCCTTGCGGGCCTTGTCGAGGCTCCAGTTCGCCGTACCGTCGGTAAACAGCATCCCGTTGTCGATGTATTCATGGTTCATCGCCAGCAGGCCATGCTCCGGGTTTTGCTCCCCCTGCGGCAGGCTAAACCACGCCATGCCGTCGTGGTGCATGCCCGCCTGCACGGCCTGTTCGTCCGTGGTGTTGCTGGCGTCCGGCTTAAAGGCCGGCATGTTGTTTTTGATCCCCGTCGGGTCCCCCCAGCGATAGAACGGGCGGGCAATATAGCCTTCCGGCACCCTGACCGTATCTTCGGTGGAGACGTCGATGCTGGTAAAGCCCAGGGAAACCGCTTTTGCCAGCGCGGAAGGCTTCGATACCGCGGCAATGGCGTTCTCAGGTTTGATCAGAAACGGGAATGATACGGCGGCCCCCGCAACGGCCCCCATCTGGAGAAAACGGCGGCGGGAGAGGAACACCTCCGCCACCTCGGAGAATACCGGGTTTGCGCTGCGGTTAGCGATGTCGTCGCGATGTTCTTTTTTAAAAACGGATTTGAGGGGTCTGCCCATAGCGGCTTCCTGTCATTGGCCAAGAGGTAAAGAGTTGGCGACCAGTGTAAGAAGCTTTTATTACAATTTTATAACACGATGACGGAAGGATGGGGGCATCCGTGCCCCGGATAACGAGGTGGAACGCTTAGAACTCGTAGCCCACCGAGACCTTAAAGGTACGCGGTTCGCCCTGAGTGATGTAGGTACCGGAATCGTCCACGCTGGCCCAGTAGTTCTCATTGGTCACGTTGTCGATGCCCGCGCGCACGGTCATCTGGTTTGCGTTGTGGTTCACCGCGAAGCGATAGCGCATGCCCAGATCCAGCGTGGTGTAGCTATCCAGCTTTTTGCTGTTCGCGAGATCGGCATACTGCGTGCCAGAGTGGTTCACGCGCGCGGTCGCTGTCAGGCCGTCAACCGGCTTGATGTCGTACTCCGCACCCAGCACGGCGTAGAAGTTCGGAATACCGATCGCATCGTTGCCCTGGTTCACGCCGTTTTTGGTTTTGGTTAGCTCCGCCTGCAGCCAGGTGGCGCTGGCGTTCAGACGCATCCCGAGCATCGGCTCGCCGAAGACGTTCAGCTCCACGCCACGGTTGCGCTGTTCAGCGTCCAGGCCGTAGTGATTGTTAGCATCGAGGATCGCCGAGGGCATTTTAATCTCAAACAGCGCCAGAGAGCCGCCCACGCGCCCGAAGTCCGCCTTCACGCCCACTTCGTTCTGCTTAGAGTGAACGATGCCGGTGCTCTGGCCGTAGTTGGTGGCGGTGTTAGGTGCGGTTTTGCCCGGCTGCAGCGCTTCGGTGTGGTTGGCGTAGAGGGAAATTTCTTCCCACGGTTTGTAAACCACGCCGTAGGTTGGCATCCAGCGGCTGCCGTCGAAGCCGTCCGCGTCGTTTTCTGCGCCGGTAATTTTGTTATACCCGCGAACGACCACTTTCTGATGGCGCGCGCCTGCGGTGAACAGCAGCTTGTCATCAAGCACGCCCAGGGTATCGCTCAGCAGCCAGCCCTGGGTGCGGGTGCGCCCGCTGGTCAGCGGATCGCTGTATTTACCGCCGGAGCCGTTTAAGTTGGTGCTGTCCGGCATATCCACGCCGGTGTTGTGGTAGATGTTGGTGGTCGGGTTATCCTTCGCCGCCGACATTTTCCACGCGATTTTTTCGTTTTTGGTCATCGCGGAATAGCCAACGTTGACCTTGTGCGATACGAAGCCGGTAGTGAAGTTACCGCGAATGCCCGCCATCCCGCTGACGGAATCGCTGATGCGGTTGGTATCAAGACGACTGACTACCGCATTACCGCTTTTATCCATCAGCTTCGGCGCGCTGTAGATCCCCTCTTCATGAGCGTGCTGCGCGCCGAGGCCGGTATAGGCGGTCCAGCTGTCGGTGATGTCATACTCGCTGCGCCACATCCCGAACTCGTTTTCGATATCGCTGTAGGCCCACTTCTGCGAGAAGTTACGATCGTTTTTCGGCGGTTCAGGCACGAAGTCCACCGCCGAGATGTTGACGCTGGTCGGGCTGCCGTGGAAGGTTTTCTTCTGATAGCCCAGATCCAGCGAGGTGCGGAAGCGGTCGCCTTTGTAGTCCAGGCCGGTGGAGAGCAGCGTGGTGCGGCGGCGGTCGTTCGGTACGCCGGTTTCCCCTTCACGATGGACGAGGTTCACGCGCGCGCCGAACTGGTCGTTATCGCCAAAGCGACGCCCCGCATCCAGCGTGGTGCCAATCTGGGAATCCGAGGTGTAGTCCACGCCCACTTTCGCCTGCGGCGTTTCCCCGGCATGCTTTGGCTCAAGGTTAATCATCCCGCCCACGCCCGAGCTTGCCGCGCCGTTCATCAGGGAGTTGGCCCCTTTGAAGATCTCAATGCGGTCAACCATCTGGGCATCCACCACCTGACGCGGCAGCACGCCGGAGAGGCCGCCGAAGGTCATGTCGTCGCCGTCAAACTTCAGGCCGCGAATGCGGAAGGTTTCCGCGCTGTTGCCGTAACCCTGCACAAACTGCACGCCCGCGTCGTTGGCGACCACGTCAGCAATGGTTTTCGCCTGCTGATCTTCCACCAGCTTTGAGGTGTAGCTGATGATGTTGAACGGCACGTCCATGGCGTTCTGCTGACCGAGCATCCCCATACGTCCGCCGTTGGCCACCTGCCCGTCAAGGAAGGCCGGCACCAGCTGGTCTCCACCGGGTTTAAAGTCGCCGGCAGGTGCAGACTGCACAACGATGGTGTCTTCTTTTTTATCCTCTGCCGCCCAGGCGGAATGTGTAACCGCGCCAATGGCGAGCGCCAGCAGCGTTTTGTGCATTTTGGTGTTGTTCATCGTTAACTCGTTTGAAAGTGCGCGCAAAAATAGCCCGTGGACGGGCCTTAGAATATATTGGTTGCAATGCAAATGAGAACTATACGCATTATCCATGCTTTGGCAAGCGCAAATCTCTGCAGGATCCTGCTCAAGTTAATGCGTGATAAAAGGGGATGCTCACTTTGCGCTGAACCATTTAAGTGAACACGCACGGAAAATTGAGGCCATTTTGGCAACCATGACGCAAATACGACAGAAGGAGAAAATCAGGCTGGTTTGAAACTGGCGTAAGTGCCTGTTTCTAAATGGCACGCCCTGTAGGATTCGAACCTACGACCTACGGCTTAGAAGGCCGTTGCTCTATCCAACTGAGCTAAGGGCGCACTGAGAAGAGTGAACTTCGCGGTGGTGAAACGCGAAGAATTATACGGTCAATGGCAGGTGAGTCAATGCCTTTTCCGTTTTCGGGGGCAATTACCGCTAGCCGATTGTAAATACGGCTATTTTCTCAACATTTCTCACTGTTTCACCGTAAAATTTAGCGCTGCGAAAAGGCTTAGTTGTATTTAAGTAACGCCTGCTGTTTTCCTGCTCGTCGGCTCGTCACACTAGAGCAAGGTTTCCCGGCCGCCTGGAGGCTGACAGACAACAGGACAATGGAGTGACAGCGCAAAACCCGTTCGATACGCCCCCCCGATTACAGTTTATTTCTCAGGACATCGTCGGCATCAAACTGGAGCCTGTCGTCGCCCTCACCTCTCAGCGTCAGGTTGGCGTGGAGGTGCTTAGCATTCTGTCCGAAACGCAGCACAGCGAGGATTTTTTCCGCCATCAGTCGGCAGGCTGGTCAATGACGCTGCTTGAAGCGCAGCTTGCCGCACTAAAAAAGACGCCGCACGGTAATAACCTTTTTATTAATCTGCCGATAACCGTTATGACAGAGCCAGCGTCTTTTCAGCGGCTCATCAATCTGAAAAACACGCCGCTGAATATCGAGATTGTTGATCTCTCTGCCTTTCTGGCTTTCTCTGCCGCACAGAAGCAGCGCGTCATTCAAAACCTGTCGAAACTCCGGGAACAGGGGCACAGTATATGGCTGGATGACATCGACGAAACGGTCATTCAGCCGTTTTTATTTTGTCGATTACCGTTGAACGGCATCAAAATTGATAAGGGCGCATTCTGGCGTTTACGCGCCACACCCGCGCTGAGGCAGCTGGTTTCACGTTGCTTTCAGCTGGCCGGGAGCGTGCTCATCGAAGGTATTGAGACTGAACGCGATCGCACCTGGGCACTGCAGGCAGGCGCAGATCTCGGCCAGGGATATTACTGGCCGTCCTGGACATGGCCGGAGGATTAAAGAGCCATTTCCAGGAGGGAGACCATGCGAATGACAGTGCGCCGTTACCGGCGGCGGCGTACAGGAAGTGATGCACTGGGATTTACGCGCTCACCTTTTGCTCCCCCCTTTTTCGACCGGCTCGAGTTTTTGAGCCAGTCCATCAGCCAGCCCCGAAAAACCGACGCTCCGTTTATCATTCTGGTCACGGAGGATCATTTTCTGCGCACCGGTTTTCTCAATGGACAGTTTCCCCTGAGCAGCTGTTGCGACTATATCTCGCTGGATGATGCGCTCGGCGCTCAGGCACAATGGCCTTCAGCGCGTCTGGTGGTCGATGTAGAAAGCCGTTCCACCGGGCTGATTGATCAACTGGATCAGTTAAGAAGGCATAGCCTGTATCCCCCCTTCCTGACGCCGTGGCTACTGGTCCGGGCAGATAATTATGATACCCGCCTCTTCTGCAAAGCGGCGGGGCCTTTCCACGTGCTGGAACGTCAGATGAACGCGGCAGGGCTTCAACACAGCCTGATGGATGCCCGCCCACCGCAGGGGTCCGATAAAGACTGGTTTTCCCGCAATGAATGGCCCATTTTGCAGGAGCTTGCCCGCGGTAAGACGCTGCGTCAGATTGCCCTTCTGCAGAATCGCCCCTATAGCCGCATTATCTATCGTCTCAGCTGCATCCTGCTTAAGCTGGGGCTGAGCCATCGCCAGGAATTGTTACACCTTCTTAATAACCTCTCTGACTGCACGTTTTAACTTACGCACTAACTTCTTATTTCCTAAAGCGCTTTAGGAATTTACTTACCACGCATGTTATGAAATGGTTAAATTTTAACAATGTATTCGATTTTATAACTATTCCTAATTTATGGTTCGGAACCATGTGAAATGTCACAGAATGAACCAAAGGCAGCACTTTCCTCCATCCGTTAAGTGAATGCAGAAGGCGTTAATAAGATGATAATGATGTAAAAACAAGCAGCTTCGCTTCACTCTCCAGGAGCGGAAAGCAAAGTGAATAGCATGTTCTCCTGCGCGATGATGGCGTGACGTTGATGCGCCTTAAGCACTTTCAGATGAAGGTTTGACACCTTGCGAGGGCACTTTTTCGCCTCTTTGACCCTGGGTCGCCCGCCGAATCGACGGTCTTTTTTATTAACAATTACGCAACATAAAGTGACATCTGTTATTTTTTGTTATTACATAAAGATGAAAAGATGCGGTAAATGGGATAACAGGATATTTCCGCTAAATTTAAAAACATAGCCATTAAGATCCAGAAGATAATACAAACCAATAAGCGGAGACTAATTTACAGGGTTTTCGGAAAAAACTTACTCTGTATAATAAGATGCGTACCAAATCTGAATAAGAAAAATCTTTTTGCCAACACCAGCCAAATGAGATGACCGCGCTGAGGCACTGTTCTTTTCATTACGTAAACAAGGATGCTTTCGCTCTTTCCAGGGAAATACTACGGTATAGGGATCTGCACTTTATATCCTTCCGGCATTTCGAGAGTTTTACAAAACTCTGCATAACGCTTTTAACAATCTGAGGCATTAAAAATGAAACCGGCATCCGTTATCATTATGGACGAACATCCTATCGTCAGAATGTCGATAGAGGTCCTGCTACAGAAAAATAAAAATATCACAGTCAAGCTTAAGTCTGGCGATAGCCATGAAGTTCTTGACTGTATTCGCAATCATCCTATCGATTTGGTGATCCTTGACATCGAACTTACGGGCACAGACGCCTTCGCTTTACTGAAGAGAATCAGAAACTTAAACAAAGACATCAAGATTCTGTTCCTCTCCTCTAAATCAGAGTTATTTTACGCGGGTCGTGCGATTCGCGCCGGGGCCAACGGCTTCGTCAGTAAACGAAAAGATTTGGGTGAGATCTACAACGCCGTAGAGATGATTCTGATGGGTTATTCTTTTTTCCCGTCGGAAACGCTGAATTTTATAAACCATATGGGTTCGGGAAAAGGGATGGCAGCGGATATGCCATTATCGAATCGCGAGGTCACGGTATTACGTTATCTGGCGAATGGATTATCCAATAAGGAGATTGCTGAACAGTTACTGTTAAGCAATAAGACCATCAGTGCGCACAAATCCAATATTTATTCCAAGCTTGGCGTACAAAGCATCGTGGAATTAATAGATTACGCCAAAGCACACGAGCTGCTATAACCTGAATTCACTCCCTGCAGTTTATCCGAGCTGCAGGGAGTGCGGTCAGTGCTAATTATAATTAATCATGAAGGTAGCATCCGCATCAGCCCGTCCGGGCTGAGGGTTATCGGCCGTGGCAATATAATTGGCATAAAATGATAGGGTCGCATTCCCCTGTGCATCAACCGTGACCGGCTGGCTGGCCTGCTGAAGCGCCAGACGCGTTTTATCCGCATCCCTGATCTCGACGGCGACGTGGCTCGCTGTACTGGCATCATTCAGCGCCAGCAACCCGCTATTGCTCCCGTCAGCCTTACCCGAGAACGTAATGGACGCCGCCCCGGGCGGACAGCCGGTCAGCTTCAGCGTGAAGGGCATAGGCTGCGTGCGGCTCCCCGTGGTGTTGAGCTGCTTCGTGGGCCAGGTGCCCAGCGTGACCGTTTTGTCGCTATCGTTACCCTCAGCCACGCAGGTGAAATCGACGATATTGCCGTAGAGCCGAATATTAATTTCGCCCAATGCGGTTTCCGCCTGAGCCTGGGTGCAAAGCGCAAAGAGCGCCACGGTGATAAAACGGATCCCGTTTCGCATGTCTGCTCCTTAGTCGTAATCCACACGCAAATATCCGCGCGAGGTAAAGCGCCCTTCCGCTGGCTTGTTGCCCGTCACGCTCACCGGCCAGACCCGGATCCCCACCTGCGCCTGCGCGCTGTCGTCCAGGCGGAACGGAATTTTGCTCGTCAGGTTGTTAGGCGTGAGCGGCGCACCGCTCTCGTTGGCAATGATAAACCCCACATCCGGGTTATCCGACACCACCACATTATTGGAGACCTTTTCAGCCTCGACGCGCATCGTCAGCATGGCGTTTGCCTCCACGTTGGTGCATTTAATCGCGATGGTTTTGCTTTGCGATGAGACGCCCTCCGGCTTGTTACCCACGCCCGCCTTGCTGAACAGGGAGGCGCCAATGTCGCCGAAATCAAATTCAACCACATTGCCGGCGTTGATGGCGCAGCTCTGCGGCACCTGAATGGTTCCGCTGTAGCTGATGGTGTAGACCGGCGTGGTCAACGGATCGGAGGAGGTGGTGGTGACGTAAACGCGGAACATGGTGGCACGCGGGATCACCACCATATTGATAAAGCGTCGGGTCACCTTAAGACGGAAAATAAGGCTGGAATCCTGCACGCCAAACGGTTTGTTTTTTGAAACGTTCGGATGGCTCCCCATCTGGATATAGTTTTTGGGTGGATAAAACGCGCCAGCATAGCTGTCCGTGATCTTCATCGCCCCGTCCAGATAGTCGTTAAGCTTCAGATACTGATAGCCATCGCTGGTCCCGGTGATCGGGTAATCCGTCACGTAGCTGCGCTTGGTGGTATTCCCGACGGTGCCCTTCGGGCAGACGGCGTTTACCCCCACCCACTGCGATTTCTCGCTGAGGGTGACAACCTGCCCAACCTGGTTATTCGAGCTGTTGAATTTATCCGTCAGGTCGTAATGCACCTCCGTCGGCACGCCCTTTTCATTGACGCACACGGTGGCTAACGCGTTTGTCGCGGGCAGGAGTGCCAGAAGCGACAAGGCAAAGATATGGATTTTAATCACAGCGGATCCCCTTAAGTGTGATCGCCTGTTGCAGGCTCTTTTCAGGCAAGCTGTAAGGCGCACGGCACTGGGACTGCGCCCCGTTACCCCACTGGACCAGCAGTTCGCCTTCCAGCGGCAGCCCACTCAGGTAAATTTGCCCGTCATCCCCCACCATGCTGGTCACGCCGCTCTGGGTTTCGCGCACCACGGCGCCGAACGGCACCGGCTGGTTGCCGCGCGTTACCGTCAGCAGGGCGCGCACGCCAATGCGGGTATCAAAGCTGGCGCGGACGAGCGCGCCTTTGGTCGGCACCACGCTGCTCACGTTGTTTTCGATGTCGGTGTTGTTGCTCATGGTATTGGTATCCAGCGCCACGCGGTTGTAGCGGTAGACGGTGGCATACGGCATGACCGCGTAGCCTCGCCAGTCGGTCTTCACGCCGGTCTGGTTTTCCACGCTGACGCCTGATGCCCCCGGCGCCTTAATCAGCACGTTGGTATCGCCCAGCGGCTGGCTGAAGGTCACGCCGTCTGAATGGCCAACCACCCCGCCGGAGAGCTGCCAGTTGAGATCGTGCTGATTGCGGGAATAGTTGTAGCCCACGCCCAGCGTGCCGTAGGTTGCCTGCCAGTTGGCGCTGGCGCTTCCGCTTGAGCCGTTGGTGCTGGCGTGTCCCTGGGTCACGCTGTAGTTCAGGTTGCGGTCCTCAAGCAGCGTGCCGCTGACGCCGGTTTGCCAGCTCGTGTCGCCATCGCTGTTTCGGCTGGCGGATGCGGTGGCATAGGCGCGATCGATCGCGCTGTCCCGGCGATAGCCCTGGCGGGTAAAGAGGCTAAACGGCACGGAGACGTTAAACGACGCGATCCGGTCGGTACCGTCGATCCCGACGGATTTGTTCCACGACCATGACAGGGAGTAATTGATCCCCTTCACGCCCCCCGCGTAGCCCAGCTGATACCAGAGGTTCGTTTCGTCCGTCCCCCAGTAGGTTTGCTCGCTCCCGGAGATATAGACCGAGCCGTAATCCCCCAGCGACTGGGAAATGTTGAGCTGGAAGCGGCCTTTTTTATTCCACGTCAGGTTGTGATAGCTCTGCACGTCCGGCACATCGTTATCGTCCTGGCTATCGGCATACTGGTAGCCCTCCATTGAGCGCCAGGCCACGTCGTCCAGGGTGTAAAACCCCTTCGTTGAGTAGCGGTAGCCCAGCAGCTGGAAGTTGGTGCCAAACCCGTTCAGCGATTTTGCATAGAGAAAACGCAGGGACTGACCTTCATGTTTGCTGTCGTCCGCGAGCTGGCTGCGGGCGTGGGTGATATCGACGGAGACTGCGCCCCAGTCACCGAGGTTTTTCCCGGCACCGACGGCCACTGCGGTATAGCGTGACGCCAGCTGGGTGCCGCCATAGAGCGTAAAGCCGTTAGCAAGGCCGGTAATCAGGGTGCCCTGGGCGAAGAACGGTGTATCCTGGTCGCTGTTACCGCTGCGGTAATCCCCCGCCACGAGGTCATATTTCCAGCGCCCTTCACGCTGCAGGAGCGGCACGGTGGAGTACGGCACGGTGTAGCGCTGCTGGCTGCCGTCTTTCTCTTCCACCGTGACGTCAAGGTCACCGCTGGAGGAGGTCGGGTTAAGATCGGTAATGGCGAACGCGCCGGGCTGGACGTAGCTTTGATAGATAACGTAGCCGTTCTGGCGAACCACCACTTTGGCAGGCGTACGGGCAATACCGCGCACGGTCGGCGCGTAACCCTGCAGGCTGTCGGGGTACATGCTGTCAGACGAATAGAGCCGCCCGCCGCGAAAACCGACGCTGTCGAAAACGTCATTCCCGGTGTTGCTGTCGCCCAGCACCAGCTCACTTTTCAGTGGGATAACGGTGCGCTGCGCCCAGGTGCCAATATTCTGCCACTCGCTGCGCCGCTTCCCGTTATTTTGCGTGTAGCGCCATGCGCCGTTGTTGCGTAAACGCCAGGCACCATAGTTCAGCCCGCTCTGCAGGTTCAGGTAATAGCTGTCGTCTTCGCTTCCCCGGTTGCCCGTAAAGCTATAGTTCACCAGCGCGGCGGGAATGCCTTCATCCCACTGTTCAGGCGGAATATAGCCGCGCGCGCTGTTTTGCATTGCCACCTGCGGCAGGCTGACGTTCAGGCGCTGTGAAGCAAAGTTAAATACCGTTTCGCTGCCGGGAATGGCCGTGGTCAATGGAACGCACGTTTCACCCTGCACCTTCGCCAGCTCGGGAAATGCGGCAACGTTGACGCCAAAGCGATCGAGCATCGCGCGCGTAATGCACGGCGACAGGCCGCCCGCCACCGGCGGCGTGTTCTCGGCCTGTTCAAAACGCACGTCCTGGGTGCCGATAAACTCATCGTTACGCCAGATATCCACGCGATAGATGCCGGGTGCCTGCTGGTGCCCCTGTTCAAAACGCGACAAATCCGCCACGCTGGCGGTGTCGTCGGATAAGAAGGCCGGGTTGAAGTAGCTTTCGCTCCAGCCAGCCTGCGGCCAGAGCGCGGCCATCAGCGCCAGTGCAACCGGGCAGTAACGTCCCTGGTGGTTTTTCATCGCCCTGACTCTGCTCACAGGTTGACGCTGCGCGCCGGTGTAATGGCACCGTAGTCATTCACGCTCTGCCAGGAGAGCGTACCGCCAGCCCCGGCAGGCAGCACCTGCTGAGCCGAGTTTTTCGGCGCGACCATCAGGTTTTCGAGCGTCTGACCGCCCAGCTTCAGGTTGACCAGAGTGATGTAATACGGCGAGGCGTTGCTGACTTTGAGATGGTTCCCCACGCGCTCAAAGCGCAGCTGGGAAAGCGCCTCATCCGGCTGCATCGCCAGGTTATTCGGGCGCACAAACAGCTTGATGCGCGAAAGGATCGCCAGCTGCAGCACGTTATTGTTTTCCGTTTTCGCTTTGTTCACTGACGGGATCGCCTTCACGTTCATGTAAAAGAGCGATTCGCGATCGGCGGGCAGCGCGGGCCCGGCGTAAATAATACGCAGCGTGTTTTCGCTGTCCGGCTCGCTAACGAACAGCGGCGGCGTGACGGCAAAGGTTTTTTCCTTTTGCCCGCTGGCATTTTCGATCCACGCGTTAATTAAGTAGCGTTCTTGTTTATTGCTGTTGGTGATCGCCAGCGACGTTTGCTTCGCATCCGCCGGATAAATAACGCGCGTGGCCCCCAGCGCAATACCGCCGGAAGCATTCGCGCAAGCAGAAACCATCATTAAAATAAACGATAAAAGCAGTCCTGGTTTAATTAGCATATTCATCAAAACCGTACCTTTAATAATGTGTTCGCAGGTGTTATGGATAAATCAACGTAAACCAGACATCCGACTGAATATTGCCTGGCACGAGGTGTTCGGAAATAGCGCGATAGCGGGCGCTAAAATGAAATGCGAGCTCGCTGGTATTCACGGGCAACCAGCTGACGGCCGTCGCATTCGGGATAATCTGACGCTGCTGCTCATCAAAAAGCGCCAGCCCTACGCCGCTGCTGACAGGCGTTTCACCTGGCCGCGATGTCGCCAGAAAAACCTGCGGATCTTCCGCGGGCGTCACGCCCTGAAACTGGATCCCCACGATGCGGGAGACATCCACGCTGCAGTCCAGCAGCCGCACGGTGAACGGCACATTAACCGTTGAAAAGCTGCCCACACCGGAAAATGAATTGGTTCGGTACTGCCCCATGTCGATGCGCATATTCTGGCTGTCGGGCGCCACGGCGCAGCCGCCGTTTACCAGCTCCCCACGAAGATGCACCTTGCCGCCTTCGATCACCACGGTATGCGCCGATGCCGGGCAGGCCATCGCAAGGGTTAACAGCAGTAGTGTTCCAGTCCTTGTCATCCTTCGTTCCTGGCAGTAGCGTATGACGGGCCTCGTCCCTGAGGCCTGAACATCCCTGTGCGAGGGTATTATTCGTATTTCATTACGAAGGTGGCGTCAGCGTTCGCCTGGCCTGGCTCGGTGGTTGCAGCCGTTGATTTGTAGCGCGCGGTGAATTGCAGGGTGTTAGTCCCTTTAATCAGGTCTTTCGCGGCAGAGAAGGTGGCACCGTCCGGGGTCAGCACGCTGGATTTGCTGTCGAGGATCTCGATACCCACGCCTTTCGCGGTGTTGTCGTTGTTACCGGACGTCACGGCCAGCAGGGTTTTGTCGGTCGCGTCGATCTGGCCGGTGAAAGCAACGGCAGCGGTTTTCGCAACCAGTGGATCGCAGTCATTCAGTTCAATGTTGAACGGAATATTAGAGGTGGTGTCGCCCACTTTGGTGAATTTCGCGGTACGATACTGACCGAGATTAACCGTCTGCTCGGAAGAATCGGTATTTACTGAACAAGCAGCATTAACCAGTTCACCTTTAAAATGCACGGTACCGCCATTTACGGTAACCGGCGTAACGGGATCGGCTGCATTAGCGGCACCCGCGACCAGGGCCAGTGTTGCAATAACAGAAGAAGCAATGTTGCTGAGTTTCATGTCTATTCCTTTAAAATGTAAATAACCCTTCCCGCGAAAAATCGGGAATAAGAAATACGTTCAATTGCATAATTGAAAACTTATTTCGGAGGAGACAAAGTAGCTCAGGATGTAATTTTTAAATATGTCAAAACACTGCCATTTCGCCAGGTCACATCCTAATCCCGTCTAAGAAATTGACCATCCCTTAAGAAGGGTTTTTGCGCCTCACGGATGAAAACTCGTAAAGGGTGACTGACAGCGGCGCTCGCTTCTGACAAAATACAGGCAATCCCCCCTTTCAAACGTTACAGACGGAATCTTCTCTCTGATGGCAGCAAAGATTATTGACGGTAAAACGATTGCGCAGCAGGTGCGCTCTGAGGTCGCGGAAAAAGTGAAGGCGCGTAAAGCCGCCGGAAAACGCGCTCCCGGGCTGGCCGTTGTGCTGGTTGGCAGCAACCCGGCATCACAGATTTATGTCGGCAGTAAACGCAAAGCGTGTGAAGAGGTGGGGTTCGTCTCCCGCTCTTACGATTTGCCGGAAACCACCAGCGAAGCGGAACTGCTGGAACTTATTGACACCCTGAATGCCGATAAAGAGATCGACGGCATTCTGGTTCAGCTGCCGCTGCCTGCGGGCATCGACAACGTGAAGGTGCTGGAGCGTATCGCGCCGGATAAAGACGTCGACGGTTTCCATCCGTACAACGTGGGCCGCCTGTGCCAGCGCGCGCCGCGTCTGCGCCCGTGCACCCCGCGCGGCATCGTGACGCTGCTGGAGCGTTATAACATCGACACCTACGGCCTGAACGCCGTGGTCATCGGCGCGTCCAATATCGTGGGCCGTCCGATGAGCATGGAGCTGCTGCTGGCCGGCTGCACCACCACCGTGACCCACCGCTTTACCAAAAACCTGCGTCACCACGTTGAAAACGCCGATCTGCTGATCGTCGCGGTCGGCAAGCCGGGCTTTATTCCGGGCGAGTGGATCAAAGAGGGCGCGATTGTCGTGGACGTCGGGATTAACCGTCTGGAAAACGGCAAAGTGGTCGGCGACGTGGTGTACGAAGATGCCGCGGCTCGCGCCTCTTACATTACGCCAGTGCCGGGCGGCGTTGGCCCGATGACTGTAGCAACACTGATTCAGAATACTTTGCAGGCATGCGAAGAGTACCACGATGTAGAGGAAGCATAAGATGGCCACATTTTCATTAGGCAAACACCCGCACGTTGAGCTGTGCGATCTGCTCAAGCTCGAAGGCTGGAGCGAAAGCGGCGCGCAGGCGAAAATCGTTATCGCCGACGGGCGGGTTTTAGTCGACGGCGTGGTGGAAACCCGCAAGCGCTGCAAAATTGTCGCCGGCCAGACCGTGAGCTTTGAAGGGCAGAGCGTGACCGTGACGGCCTGAGTCCTCCTCACCCTCTCCCCTGTACGGTCCGGGGACATAGTGAACACTTGTTCGGGGACATGGTAGACAGGGACAGG